>JBJMWN010000157.1:0-12178 GCA_045810085.1 Povalibacter sp. | reverse complement strand
GTTGTCGCCGTTGTCGATACCAACTGCACACCGGACGATGTCGACTTCGTAATCCCAGGGAATGACGACGCCATGCGCGCCATCCAGCTGTATGCCGCTGGCATCGCGGATGCGGTATTCGAGGGCAAATCGGCGCAACCTGAAGTGCCGACCGGCGAAGACGAATTCGTCGAGCTGGATGCCGAAGGCAAGCCGAAGCCCAAGTCAGGCGGCGCTGCACCAGCACGTCGTCCCGCAAAGACGGCTGCCGTGAAGAAGAAAGTGGGTGCACGCAAGCGTCCGGTCCGTGAAGAGGATGCGGTCGCGGCAGCGGCACCTGAGCCCGAGCTCGAAGATGTGGACTCGGATTCGAGCGCGCAGGACGTCATGGCCAGCCGCCGGGCATCGATGCGTAAGGCTCCCGCTGCGGATACCCCGGCCGCCACTGCTGCCCCCGGCGCTACGAGTTCCCCAGCCGTCGCTGACACCCCAGTTTCGGAGTAATCGATGGCCGTTACAGCTGAAGCAGTCAAGCAGCTCCGCGAGCGTACCGGCGCGGGCATGATGGAGTGCAAGAAGGCGCTCACCGAAACGAATGGCGATCTGGATGCCGCCGCTGAGTTGATGCGCAAGAGCGGTCTTGCAAAGGCAGACAAGAAAGCTTCGCGAATCGCTGCGGAAGGCGTGATCGTGATCGAGCGTTCGGCCGATGCGAAGCGCGCTGCAATTGTGGAAGTGAATTGCGAAACCGATTTCGTCGCGCGTGAGAACGACTTCAAGGCGTTTGCAGCCAGCGTTGCCAAGGCCGCGCTCGCAGAGCGTCCAGGTTCGGTCGATGCATTGCTCGCGGCTTCGTCCGGAAGTGGAACACTGGATGATGTCCGTCGTACGTTGATCGCCAAGATCGGCGAGAACATCAGTGTGCGTCGCTTCGAGATCCTGGAGTCCCCAGTCGTCATCGGGACTTATTTGCACGGCTCGCGCATCGGCGCGCTCGTCTCGCTGAAGAAAGGCGACGAAGCCATCGCAAAGGACATTGCGATGCACGTGGCCGCAATCAATCCTCCGCATGTGTCCTCTTCGGACATTCCTGCGGACCTGGTTGCCAAGGAACAGGACATCCACGCGGAGCAGACCAAAGCCGATCCGAAGATGGTCGGAAAGCCCGAAGCCATCGTCGCCAAGGTCGTCGAAGGCAAGATCCGTAAGTGGATGAACGAGATCACGCTGCTCGGCCAGCCTTTCGTTAAGGATGATAAGCAGAGCGTCGAGCAGTACCTGAAACAGTCGGGTGCAGACGTTGCCGCTTTCGTTCGCTACGAGGTAGGCGCAGGTATCGAGAAGAAGCAGGAGGACTTCGCGGAGGAAGTCAGAAAGCAGGTGGAGAGTTCAAAGGGAACTCCGCCCTCTAAACCGCACTGATCAGAGATCGAGAGAACCCCGCCCTGGCGGGGTTCTCTATAATAGGTTCCGTCACTTTTGCTTTGGGCCCACACACCGTCACCAAGCGGCGTGCTTTGCGAGGCCCTCGTTTGACCCAGGCATACACATGACTGCATCGACCACATCACCCTCGACGCCCGAGTCGCTCGCTCAGCATGGATTGCGACGCATCCTTGTGAAGCTCTCGGGAGAGGCTTTGATGGGGGATGAGGACTACGGAATCGATCCGAAGATGCTCAAGCGCGTCGCCGGCGAGATTCGAGAAATCATGAGCCTCGGTCTGCAGGTGGCAGTCGTCATCGGTGGCGGTAATATTTTTCGCGGTGCAGGCCTTGCACGCTCTGGCATGGATCGCGTAACGGGCGACCATATGGGAATGCTTGCCACGGTGATGAACTGCCTTGCACTTCAGGACGCAGTTGAAGCGTTCGGGATGCATGCCCGCGTCATGTCCGCGATCCGGATCAATCAGGTTTGCGAGGAATACATCCGTCGTCGCGCGGTGCGTCATCTGGAGAAGGGGAGAGTGACGATTCTCGCTGCTGGCACAGGCAATCCCTTTTTTACGACCGACACTGCCGCGAGCTTGCGTGGCATTGAGATCAATGCCGATCTGCTGCTCAAGGCGACAAAGGTGAACGGGATCTACTCTGATGACCCCATGAAGAACCCAGCAGCAACGCGCTATCAGCGCCTCACCTTTGATAAGGTGCTGGATGACCGGCTGAACGTCATGGATGCGACAGCGATCGTGATGTGTCGGGATAACAATCTTCCACTGCGTGTTTTCGACCTGACCAAGCCCGGCGAGCTCATGCGTATCGTCCGCGGTGAGGATGTAGGCACGCTGGTAACGAATGCCTGATCTCGTGATTCGAAGGCTGCAGCCGAAAAGTTGATCGGCCGCGATTCACGAAGATCGATGACTGGAGAGTTCCATGCTGGATGACCTCAAGAAAGATGCGAACGAGCGAATGCAGAAATGCGTGCTCGCGCTGCGTAACGAACTCAAGAAACTGCGCACTGGCCGTGCTCATCCGAGCCTGCTCGAGCACATTCGCGTCGAGTACTACGGCAACGAAGTGCCGCTGAATCAGGTGGCCAATATCGCGCTGGAGGATGCTCGTACGATCACCGTCACGCCTTGGGAGAAGGGGATGGTGCAGGCCGTCGAGAAGGCGATCATGAAGTCCGATCTCGGCTTGAACCCGAATACGGCTGGCACTGTTATTCGTGTTCCGATGCCGCCTTTGACCGAGGAGCGACGTCGCGATCTCGCGAAGGTCGTGCGGCACGAGGCGGAGAACGCTCGCGTCGCTGTGCGCAACGTTCGCCGTGATGTGAATCAGGATCTGAAGGACATGCTCAAGGAAAAGCTTGTCTCTCAGGATGACGATCGCCGGGCGCAGGACGATGTCCAGAAGCTGACCGACAAGTACGTGGCCGAGATCGATCAGGTCCTGGCGGAGAAGGAAAAGGAACTGATGCAGGTCTGAGGATCTGCATTAGCGCCAGCCTCGCCCGCTTCGATGCCTCTCGCGAACAACTCCAAAAAGTCTTCCGTGCCTGTACCGCGCCATGTCGCCGTCATTATGGACGGGAATGGGCGTTGGGCCGCGAAGAGGGCTCTCCCGCGTCCTGCCGGTCATCGCATGGGCGTGAAATCAGTGAAGTCGACCATCGAAGGCTGTGCGAAGCGCGGCGTTGAGGTGCTCACGTTATTCGCATTCTCCAGCGAGAACTGGAAGCGACCGCGCGAGGAAGTCTCGATGCTGATGAGCCGCTTTCTGGAGGCGCTCGATAATGAAGTCGATGAACTTCACCAGAACAACATTCGGCTGCGCTTTATCGGCAACTCGGACCAGCTGTCGACTGCGCTGCGTGAACGGATGCGCGCCGCCGAAGTACTTACAGCAGCAAATGCGCGAATGACTCTGGCGATCGCGATTGCTTATGGCGGCCGTTGGGATATCGCCTGCGCAGCCCAGCAGCTCGCGCGGCGTTGCGTCGCGGGTGAGCTCAAGCCGGAAGACATCGATGAAAACGCCATGCACAACCAGCTGGCACTCACCGGGCTGCCCGATCCGGACCTGTTCATCCGTACGGGTGGCGAACAACGCATCAGCAATTTCCTGTTGTGGAACCTCGCTTACACCGAGCTCTACTTCTGCGACACCCTTTGGCCGGATTTCGGGGATGAAGAGCTGGCTCAGGCTCTCGATTTTTTCGCGACACGACAGCGTCGCTTCGGACTCGCGCCCGGGCAGGTCGAGACCGGCTGATGCTCAAGCAGCGCATCATCACGGCATTGTTGCTGGCTCCGTTCGCGCTCCTGGTCATCCTCTGGGTGCCGCATCAAGTCACGATGGCTGTCTTTGCGCTCCTCGTACTCGCGGGTGCTTGGGAATGGGCTGCATTCTCCGCGCTGACCGGCACGTTGCCGCGATTTGCGTACGTCATCGTGATCGCACTGGGCATCGGCGCCTTGTGGAAGCTGGGTGTCCAAACCGCGCAACTCGATGTGGTCTTGTACGTTTCCATCGCATGGTGGGTCATTGCGGTGGCCTGGATTGCTTTCATGCCCATGCACATGAATCGTTTTGCGACTCTGATTGCAGGTGTGCTGGTCCTGGTACCCGCATGGCTTGCGCTCGTGCGCTTGCACGCGCTCGCCTCTCAGCTATTGCTGTTTCTGGTGCTACTGGTAGTGGCTGCTGATGTGGGTGCGTATTTCGGCGGTCGCCGTTTCGGCAAGCACAAGCTCGCTCCACGCGTCAGCCCAGGGAAAACCTGGGAAGGCGTCTACGGTGGGCTCGTCGCAGCGATCTTGCTCGCGATCGTGGGTGTGTTCTGGTTTCACGTCAGCGCGCCGGCATTCGTGGCGCTTTGTGCGGTCGTGGTGATCGCATCCGTAGTCGGCGATCTCACTGAGAGTCTTTTCAAGCGGCATGCAGGGCTGAAAGATAGCGGGAGCCTGCTCCCTGGACATGGGGGCGTACTTGATCGCGTTGACAGTGTCACTGCTGCCGCGCCGGTATTTCTGCTGGGTCTCGAGCGCCTCGGACTTTTTTCATGACCGCGCCACCTCGTATGCGCGTGGCGGTGCTCGGCTCAACCGGCAGCATCGGCGTCAGCACGCTGGATGTGCTGTTGCGTCATCCCGGCAGGTTTGAAGTGATTGCCCTTACGGCTCATCACAATGTGACCCGACTCCGGGAGCAGTGTCTCGTACACAAACCCGCATATGCCGTCGTGAGCAGTCCCACAGACGCAGCAACGCTAGAGCTCCAGTTGCGAGAGGCGGGTCTGGGCACGCAAGTGATGTCAGGGGAGGAGGCGCTGTGCGCAATCGCCTCTCACGACCGTGTTGAGACAGTGATGGCCGCAATTGTCGGCGCAGCGGGCCTTCGCTCCAGTCTGGCGGCGGCAAAAGCAGGCAAGCGGATACTTCTCGCGAACAAAGAAGCGCTCGTCATGTCGGGGCCGCTGTTCATGGAAGCGGTCAGGGCGGGTGGCGCTACGCTGGTACCGGTAGACAGCGAGCACAATGCGATTTTCCAGTGCATGGGGACACACGCGGATGTCCGCTCGGGCATCAAGCGAGTGTTGTTGACCGCATCGGGCGGCCCCTTCCTGCGCACCTCTCCGGAGTTGCTGAGAACGGTGACGCCGGATCAGGCGTGTGCTCATCCCCGCTGGGTGATGGGTCGCAAGATTTCGGTGGATTCCGCAACTTTAATGAACAAGGGTCTGGAATTGATCGAAGCTTGTTTGTTATTCGCGCTGCCTCCCTCGCAGGTGGAAGTCGTTGTACATCCTCAAAGCATCGTGCATTCGCTGGTTGAATATTGCGACGGTTCAGTGCTGGCGCAGCTGGGTAACCCGGACATGAGAACGCCGATCGCGCATGCTCTGGGATGGCCGGATCGCATCGCCTCCGGTGTAGAATCCCTCGACATCGTGCGTGCCGGGCGACTCGAGTTCGAGGCACCAGATGTTCAGCGCTTTCCATGCCTGCGTCTCGCCCGCGAAGCTGCGGAAGCGGGGGGAACCGCTCCTGCAGTGCTCAATGCTGCGAATGAAATTGCCGTCAGCGCTTTTCTTGCCGGGCAGCTGGCGTTTGTGGAAATACCACGAGTGATCGAGGACGTGTTGTCACAGCACAGCGTGCGTTCAGCCACATCGCTACAAGATGTGATGGCGGCCGATGCCTGGGCGAGGACTGAAGCGCAACGGTCAATTCCGGCCAGCCCACCAGGCCGCGTTGCGGGAGTGTGTGCATGATTTCAACAAACAGTCCGTTCGAGATCCTGATCGCCGTTCTCACGTTCGTGGTGGCGATCGGCATTCTCGTGGCTGTCCATGAGTTCGGCCATTTCTGGGTCGCTCGGCGCTTAGGCATCAAGGTGCTGCGCTTTTCGATTGGCTTCGGCAAGCCCTTGTGGCAGCGCACCTCGGGGAAAGATGCCGTCGAATATGCCATCGCAGCAATTCCCTTGGGCGGCTATGTCAAGCTGCTCGATGAGCGGGAAGGGTCCGTGCCCGCGCACGAAGCGCATCGAGCCTTTAACCGGCAGCCGGTCTGGAAACGCATCGCGGTGCTTCTCGCGGGACCCGCGTTCAATCTCGTCTTCGCAATTCTGATGTATTGGGTGCTGTTCACCGCCGGTGTGCCCACGCTCAAGCCGATCGTTGGTGATGTCGTTGTTGATTCGATCGCCGCGCGCGCTGGACTCAAATACGAGGACACGATCATCGAGGTCGGCGGCAAAGCAGTAGCGACGCTCGAGTCAGCAATGCTCGGCACCCTGGATGATCTGATCGACGACGGTACTATCAACATGCGCGTGCGAGGCCGTGATGGATCCGAGCGCAGCGTCGTGATGCAGACCGGTGAGCAGCGTCGAGCACTCACGCAAGCCGACACGATGCTCACGGGGCTCGGCTTTGATTTTTGGCGACCGCGCCTTGCGCCCATCGTCGGGGGCTTCAGCGACAACAGCGTAGCTGCTCAGGCTGGCGTGAAAGTGGGTGATCGGATCGTAAAGTTCGATGGCCAGTCGGTCGAAGATTTCTCTCAGTTGCTCAAGCTCGTGACTCCAAGCGCCAACCGCGAGGTAACGCTCGAGGTGTCTCGCGAGAACCAGACCTTGCAGATTCCGGTGAAGGTTCGAGAAGAGAACGTGGATGGCAAAAAGGTCGGGCGGTTAGGCATCGCGCCGCGCGGTGACACCCTGGACACCCAGGGAATGAAACCCGACGATATGATGGCGCTCGAGAAATTCGGGCCGGTGTCTGCGGTCGGTCAGGCAGCCGCGAAGACCTGGGATACGTCGATTTTCACGCTTCGCATCGTCGGACGCATTGTCACGGGCGATGTGTCGCTCAAGAATATTTCGGGTCCGATTGCGATCGCCGAGACGACCGGCTTTGCTGCAAGGCAAGGCTGGCGCACTTTCCTGAGTACCCTGGCTTTGATCAGCATCAGCCTGGGCGTTCTGAACCTGTTGCCCATTCCCATCCTCGACGGCGGGCAAGTTGTGTATCAACTTGCGGAACTGGTGAAAGGCAAACCGGTCTCAGAGCGTGCACAGCTCTTCGGTCAGCAGATTGGCATCGCGGTGCTGATCCTGATGATGTCGCTGGCTTTCTACAACGATATCGCACGACACCTGGCTCCGTGATACGGCACTGCTTCGATCTCGATGCTGGCTTATCCAAGTCGGCGAATGTAGGGCGCAGGCTCGGTATGCGTATGCCCGAGTCGCAGCTCTTTGCTCTGGTGCTTAAGTCAGCATTTTTCCGTTCGACCGCCAAGACCACGTCCGTAAGAGACTACTTCTGATGCGTTTGAGAACCCTGATTCGCGCCACGCTGGCGATCGCGGCGGCCGGCACTGCCGGTGTGTATCCGCTCGCTGCTTCAGCGCAGTCGCGTGCGGCTGAAACCTTCACGGTCGGAGACATCCGGATCGAAGGTTTGCAGCGCATCTCTGAAGGTACCGTTTACAACTATCTGCCCGTGAACATTGGCGATCAGCTGGAACCGCGACGCGTGTCGGAAGCGATGAAGGCGCTGTATGCGACCGGCTTTTTCCGTGATGTGGAAATGCGTCGGGATGGTGGCACGCTCGTCATCGCAGTGGTTGAGAGGCCTTCGATCGAGAGCTTCGAGATCAAGGGCAATAAGGACATCAAGACTGAGGATCTGCAGCGCTCGTTGCGCAACGTCGGTCTGGCGACCGGAAAAACATTCGATCAGTCCGTGCTTGATGAAGTGAAGCAGTACCTCACTGACCAGTACTTCTCGCGCGGCAAGTACGCTGTGCGCGTCGATGCCAAAGTTGATGAGGTGCCGGGCAACAAAGTGAAGGTGTCGGTCGATATCGTCGAAGGCAAGCGCGCTCGCATCCGGCAGATCAACATCGCTGGAAACACAGCGTTTGCCGACGCTGAGCTG
This sequence comes from Povalibacter sp., assembly GCA_045810085.1. Taxonomy (GTDB): domain Bacteria; phylum Pseudomonadota; class Gammaproteobacteria; order Steroidobacterales; family Steroidobacteraceae; genus Steroidobacter. The sequence continues at coordinate 4,297 of JBJMWN010000157.1, read as the reverse complement.
CAGAAGGAATTTGAGCTGCACACACCGAACTGGTTGTCCTGGTACAAGCAGGACGATCGCTATGCACGTGAAGCGCTGTCGGGCGATCTCGAGAAACTGCGTTCCTATTACATGGATCGCGGTTACGCGAACTTCGCGGTGACCTCTACTCAGGTCGCAATCGCTCCCGAGAAGGACGATATCTTCGTCACGGTCAACGTGAATGAAGGAGACGTCTACAAGGTTTCGGATGTGAAGATGGCCGGCAACATGGTCATTCCGGAATCCGAGCTCAAGCGCCTGATCATGATTCAGCCCGGCGATACTTATTCTCGCAAGCTGATTACCAGCACGACAGAAGCCATGAAGATGCGTTTAGGCTTCGATGGCTACGCGTTCGCAACCATCGACCCAGTGCCGCAGACCAACGAAGAGACGAAAGAAGTTGCTCTGACCTTCGTCGTCGATCCGAAGAATCGCGTCTACGTTCGACGCGTCAACTTCAACGGGACGACGGGTGTGAATGACGAAGTGTTCCGTCGCGAAATGCGGCAGATGGAAGGCTCATATCTTTCGAACACGGCAGTTGATCGCTCCAAGCAGCGCATCGAGCGCCTTCCGTTCATTGAGAAGGTCGAAGTCGAGAACACGCCGGTTCCGGGTGCTGCCGATCTCGTCGACGTGGATTTCCAGATCAAAGAAGGTCTGCCGGGTCAGTTCGGCGGCGGCATCGGCTATTCGGAATCGCAATCCGTTATTTTGAACGGCAGCTTCACGCACTCGAACTTCATGGGTACCGGCAATCGCGTGCAGGCGGAAATCAACTCAGGCCGCTATGCGAAGAGCTATTCGTTCTCGCATACCGATCCCTACACCACGATCGATGGCGTGCGCCGCACGATTTCGCTCGGCTATCGCGACGTTACCCAATTCACGTCGGCAACTTCGGAATTCGACACGACGACGGCCACTGCTGCCCTCGGCTACGACTACCCACTCACCGAATATCAGTACCTGAGTTTCGGTCTGTCCGCACAGCAAGCCGAGCTCGCGACCACAACGCAGGGAAGCGCAGCAGAAGCCAACGCCTGGGTGCAGAACAACGGCGATTCGACGAGCGAGTGCATAGCGCAACTGGCCCCAACGATCCCTTGCTCGCAGTTGCCGAACTACAGCCTGTTCCGTTCCCAGTTCCGGACACTGGAACTCAGCACCGGCTGGAGCTTCGACTCACGCAACCGAACTATTTTCGCCACAGCGGGTACTCGCCAGCGCGTCAATCTCAGCTACACCCTGCCGGGTAGCGACGTCGAGTTCTGGAACGTCTCCTATGATCTGCTCAAGTTCATTCCGATCTGGCGTGATTTCAAATTGATGGTGAATGTCGAAGCCGCTTATGGCAAAGCGCTGGGTGATACGACCGCGCTGCCGCCCTACAGACAGTATTTCGGCGGCGGTCCGGAGTCAGTCCGTGGCTTCCGCGAGAGTCGCCTGGGTCCCAAGGACAGCTACGGCCGACCTTACGGTGGCAACATCAAGACCATTGCACAGACCGAATTGCTGTTGCCGATCCCCGAGAAATGGCGCAACAGCGCACGATTCAGTCTGTTCTTTGACATCGGCAATGTCTTCTCCGACCAGAACATTCATTTCGTCGGCCCGCCCGATCCGACCGGTGGCGTCGGCCGGCAGCCGGTCGACTACAAGTTCAGTTATGATGAGCTGAGGCAATCGGCGGGTGTCGCGGTGCAGTGGCTCGCCCCGCTGGGAGTGTTCCGATTCAGCTATGCCATCCCGCTCAACGCGCAGCGCGGTGACACGCCTACGCGCTACGGGGACGAAGTGGAAGGCTTCCAATTCTCCATCGGACAAGCGTTCTGACGACCTACTACTACAATTCGGACAAGGTTTATTTCACATGGCACGTTTGAGCATTTTCGGATTCGCGGTTTCTGCCGGTCTCGCGCTGCTCGCGCCGCTCGGCGCGGCGCATGCTGAATTGAAGGTTGCGGTTGTGAATGTGCCGCGACTCCTGGAAGAAGCGCCGCAGGCCAAGGCCGCGATGCAGGCGTTACAGGACGAATTCGCACCTCGCCAGAGGACCATCGTTGCTGAGCAGAAAGACCTCAAAGCCAAGGAAGACAAATTGCAGCGCGACGGCGCCGTGATGGCAGAGAACGAGCGTCGCAATGCCGAGAAAGAACTGCGGGATGGTCAACGCGAAATGGCACGCAAGCAGAACGAGTACGTCGAAGACCTGAATCTGCGTCGTAACGAAGAGCTCGGCAAACTGCAGCGCTCCTTGATGCAGGAAGTTCAGACATTCGCACGCGGTGCCAACTATGACCTCGTCGTGGGCGATGGCGTGCTTTACGTCAATGAGTCGATGGACATCACGGCGCAGGTGCTGACGGCACTGCAATCGCGCTACAAGGCAAGCGGTGGTGCTGTGGCTCCGAAGCCGGCGTCCGGTGCGACGCCTGCCAAGCCGGCCACTCCGGCACCGACCAAGCAATAACTCGCGCAACTGATTCGCGCCGAGGCTTTGCATGAATAGTTCCCCCAACGGCATCACGCTGGGGGAACTCGCCGTTCGCTTCGGCTGCGGCCTGAAAGGCGATCCTGACCTGCGCGTCACGCACGTCGCAACGCTTGAAGGCGCCGACGCGAGCGCCATCACTTTTCTCGCCAATCCCAAGTATCGGAAGTTCCTTCCGCAAACACGTGCAGGCGCCGTGATCCTCGAGCCGAAGCTCGCGGATGCGAGCCCGGTCGCAGCTTTGCTTTCTGCCAATCCGTACGCGACTTACGCGCGTATTGCCGGCATCTTGCATCCGGCAGTGACTGCGAAGCCCGGAGTACATTCGAGCGCGGTGGTGGATCCTTCTGTTCAGGTCGATCCTTCTGCTTCTATCGGGGCCCTCGCAGTCATTGAAGCGGGCGTCGAGATCGCTGCGCGAGCCGTGATCGGACCAGGATGCGTTGTGATGGAGGGAACGCGGATCGGGGCGGATACGCGATTGGTCGCGAGTGTCACCTTGTGTTCCGGAGTCTCCATCGGGGCACGTTGCACTTTGCATCCGGGAGTTGTGATTGGCGCTGACGGATTCGGTCTGGCTCCGGATCGCGGCGAATGGATCAAAGTGCCTCAGGTCGGCTGCGTTCGGATCGGCAACGATGTAGAGATCGGCGCGAACACCACAATCGATCGGGGCGCGATCGAGGACACCGTCATTGGCGATGGGGTGAAGCTCGATAACCAGATACAGATTGGTCACAACGTGCAGATCGGTGATCACACCGTGATTGCAGGTTGCGCGGGTGTTTCAGGCAGCGCCGTGATCGGCAAGCGTTGCATGATCGGCGGGATGGTCGGCATCGCCGGCCACCTGACCATTTGCGATGACGTCTTTCTCACAGGCCAGTCCTTCGTGAACAGCAGCATTCGCAAACCGGGTTACTACTCGAGCGGCATGCCCGTCGACGAGACGGCCAGATTCCGCAAAAATGCTGCCCGCTTCAGGCACCTGGACGAGTTGGGCCGTGAAGTCCGCAGAATGCGTGGTCACGCGGCGGCTGCCGCTCCGGATCCGGGCGAGGACAGCTCGCAATCCGAGTGATCCAGCGCTGCTATCGAAATAAGAAGGGGAGCGAATGACCAACACCGACGGAAATCAGCCGGCTGATCAAGTCCTGACCATGGACATCAATGAGGTGTTGCGGCGTCTGCCGCATCGCTATCCATTCCTGTTGGTCGACCGCGTGTACGAATGTGTCGCTGGGAAATCCATTCGTGCATTGAAGAACGTGACTTACAACGAGCACTTCTTCCCCGGCCACTTCCCGCACCGGCCTGTATTCCCCGGTGTCATGATCCTCGAGGCGCTGGCGCAAACGGCGGGCATCCTTGCGTTCGTGACTGCGGGCGTATATCCGGATTCCGAGAGGCCGATGTACTTCGTCGGGATCGATAACGCGCGTTTTCGCAAACCCGTCGAGCCAGGCGATCAGTTGATTCTTAAAGCAACGCTGGAACGCTCCATGCGCGGCATCTGGAAGTTCGCCACGGTCGCTGAAGTGAACGGTGACGAGGCTGCGAGCGCATCCATGATGGTGGCTCCGGGTACAGGTAAGTAAGCGTGGCCATCCATCCCACTGCAGTCGTTTCACCTGACGCCCAGATCGCGCCTGACGTTGAGATCGGTGCGTACACGGTCGTAGGTCCAGGCGTCAGCATCCAGTCCGAGTGTAGGATCGGTCCTCATGTCGTCATCTACGGACCCACTGCGATCGGCGCAGGCAACCAGATCTTTCAGTT
>JBJMWN010000156.1:0-10273 GCA_045810085.1 Povalibacter sp. | reverse complement strand
GTCAGAGGCTGAAGATATTGAGGATCCATCGAAAGAGTGAAGGCGTACGACTCACCTTGAAAGTTGAAAGCGCCGGCGAGCGTTCCGTTCGTCACTGAACCCGTGAATTGATCGATCGATACTCCATTCATCCCGACATTGAACGCGCGGGCTCGCCCGGAGAACGAGCTTTCGCAGCACACATTCGCCTGCACAACGAAGTAGCGCCCAAAACTCTGGACCCCGACGATGGCCGCGGGCGGCGCAGGATCTGGAGTTGGCACAATGATGACGGCGGGGCTGACGACGAGTTGCATGTCCCCGGTTTTGTCGATCATTGCGCTGACAGCGATCGGCTCGCTCGAACCCGTTCGAGTCCCGCTGCCGAACCATTGACCCGCCCACGCAGAAGACTGTGCGGCACTCGCTCCTCGGTAGCCGTGACTGGAATCTCCGCCGCCTCCGCCAGAGCAGCCGGCCAGAGCCCAAATGAACGCTAGCGCAATCCCGTGTCTCATCGTGATCTCCGTATCCAATGCATCAGATTGTAGTCGCACCTGATCGCCTCTCGAGCATCACGAGTTGCTGCTTATGTTCTCTCACGCGAACACGCGACGAGGTAAACCGCCCTTGCGCCGCTTCGGCCGGCGGAGCACAGTCGAAACAGAACAAGAGCCGAGGCGTGCCATGCAACCACTCGAGGGTGTTGCGAACAATAGCCACAAGCGCCGGCTATGCAATGTTGTGGTCATCATCTCGGGTGTGATGCTCTGCGCCATCGCAACGGCAGATGAGGTCGAAGACATCGTGGTGGCTTGTGAGCGCTCAACAATTACGCTCGAGCCTGCTTCGCCAGCCATCGCGCAATCCGTGCTTCAAGCTGTCGGACAAGCGTGCGCTACACCGGATCAAAGTGCCGAGTGGCTCTGCGATGGACGCCCGCTCACCTTCCTTCAGGAAGTGGGCGAAGATGGTGTCAGAAGACTCGAAGGAAATGTGTGTCTGACTGAGCAGGTCAATCAGAGCTCAGACGAATCTGAAGAGCCTGAGGAGAGCGCCTGCGTCGGGTTCGAGTATGTTGAAGCATCCGCAGAATTCAGACTCATCCCAAGCGATGAATGAGCAGGCGCGAGAGCCGTCACATCAGCGTGTTTTGCGTTCCAGGTGTTGTGCCCTGAATTGCGCTGCGCGCTCCAGTAATTCGCGCGCAACCGTCTGAGCCGCGACCGGCTTGTGGCACGTGGGAACGTGTCGATAGTTTTCCGGAATCACGCTCACGTCATAGCCCGTTGAGAATACGAACGGGATGCCGCGCGCCGTCAATTCGTCCGCGACGGGGAACACCAAGGGTCCGCCCAGATTGATGTCGAGCGATGCGCCATCCAGCTCGAACCCGTGCTTCTCCACCATATCCAGTGCGCTTTGCAAAGTTGCGACAGGCCCGACGACCGTTGCACCGAAGTCCTGGACACGTTGTGCAAGAGCGTACGCGACGAAGTAGTTGTCTTCGACGATGAGTATTTTCAACCCATCGTAGGGCTGAGCCGGCGGCATGAATCACACCTGGTGTTGCGTTGAGGTGGGAACACGAACCATGCAATGCACTCCCTCCTCTCCGAACTCGAGCTTGGTTTCCGCACTCAGCTGATAAGGGAGTGCTCGCTCGATCAGTTCGGTTCCATAGCCGCGGCGCCTCTCTTCAGGCGTTGGCATGTTCACTGCGCTTTCTTCCCAATGCAGAACGATTTCCGGACGATCTCTTATGCCTTCAGTACCCCAGTGTACGTGCAGCCGTGCCGTGTCCTGAGAGAGCGCGCCGTATTTGACGGAGTTAGTCGCGAGCTCATGCAGTGCCAGCATCAAAGGTTGCGCCGCCTGGGGCGGTATGGAGGCGGAAGGCCCTTCTATCGTGACTCTCGCATCCTTGCCGATTGTCGCCAGATGCGCCGCCAATTCTGTTTCGACCAGATTGCGAACCTCGATCCGGCCTTCATCAGAACTCGGCGTGATGCTTTCCGCACGCGACAGCGCGCTGAGCCTTTGTCGAAAGTCGGCAATGAACGCGGGCACCGAGCTGGCCCCTTGCGCACTGCGCTCCGCGATCGATTGCACCATGGCCAGGAGATTGCGTGTGCGATGCTGTAACTCGGCCAGCAAAACCTGCTGACTTTCTTTCAACGCACGCAGGTCATGAATGTCTGTCGACGCGCCGACCCACTCGCGCGGACCTGGCCTTTCGATGTGCAGCGGCGTGGCACGTGTCTGATGCCAGCGGTATTCCATGTTTTGCGCGCGACGAATGCGATGCTCCACGAGATACATGCCGCTGAGCATTGCTTCGCGCCACATCGAAGTGGTTCGATCCCGATCGTCAGGATGAATAGCCTCGAGCCAGCCGAAGTCACGACTCTCCTTATCCGACAAGCCCGTATAGATCACCCACTGCGGGCTTCCCCAGGTGCGGGATCCATTCTCGAGTGAAGTGAAGACCAATTGCGGAATGCTCGTAGCGAGAGTTCTAAATCGTTCCTCAGAAGCCTTCAAAGCGTGCTGCGCGGTTTGTCGCTCCGTGAGATCTCGAAGAATTTTGATGTAACCGATCCCGCCCGGCAGCGCAGTCAGCACGCCCGATCCCCAGAAGCGTGAGCCATCTTTGCGCACGTGCCATCGCTCATCTTCGGCACGTCCCATCGTGATGGACGTAGCACGCTCCTGGTCCGGAACGTTTTGCGCAAGATCCTCGGGGGTAAAAATCATGTCACCGGAGAGCCCGATAATTTCATCTGCCGTGTAACCAAGAATCTTTTCCGCACCGGTGTTCAGGCTTTGCACTCTTCCCGACGGATCCATGACGAACATCGCATAGTCATCTGACTGCGTCGCTGCTTGTGCAAGTAGCCCCTTGTCGCGCAGGAGAGACGTGTTTAGCTGGGTCATGAGACGTCAATTCGTTGAGCAGCGAGTCTCAAACCTTGTGCACGCGGAAGAGTTCCGAGCGCAAGTACGTAATGCATTCAACAAACGAGAGAGAACCTGTGACTGCTCTGATCTCGATTGAGCGTGGTAAGAATGCTGGCGCCTTATCGGCGGATTGAGATTCAGCGGAGCTGCCGCCGACGCTCAAGCCCGTTCAACGAAACTGCGGATGCCCCGTGATTGCGTCACGCCACGCGACATCCTCTTCGTTTGCCCCCATGGGAACCTGGGCGTCGCTGCGCTCCCACTTACCCAACCATTCTTTGTGCAGAAGTTCACGACCATGCTCGCTCATTGCTGCGCGAGCGGACATTCCGATGGTCGTCTCTGCTTTTGGGCCGGTTGCATTTCCTTTCGCAACATAAAAGCCCGCGGCCAGCATCGCTGCACGAACTCTCGTCGAATAGGTATAGGTGAAGAGTTCGGTTGCCCGGTCGGCGCACACATCGGCGAGATCTTTGAACGATGCCAAGGTCCATAGAGCTGAATCCGTTTTGAACGAGAACGGATCGAAGAAGACGATATCCGGCGCGGGCGCATCGAACTTGCGAACAGCAAAGTCGCCAGGCAGAAGCAGCCAATCGATTGCGCCACTCGAACTCAACCATTGGTTTTTGGCGAGCAGTTGCTTCGGAGCCGCGTGACGCAGATGTTTGAACCATTGTGTGTGGCGCATTGCGAGCTTCAGGGAATCCAGATCGTTCTCGAAACTGACGAGCACGAGTCGACGTTGACGCTCGTCATTACTCATCGCCTCGACTGCCTGGATTGTCGCCATCGCATTGGCTGCAGCTCCAAGTCCGACGTCCCAGACCACCAGTGGATGAACGTCTGGGACTTTCAGTCGATCCACCAGACGCGATTGCTCGACATACAGCGATCTCGCTTCTTCGGCCGGATCGTTCACCGAATGCATCACTTCGCCTGAGGTCATATCGCGAATGCGACCGATGCCTCCGCTCACCACGATCTCGTAGCGGCCGAGTTTCAGGTTGAGCTGGCGACGCTCGGCTTTCGTAATGTGGTTGGACTTGACGCCATAGGCGTCGCGCGCATCGAGGAGATTGCGTTGTGCGTTGTAAAACTCGAGCCACGTCCCTGCAAGAATGTGCTCGCGCATCGTACGCATCAGGCGCATGTAGAAATGAATGTTGTGCAAACCGATCAGCTGCCAGCCGTGCGTTTCGTGCACTTTCAACAAATGAAACAGGTATGCGATTGAATAGGTTCTGCAGGTGTAGCACTCGCATGTCGGATCGAGAGAGGCTTCACTATCGCGATACGCAGCGCGGCGCAGATCGCGACGACCCAGGCTCGTGAAAGCGACACCCTGCTTCGCCAATGCGGTCGGGAGAATGCAGTCGAACATGTCGACGCCACGATGCACGGCTTCGAGCAAGTCGCGCGTCGTGCCCACGCCCATGAGATATCGCGGCTTGTCCTGCGGCAGATGCTCAGTCACGAGCGCAGTGCAATCTTCCCGCTGATCTGCACTTTCACCCACGGCAAGGCCGCCGATCGCAAAGCCATCGAATGGCAATTGAGTGATCGTGCGAGCGCTCTCGGTACGCAGATCCGAATAGCACGCGCCCTGAACAATTCCGAAGAGTGCCTGCGGCGAGTCGCCACGCGCTGCGAGACTGCGCTGCGCCCAGCGATGCGTCAGCTCCATCGCCTGCTGTGCAATGCTGCGCTCGACCGTCGAAGGCACGCACTGATCGAGCACCATCATGATGTCGGCGCCGATCGATCTCTGTGTGGCGATGCTGCGCTCAGGACTCAGACAGATCGTCGTGTTATCGACGTAACTGCGAAACTCGGCGCCTTCCTCCCGCATGTTCCGGCTGTCAGGCAACGAGAAAATCTGGAAGCCACCTGAATCGGTGAGCACCGAGCGCGGCCAGTTCATGAAGCCATGAATGCCGCCGAACTTTTCGAACATCTCGACGCCGGGCCGCAGCAACAGATGGTAAGTATTCGCGAGCAAAACCTGCGCGCCGCTCTCGAGAAGATCTTCCCGGCGTTGCGAACGAACCGCGGCGTGAGTCCCGACCGGCATGAACGTCGGCGTCAGCACCTCATTGTGCTGAGTGCGGAATCGCGCCGCCCGCGCTCGCGAGCCCGCGGCAACCGCTTCCAATTTGAAATCCAATCGACTCATTCGACTCTCTGAAAGGCCTTGCGTCGCACGACGGCGTGACGATGCCCTTCAAGCCTTGCGATAGCAAGACGCGTCTGCGCTGCGCGTGCGGGACTGAGTTCGAAGAAGCGTGCAGAGCTCTGCGTGAGTCAGCCGAAAGATCCTGTCAGACGCCCGCTTTCGTCCTAACGCACGCCTTGCCGTCAGGCAGAGAGGATCGGGCTGCCTGAACTGCAAAGGACCAATGTGGCAATGACCGCAAGCGAGATGCGAACGGCAAGATCGCCAGCCTCAACCTGTGCCGGCATGACGATCCATTCACGGCGCTCGAATGTGCTGAACACGAATGCACAGGCAAGCGTCGAGCAGAACACGGCAAGCGCGTCGCCACTGAATGTAGCCACCGCGAAACCGACGGCGGTCACCAGCAGAATCGTGCGCCACAGGCGCAACGGCGAAAGCAACGATCGAAGAAGCTCAACGTGCATCAGACCTCCACATTTCAATGCGGCGGCATCATCGCTGCTCGAACCATCGTTCGCAGCTTGACATCGAATTATTGAGATCGATGGCGCACTTGGAACCTTACCGATTGACAACAGCAGAGTGAGGACTCGCTCACTGCAACGAACGAGAGGTTGTTCGCGTGATCAAAAGTGAGAATCAGGTTGCAAGATTTGAATCTGCATTTCACGTTTCCTGATCTATCTGTCCCGCCGACAATCTGATTTCATCCGAACCGGTCGATTCGAATAGCCAATGCGCGCTGCGAATGGGCAAAATCGATGGCATCAACACAGTGATGCGTCGAGCTGTTTCTGTCGGTCACTCTCGTACCGGATGAAAGGAACCTGCGTAGATATGAAGCCGTCTGCAGTCGGCCGAATCATGTTCTGGCGAGGTGGGAGCTTATGGATTGGCTTCGCGGGTGAGCCTACCGGCCTTCACGCGCACCATGCTGTGCAGATCGCGCTGCCTTTCGCCTCTGGTCGCGTGCGCTTTCAGATTCCTTCAGAAGACTGGAAGAGCTACGAGGCCGCCATCATTGCGGCTGAACAGCCTCACGCCTTCGAGGCTCGTGATCAATTCATGGCTCAGATATTCGTTGACCCTGAATCCCGCGAGGGTCGCAAGCTGCAAGCGCGTTACCGCGATGATGGAGTTTCTCCTCTCGACACGACTGGCATACGAGCAGAAATCGCAGCGCTTGCCGCCGGGTACGAACGAGCCGCCAGCGACACCGAACTTGTTGCGCTGGCCAATGCAGCAATCATCCGGCTGGCCGGCTCCACTCCTGTGGCCGCCGAGCCAGGTGACCCGCGCGTCGCGCTCGCCATGGAGCTGATACGTTCGCGACTCCATGAAAGCGTATCGCTGCGCACGTTAGCAGCCGAAGTGAATCTGTCTCCCGATCGATTCCGCCATCTGTTCATGCAGGAGTCGGGCGTCGGCTTACGGCCTTATGTGCTCTGGCTGCGCCTGGAGAAATCCCTGGCCGCGTATGTCGCTGGCAGCACTCTGACGGATGCCGCGTATGCAGGTGGCTTCGCGGATTCTGCGCATTTCTCACGCACCTTCAAGCGCATGTTTGGAATCGCTCCCGCCAGCGTCCGGCCAGAGTAAGGCGAGAGTAGCCGTTTCGTTCAAGCTCATCTGATGAGGCGCACGTAGATTGCACTCCGCGTTAACCCACCGGAGTCAATTGGAGACCCTCATGATCAACGTCAATCAAACCCCCTGCACCTGCGATTCCTGCTCTGGAGCGACTTGCACGTGTGGCTGCCAGGCCGCCGCCCAACAACCTGCCGCTTGCGCGTGCAATCCGCAGTGCAAGTGCGGCAGCGCATGCAAATGTGCGAACTGCGACGGCAAGACGAAGTGAGTATCGGGACCCTCTTTGCGACTCGTCAGCGTACGAGTCGCTCTCCAAAGGGTCGGCATTGGCGGCGCGCCACAAGCGCGCTGCTGGTGCTCTCTGCCTTCACTACCATTCCCGTCGTCGCCAACGATCCTGATGTAAATGCGAATAATCCAATCGAGAGTCACTCGGAACGCATTGACAGCTATCAACCGCGGTTCGGACGCACGCGCCCGGTGATCGCTGTCGTCGGCGAAAATGTCGGCACGGAATTGGTCGACTTCGTTGTGCCTTACGGAGTGCTGAGCAGAGCTGATGTCGCAGATGTGGTGACCGTTGCTACACACGAAGGTCCGATGCAAATGCGCCCCGCGCTTGCAATCCAGGCCGAGTCGACGCTTGGTTCGTTCGATGAGCGTTTTCCTGACGGCGCTGATTACGTGATTGTGCCTGCGGTGATGAGCATGGACGACCATTCTCCGCCGCTCCTGGTGAACTGGATTCAGGCGCAAGCAGGCAAGGGCGCGTCAGTCATCAGCATCTGCGATGGTGCTCTGACCGTGGCAAAAGCTGGCCTCTTCAAAGGCCATCGCGCCACCGGACATTGGGCAACTCAATCCAAGCGCGAGCACGATTTTCCCGACACCCAATGGCTGAAGAACACCCGCTATGTAGCGGATGGCAAGGTCATCTCCAGCGCGGGAGTAACCGCCGCCATTCCGTTGTCACTTGCTCTCGTCGAAGCCATCGCTGGAAGCAATCGGGCATCGCAGGTCGCAGAAGGGCTCGGGCTTGACGCGTGGAGCAGCGAGCACGACAGCAGCGCCTTTCATCTCAGTACTGGCATCTATCTTTTGGCGATCCGCAACTGGATCTTGCCAAGTCAGGAGATTGGTCTGCAGGTGGCTGCGGGTGTGGACGAACTGGCACTCGCATTGACGGCAGACACATGGTCGCGAACGTATCGGAGTCGCGCATACGCGGTGGCTGATTCGCCCGGTGTGATTCGGACGCAGCACGGTCTCACGCTGATCCCCGATCGAATCGTCGGACAGGCCAAGATGCCACGGCGCTTACGGCCAACAGCCGCAGGAACTCCATCGATGCAAGTACTCGACGATTCGCTTGCTGAGATCTCTAAATCCTATGGTCGTTCAACTGCCAACTTCGTGGCATTGCAACTCGAGTATCCGGGTCCGCAGTGAGGAGAATCAGAGGTACGCCGCCAGTCCTTTCGTAATCTCGGCGGCGTTCACTTCCCGACATCCCGAAATATTCTGCCCAGCCCACAGAGGAGAAAATTCGCTGCTGCCCAGGCTTTCCGCTTTCGCACGCAACGCTGCAGTCGCGGAAGTCGCCAGCGGAAACGCAGGCACTGACGAATTGATATAGCCCAGCTCGCGAATCAGCCGATTCACGATGCCGCGAGCCACTCCACCGGTGATCACATTCGTGAGCGCAGTGTTGTCGCCGGAGTTGCGCTTCAGCGCTTCGCGATGAACAGTGCTGGTCATTGCTTCGGGACACAGCAGATACGCCGTACCGACTTGCACAGCCGCTGCCCCAAGCATCAACGCAGCGCGAACAGTTTGGGCATCAGCAATTCCTCCTGCCGCAATCACCGGAACGCGTACTGCGTTGACGATCTGCGGTACCAGAGCGAAGGTACCGATCTGCGTATTGAGATTGCGGCTCAGAAACATCCCGCGATGTCCTCCGGCCTCCAATCCCTGAGCAATGATTGCGTCGACCCCTCGTGCTTCGAGCCAGCGGGCTTCATCGACTGTCGTTGCTGAGGAGAGAACGAGCGCACCCCATCGCCTCACTCGATCCAGCAGATCCGGCGCCGGCAAGCCAAAATGAAAGCTCACGATCGGCGGCTTGAATTCTTCCAATACGTCTGCGACTTCATGACTGAACGGCGAGCGACCCGGAACAGTCGCAATGGAATCTGGATCAATCTGTAGCTCCGCGAAGTACGGCGCCAACAACTCACGCCACTTCGCCTCGCCCTCCGCATCGAACACCGGCGGCACATGACAGAAGAAATTGACGTTGTACGGCTTTCCGGCTTTTGAAAGTGCCGACAACTCCTCTCGCATGACTTCTGGAGTCAGCAGGGCGCAAGGCAACGAGCCCACTGCGTTTGCATTGCAGACAGCAATCGCGAGCGCGCTCTTCTGCGCACCTGCCATCGGTGCCTGGATGATCGGCAGCTCGGTTCCGAGGAATGAGTGGGAAGTCATAGGGCGATCTTAAAGGTAGTCGCCGACCGGATTTCGCACATCAGCCTCTACTGCGCATCGAAGCGTCCGCCAGCGTGGCCGTATTCCTGTGCTGCAACTACCGATAGTCATATCTACCCATGCGCGCGCGAGATTGCGCTCTGAAAGATCGCTCACAAGCACGCGTGGCTGATGACGCACCGCACGAACATGCTCGAGAGTTGTGACGGCCGAACTCGGGATATGCTTCAAGCCTGATGCGCGGCCGTTCACTCATTTCACGTCGGCACGCCGTGCTGGGCGGGTTGTGTCTGTGCTGTGCGCGGGGATTGACTCGCGGTACTGACGAGCACGACCCGCTCCAGACCACGGAAGTCGCACCCGGGATCCATATTCGCCGCGGCGCGGATGAGATCGCCTCCGTGCAGAACCATGACGCCATCGCAAACGTTGGATTCGTCGTCGGACGCGAGAGCGTCGCCGTACTCGATAGCGGCGGCAGTCTGATGGACGGTGAGCGGTTGCGCCGCAGAATCCGCGACGTAACGGACTTGCCGATTCGATACGTATTGATGTCGCACGTGCATCCGGATCACATTTTCGGCGCCGGAGCATTCCTAGAGGGCAAACCTGCCTTTGTGGGGCATGCTCAATTGCCGCAAGCGCTGGCGCAGCGCGGTGAGTACTACCGAGGGCGGCTCGAGGAAGTGATCGGAAAGGGCAACGCAGGTCCCATCGTTCAGCCAACGCTGCTGGTCAAAGATCGAACGACCATCGATCTGGGCGGCCGGTCATTGGAGTTGAAGGCGCATGCGGTGGCACATACGAGTAATGACTTGAGCGTGTTCGACTCGCAAACGCGAACGCTGTTTCCGTCCGATCTGCTGTTCGTCGGCCGAATACCTTCGCTCGATGGCAGTCTCAAAGGATGGCTGCAGGAGTTGTCGCTGCTCGGCTCAATGAACGCGAAGCACGCCGTTCCGGGCCATGGTCCGGCGAATGTCGACTTCGCATCCGCCGCGGGCAAACTGCGGATGTATCTCGAGACGCTGCTACAGGAGACGCGGCAAGCCATTGCCAAGGGAGTAGACATCG
>JBJMWN010000155.1:0-10410 GCA_045810085.1 Povalibacter sp. | reverse complement strand
GCTGGCGACTCTTTTCGCCGACGTTGCCCTTACCACTGAGTCATCAGACCAGCGATCGTAGCGATGTGCCTTGCCCACCGGTGCCGCAGATCGACTGCGTGCTGGAGAGCGGAGACGTGTTGTATGTCCCTCGAGGCTGGTGGCATCAGGTCACGCCTCTCGAGGAGGGCAGCCTGCATTTTTCAATCGGTGTGTACGCGCCGACCACGCAAGACTACCTGGCCTGGCTGTGTTCTCGCGTGGTGCCGCAGAGCATCGCCGGCCGCGCAGCCGTCGACGCAATCACGCAGGAGCAGATGACTGCGCTGCTGCAGACGCTGAGCGCAGCTGCGGCGGATCCATCATTGCGCGCGGAGTTCAACCAGTCGCTGGCGACGAAGGAAGTGCTGACTGCAGAGTTCAACACGGAGCTCTTCCTTAACCGGCGCATGCCGCTGCTCGTAGAAACGGCACGCTTGCGACTGACGACGCGTCAGACACCAGACGAGCAGGGACGCCTGAGCGTCCATGGTGCCGTGCTACAGCTCGATCGCACCGGCGCGGCAATCGTGCGAATGCTGGCCGCGGCCGGCGATCGCACGTTTGCCGAGATCGCGCGCCAGCTGCGCGAGATACCGCGGGAAGCCGTGCATCGCTCGCTGCTCGACCTCATGGGGCGCGAGATCCTGACGCTCGACTGAGCGCATCAGGTGGGGTTCAGCACAGATCGCGCGTCTGATTTCATGACGCTGCGTCCCACGCCTGTATAGCAGCCGGTTCCAACGTAAGCGTCCCTGTCCCGTCACGGAGCGAGGTCCGTCAGTTGCATGAGTGTGCGTTCAATGATGACTGCCGTGCGGGAAGCGTGATACGTGAAGCCGGCACTTCGATACGCGCTCTGGGGATTCGTTGCGACACTTGCCGTGACAGGCATCGCAGCGCCAAAGGTGATGCCACTGTTGCATGCGCAGGAATCGGCGCGCGGCAAAGACAAAGGCGCCGAGCGCGGACGCGGCTCGCTGAAAGTATCAGCCATCGTCATTGAGCCGGCTGCTTTTACAGAGTCGCTCACATCGACGGGCACGCTGCTGGCCGAGGAGGCCGTCGAGCTGCAGGCGGAAACCAATGGCAAGGTAGTCGCCATTCACTTCGTCGAAGGCGCGCATGTCCACAAGGGCGACCTGCTGGTCAAGCTCAATGACGCAGATCTTTCTGCAACGCGCGAACGCGCGCTGTACCGCAAACAGTTGGCCACGCTGCGGGAACGTCGCATCGCGCAATTGCTGAAGCAAGGCGTAGCGCGACAGGAAGAATACGACATGGCGCTGAGCGAACAGAACGTTCAGCAGGCCGAGATCGAACTTACCGAAGCGCAGATGGCGAAGACCGAGATCCGCGCTCCGTTCGATGGTGTCGTCGGCTTGCGCTACGTGAGTGAAGGATCATTCGTGAATGCGGCCACTCGCATTGCGACACTGCAGCGGCTCGATCGCCTCAAGGTGGATTTCTCGATTCCGGAGAAGTATGCGATGCGGCTGCGTGTGGGTAGTCCGATCGCATTCCTGGTCGCGGGCGGCGAGCACCCGTTCAAAGGACAGATCTATGCGTTCGATCCGCGAATCGATACGACTACACGCACGGTGTTGATCCGCGCGTTGTGCCCGAACCCGGATGGCCGCCTGCTGCCAGGTGCGTTCGCCAATGTGGAAGTCACGCTGACGCAATTGAATGATGCCCTGCTGGTGCCGGCTGTCGCGGTCGTACCCGGCCTGAATCAGAAGAACGTTTTCATCGTCAAGGATGGTAAGGCCGAACCGCGCGCCGTGCAGACGGGCACACGCACACAGAGCACGGTCCACATCCTCTCGGGACTGTCGGCAGGCGATGTTGTCATCACTTCGGGCCTGCAGCAGGTGCGTGCGGGGCAATCGGTGACCGTCGTCAGTCCTCCTTCCACCTGAACACACATACGTATGACGCTCGCTGAAGTCAGCATCCGGCGCCCGGTATTTACCATTGTCGTGTCGCTGCTGATCTTGCTGGCCGGGATGATCAGCGTGATGCAGCTGGGTGTGCGCGAGTATCCCGCGGTTGATCCGCCGACACTCTCGGTATCGACCAGTTACCCGGGTGCTGCAGCGGAAGTCGTTGAGGCTCAGATCACCGAACCGATCGAAGAGGCAATCAACGCCGTCGCAGGAATCCGTACGCTCACCTCGACCAGTCGCGAAGGTGCAAGCCAGATCTCCGCAGAGTTTTCACTCGATACCGATCTCGACACAGCAGCCAGTGACGTCCGTGATCAGATTGCTCGTGCTGTCCGCAGTCTGCCGCCGGACGCGAATCCGCCGATCCTCAACAAGGCACACGCTGACTCGCAACCCATCTTCGGGCTTGCGCTGAGCAGTGCCACGCGATCACAACTGGAGCTGAGTGCTTACGCCGATTCGCTGCGCGAGCGTCTGCAGACGGTCCCGGGCATCGCCGGCGTAGATCAGCCCGCAGAGAAGCGCTACGCGATGCGGCTGTGGATGGATCCGGAAAAATTGGCTGCGTATGGTCTGTCGCCGCTCGATCTGCGGCAGGCGCTGGCGCGCGAGAACATCGAGCTGCCGTCCGGACGCATTGAAGGAGAGTCGGTTGAGCTGCCCGTCAAGACGCTGTCGCGCCTGACGACGGTGGAAGAGTTCAATGCGCTGATCGTCAAGCGTAGCGGCGACAGCATCGTCCGCTTCCGCGACATCGGCTACGCGGAGCTCGGAGCACAGAATGAACGCGGCGCGCTGAAGATGGGAGAAGTACCCATCGCGGGTCTGTATTTCAAGCAGCAGCCAGGCGCCAACCAGATCGAAATTGTCGATGAGTTACGCAGTCGCCTGGAGCAGATCCGCAAGGAAGTGCCGGCGGATATCAAGGTCGACGTGGCTTACGACAACACCGAATACGTACGCCGCTCGCTGCTGGAGGTCACCGAGACTATTTTCATCGCGTTCGTGCTGGTCGTTCTGGTTGTATTTGCCTTCCTGCGGGAATGGCGCACGACGCTCATTCCGGTGATAGCGATTCCCGTATCTATCATCGGTACGTTTGCTGTCATGGAAGTGGCAGGCTTCTCCATCAACACTTTGTCGCTGCTCGGCATCGTGCTGGCCATCGGCCTGGTGGTGGACGATGCAATCGTGGTGCTGGAAAACATTTATACAAAGATCGAGAACGGCATGCCGCCGATAGCCGCCGGCATCGAAGGCACGAAAGAAATTTTCATGGCAGTGATCTCAACCACCATCACGTTGGCGGTCGTGTTTCTGCCGCTGCTGTTCATGGGCGGCTTGTCGGGTCGGCTGTTTCGTGAGTTCGGCATGACGATCGCAGGGGCAGTGATCATCTCCGCGGTGGTCGCACTCACGCTGACACCGATGTTGAGTTCACGGCTGCTCAAATCACATCAGGGGCACGGCTGGCTGTTCGCGAAGACAGAGCCATTCTTTGCGGCCTTGGAGTTGAAGTATGCCGGTGGCTTATCTGCGTTCCTCGGACGGCGAATGGTGGCTCTGGCAATTCTGATCGCGGCTGTGGGGATCATCTTCGGCGTCTTCAGGCTTCTGCCACGTGAACTTTCGCCACTTGAGGATCGCGGCCGCGTCTGGGTACGGGCGACCGCGCCGGAGGGCGTCGGCTATGAATACATGCAGAACTTCATGGACGATCTCACGGCCGCCACTGCGGATCGCGTCCCCGAAGCGCAAATGATGATGACCCAAGTCCCCGGCGCCGGAGGCGGCCCTGGAATTCAGGGCGCGATCAACAATGGATTCGTTCGGCTCTTTCTCAAGGACAAGAGCGAGCGCAAACGATCGCAGCAGCAGATCGCCGATGATTTGCAGTCACTGACGAAACAGTTCACCGGTGCGCGCGTGAACATCACTCAGGAGGCCAGCATTGGTGAGCGGCGTGCGAATCAAAGCGGCGTGCAGTTCGTCGTGCAGGCCACGGACTTCGATCTGCTGCAGGATTCACTGCCGAAGTTCCTGGAAGCGGCGCGACAGAATCCGGCATTCACGTTCGTCGACAGCGATCTGAAGTTCAATAAGCCAGAAGTGCGCGTGAGTCTCGAGCGCGATAAGGCGCAGACCCTCGGAGTGAGCACACTCGATATCGCGCAGACGTTGCAGTCTGCGCTGAGCGGTCAGCGATTCGGCTACTTCATTCTCAATGGCAAGCAATACGACGTGATCGGTCAGCTGACGCGTGACTTCAGATCGCAGCCAACAGATCTGAGCAACATCGCTGTGCGGAGTGCGTCGGGCGACGAAATGGTGCGGCTCGACAATCTGGTCACGCTGACTGAGAGCGCGGCGCCGCCGGAGTTGTACCGCTTCAATCGCTATGCCGCGGCCACTGTGTCGGGCACGCTCGCGAACGGACGGACGATGGGTGATGGCATTGCGGCCTTCGAGCAAGCTGCGAGAGCCACACTGAATGAAAAATTCACGACCTCCCTCACCGGTGCAGCACGGGATTTTGTCGAAAGCTCCTCCTCGCTGGGCTGGGTGTTTCTACTCGCAATCGTGCTGATCTATCTGGTGCTGGCAGCGCAGTTCGAAAGTTTCATCGATCCGTTCGTGATCCTGTTGACGGTGCCGCTCGCGCTGGCGGGCGCGCTGGTCGCACTGTGGTACTTCGACCAGACACTGAACATTTTTTCGCAGATCGGACTGATCATGCTGGTGGGTCTGGTGACGAAGAACGGCATCCTGATTGTGGAATTCGCCAACCAGCGGCGTGCGGTGGGCACGGGTGATCCGTTGCTTGCTGTGCAGGAAGCGGCGGCGGCGCGCCTGCGGCCCATTCTCATGACGACGCTTGCAACCATCCTTGGCATCGTTCCCATCGCGCTTGCGTTGGGTGCCGGCGCCGAGAGTCGGGTCTCGATGGGTATTGCTGTCATCGGTGGGCTCCTTTGCGGTGGTGGCCTGACACTCTTTGTGATTCCCGCCATGTACGTTCTGTTCAGTCGCGCGCGTCGTGAACCCGCGAGCATCGGCGAAATTCTGAAGGTCGCCGATTCAATTCCCGCCACCACTCACTGAGATTTCATCGCACCGCCGCGCGGATGCTCCTCAGGTAGGGTGGAAAAAAACACCTCCGTCTGAATCTGCGAGGGCGCTGCACATTGGTGGCGCCGCGATGAGATGAGAGAGGCGATGCCGGATTCCAGAATCGAGCGACAACAGGGTCGGATGCACATTGAAAGACCGTGTGCGACCCGGATGCGCTGCGAGATTGTGCGTTTCGGTCGTAAACGGAGCCGCTCCAGCGCGATTGGCGCAGGAACGATACTTGCAAATTCCGGCATAAGGTCTCTCAACCGCGCGCAGTTCACTGCGCGTATCGGCCGCGATTGCGGTACGAATTTTCAACCCACGATTCTCGAGGTCACCAGGTAGTCCACATGAGCAAGACGATGAGGCACGGGGCAGTGGCGCTGACAGCGGCGACCTGCACGTTCGCACTATGGAGTGCAACGGGGCTGGGCGCCGAACCAGCGAAGGTCAACGCGGTGATCAGCGAGCAGGTGAAAGCCGAGGAGGCCGCGAAGGCGTCGCAGAAGCGGGTCGAGCAACTCGATGATGAAAGCACCAAGCTGCTGGCCGACTATCGGCAGATGACTGCGGAAGCGACCAGTCTCAAGAGCTACAACGAGCAACTCGCAACGCAGGTCTCATCACAGCAGGTGCAAGTCGATGAAATGACGAAGCAGCTGGGCGAGATCGAGACCACGGCGCGCGAAGTGCTGCCGATGATGGAGAAGATGCTGGTTACGCTCGATCAGTTCGTGCAACTCGATCTGCCATTCCTCGTGGACGAGCGCACGAATCGCGTTACGCAACTGAAAGACCTGATGTCACGCGCCGATGTCTCGACCTCCGAGAAGTATCGCCGCATCGTCGAGGCGTATCAGATCGAGATGGAATACGGACGCACAATCGAATCCTATCAAGGCAAGGTCGGCGACAAGACGGTCGACTTCCTGCGAGCAGGTCGCATCGCGCTCATGTATCAAACGCTGGATGGCAAAGAGACAGGCTACTGGGACGTCGCGAGCAAGAGCTGGAAACAGGATCCGGACTACAAGGACGGCATTCGTGCCGGTCTCAAGGTCGCAAAGAAGCAAGCCGCTCCCGATTTCATTGCCGTTGCCGTTCCCGCTCCGAAGGAGATCAGCTGATGTCGAAGCTCAAGTCCACTGCAGCCAGGTCCTTCGCGACATGCGTGCTTGCAGCATTGATGACACAAGCCACTTTCGTGAACCTGGCACATGCCGCGCCGGCAAGTCTCGAAGAATTGTTGGAGCAGACGCGATCGGCGCGTGCGAAAGAAGCGAAGGCGAATGAGGAGCGTGAGGCGAAATTTCTGACCGAGCGCAACAAGCAGGCTGCTTTGATGACTGACGCGCGCGCCGCGCTCAGCGAGCAGCAGCGTCGAGGACAAACGCTTTCTGCCGCGTTCGATGCCAACGAGAAGAAGCTCACGGAACTGCAAGCGCAACTCGATTCGCGCGCGGGCAACCTCGGCGAAATGTTCGGTGTCGTGCGTCAGGTCGCGAATGATTTCTCGTCGGTCGTCCACAACTCGATCATCAGTGCTCAGTACCCTGATCGCGGTGAGTTCGTGACGAAGCTCGCTGGATCGAAGTCCTTGCCATCCATGCAAGAGCTCGAGCGCTTCTGGTTCGAGTTGCAGCGGGAGATGACTGAGACCGGTCGCGTCGTGAAGTACAAGTCGAAAGTGATCACGCCAAAAGGTGATGCCACCGACGCAACAGTCACCCGCATCGGTCCATTCAATGCCATCACCGATGGCCAGTACCTCAACTATCTGCCGACTCAGCAGCAGTTCGCGATCATGGCGCGTCAGCCTGGAACTCGCTTCAAGGCACCCGCAGATTCCCTGGAAGCTGCGAAGCAAGGCGTGGTGCAGTCTTTCGTAGATCCGACTCGTGGCGTGATGCTGTCCATCTATGCGCAACGTCCCAACGTGATCGAGCGTATCGAGAAGGGCGAGTTGGTCGGCTATCTGATCATCACCGTCGGTCTGGTGGGTGCAGCCCTCGCTGCGTACCAGCTGTTCTATCTCGCGACAGTGCGCGGTCGAGTCAAGAACCAGCTCAGATTTGCGAACGATCCTGTGCCGGACAATCCGTTGGGCCGCGTGCTTGCCACGTTCAAGGGTGACAAGGAGAAGCTCGAGCAGGATGCGGAAATCGTGGAATTGCGTATCTCTGAAGCCGTCATGAAGGAAGTGCCGCGACTCGAACGCTTCCAGGCCTTCCTGAAATTGGCAGTGGCTGCGGGGCCGTTGCTCGGACTGATCGGTACTGTCGTCGGCATGATCGTGACATTCCAGAGCATCACGGAATCAGGTTCGAGCGATCCGAAGCTGATGGCGGCCGGTATCTCTCAGGCGATGATCGCAACGGTATTGGGTCTCGGCATCGCCATTCCGCTGCTGTTCGCCAACGCATGGTTGACCTCGTTGTCGAAGTCGATTGTGCAAGTGCTCGATGAACAGAGTGCGGGCTTGCTCGCCGAGCGTCTGGAGAAGTCACATGCTTGATGTGATCACAGCTCCGTTCACCGCCTTTCACACCATGCGCGAGTTGGGCGGACCGATCGTCAACTTCATCTTTCTCGCCTGCGTATTGATGTGGACCATCGTGATTGAGCGCATCTGGTACTTCCGAACCGTTCTGCCCAAGGAGGCAGCTCGGATGTTGAGTGAGTGGCTCGCGAGGCCGAATCGACAGACATGGACTGCACATCAGATTCGTCGCGCGATGATCTCGCGTCTGAACACCGCGATGAGCGCGAACCTGCAGGTGATGAGAGTGCTGGTGCCGATGTGTCCACTGCTTGGGTTGCTGGGTACGGTCGGCGGCATGCTCGATGTTTTCGACTCGATGGCGGCGAGAGGTTCGGCCGATGCGCGTTCCATGGCGAGCGGCATCTCCGAAGCGATGATCTGCACACTCACGGGACTCGCGGTCAGCATCACGGGACTGTATCCGGTCTATTACTTCCGTCGCCGTGTTCGTATGGAAACGGAACTGTTGGCTGACAAATTCTCGTACTGATCCGCGAATGATGAAGGTGAACACATGAGTTTCCGCCGCAGCCGGGTGCAGCATCACAGCGAGGAGTCAGGGATCGACCTGGCGCCGATGCTCGACTTCGTTCTCAACCTGCTCATCTTCTTCATCATCACGGCTGTGTTCTCGAAAGAGATCGGGCTGACGGTGAGTCGACCGAACGCCACGAATGCGGAGAAGAAGGAAGCAGGGAACATCGTTGTCGCGATCGATTCGTCGGGCGATATCTGGATCGAGAAGCGTCGCATCGATGTCCGCGCCGTGCGAGCGAACATCGAGCGCCTGCATGCGCAGAAACCTGATGATGCAGTAGTCGTAGCAGCGGAGAAGGGCGCACAAACGGGGATTCTGGTGCAAGTCATCGATCAGGTACGTCAGGGCGGTGTGCAGAGCGTGTCCATCGCTGCGACTGAGAGGACCAGCTGAGCGCTTCGTTCGTCAGTCAACGGAATTCGAAAGTGAGGTACGGGAATGCAAACGCGTCGTCACGCTAGCGAAGAATCGGATGAAACAGGAATCGATCTCGCACCGATGCTCGATTTCGTCATGAATCTTTTGATCTTCTTCATCATCACGACCTCCTTCATCAAGGAAGCCGGAATCACGGTCAACAAGGAAGCGGCCCTCACGGCTGAGAGCCAGGAGAACGGCAACATTCTGATTGCCATTCGTCCCAACGGTGACATCTGGATGGACAAACGGCGCGTGGACATTCGCGAAGTACGTCCTGCGATTGAACGACTCCATGTAGAGCGGCCCGAGGATTCCGTTGTGATCATTGCTGATCGTGAATCCAACACAGGGCGGCTCACGCAGGTAATGGACCAGGTGAAACTCGGCGGAGTCAGTGAAGTGTCGATCGCGACTGCGCCGATTGCGAGCTGATCGCGACATTACTGCGCTGACGACTCAATAGAGATTATCGAATGCACGCAACCACGACGACCATGGCACCTGCCGCGACGATGAAAACGCCAGATGTTCGAGCTCTGCTGAATCGCAGCCCGATGCTGATGGCTGCGATGATGTCGGTCCTGCTTTCACTGGTTATTTTCGCGCTGCTCTATGGTGCGATTCACGCCGGCAAATTCGTGGCTGAGGAGCGCGAGGTTCTGCAGACCATCGATTTCGTGCGACTGAAGCGCGACTCCGAAGTGGAGACACTGTCGCGACGCAAGCCGCCACCTCCGCCTGCACAACCGCCTCCGCCAGCCAAGATGCGAGTGGCCGCAGAAGCCGTTCAACAGGGTCCTTCAGCAATGGAGATTCCGTCACTGAATCTGTCGGCTACGGTGGGCGGCGGTCCTATCGCGGGCCAGATGGGCAAAGGCGCAGCCGCGATGTTCGATGGCGATCTGCTGCCTCTGCAGCGCATCCCTCCACAGTATCCACGCGACGCGGCTCGATCCGGGATCAGTGGATGGGTGCAACTGGAAGTGCTCGTGAACGCGGATGGCAGTGTGCGTAGTGCCAAAGTCGTGGACGCAAAGCCGCGGGGCATCTTCGAAGCCTCTGCAGTTCAAGCGGTCATGCGCTGGAAGTTCAAGCCGAAGATCCAGGACGGCAAGCCGGTGGAACAGCGCGGCGCGCAGAAGATCGAGTTCAATTTGAATGCGGCCGCAGCAGGTTAATGCGATGAGGTGCGAGATGCCGATGCAGTCATGGGTTCGCCACGCAGTGCGATGTGTGCTGCTCTCGGCCGCTTGCGCGATGGCGACGCATTCTTATGCCGCAGATTGCGCCGCGCCTGATAAGCCCGCGGGCGACATGAGCGAAGCGACATATAACGACACGCAGGAAGCAATGGAGTTTCTCGCCAAGCAGAAATATACGGAGGCGCTTGAGAAGCTCAACAAGATTGCGGACAAAGGTTCGGACTACGAAAAGGCTGTTGTCAATTACAACCTCGGGTTCGTGTACAGCTCGAAGAACGACACGGCAGGTGCGGTCAAAGCTTTCGCAAAGGCATTGTCATACAAGGCGCTGCCTCGCTCGCAAAGCGAACAGCTGCAGTACAACCTCGGTCAGCTCTATATCGTCTCAGGACAACACGACGATGGCATCAAGACGCTGCAGGACTTCATCAACAATGCGTGCGGCAAGGTTCCAGCTGAAGCACACATCTTCCTGGCTAATTCACTGTCTGAGCGCAAGCGCTACTCAGAAGCCTTGCCACAGATCGATCTCGCCATTTCGAAAGCCAAGGAGCCGAAGGAAACCTGGTTGCAGATGAAGCTGGCGATTGCATACGAGACGAAGGATTTCAAAAGCTGCGCGGACTC
>JBJMWN010000154.1:0-18153 GCA_045810085.1 Povalibacter sp. | reverse complement strand
GAACTCAAGATGTCAGGCTGCATGAATGCCTGCGGCCATCATCACGTCGGTCACATCGGAATTCTCGGTGTCGATAAGGGCGGTGAGGAGTGGTATCAGATCACGCTTGGTGGTTCGGCCAGTGGTCCCGACGCGGCGCTTGGCCAAGTGATCGGTCCATCGGTCGCTCACGCAGAAGTCGCCGAAACGATCGATCGCATTCTCAACGTGTATATCGCTGAACGCGAAGAGGGTGAGCGCTTCATCGACACCTTCCGGCGCATTGGCATCAAACCTTTCAAGGCTCGCGTCTATGCGCCGTCTCATCAAGCAGCGTGACATCGTCGTCGATGAGTGGCGTTACGCTGACGAAGATCCCGTCGGCCGTGAACGTGCACTGATTCTGCCGTTCGCCCGCTGGAAGGAAGAACGCGATCGCTGGTGGTTGTGGGATGGACGCCTCGGCGTGCGTGTCGGACCCACCGATCCCGTCGCGGCACTCGAGCACGATTTTCTGCGCGTATCGCTCGTCGCAATCGAGTTCAGCGGACTGGCTGAGGGCCGCGGCTACAGTCAGGCTCAACTGCTGAGAAAGCGTTACAAGTTCACGGGCGAGCTGCGGGCCGTCGGCAAGATTCAACGCGATCAGCTGTTCTTCATGGCCCGATGCGGATTCGATGCATTCGAGTTGCCGGAGGGCGCGAATCTCGAAGAAGCCATCAAGGGCTTCGATGATTTCTCTGTGGCCTATCAGAGTGCTGTCGACGCGGGTGTGCATCCGCAGCGTCGGGCGAGCTGATCGCGGCGCATCTCGACGCATCTCGTAAATGGGAGCAGGGGCGCGCGTTCTGCCGCTCCATTCTTCATCCCGCTTTCACATACAACGCTTCGCGCCAGCGCAGACTTCCCGCAATGCGCTGCGGGTGTACCATTCCAGCGCCCTTAGTAACGGCTCGCAGGCCGTTTGCCGGAACCTTGGGCCTGATCGAAACGCTTGAAACCAATTAGCGATGACCATTTGAGGTCCTCATGGCCACGACCGTGATTCGCCGCGCCGGTTTTCCCTCACTGATCCTGTTTGCGGCATTGGTCGCGGCTGCGGCATCGGCCGGGGTGTTGTTCGAGCCGGGTGCCTGGTATCAGCATCTCAGCAAGCCTGTATGGAATCCGCCCAATTGGGTATTTGCGCCCGTTTGGACTGCCCTGTATGTCGGCATTGCTGTCGCCGCGTGGTTGGTCTGGCGACGCACCGGGCGAATGGTCCTCGCGCTTCATTTCTGGTTTGCCCAGCTCGTTCTGAACTGGATGTGGTCGTTTCTCTTCTTCGGATTGCACCGGCCTGACATGGCGATGGTCGACATCGTTCTGCTGTTCGCAGCTATCGTCGGATTCATCATCACGGCAGCCCGCCGCAGTGCCGGGGCCTCGTGGTTGTTCGTTCCCTACGCAGCGTGGGTCGGCTTCGCAAGCTCGCTCAACTTTGCGATCTGGCAGTTGAACGGCTGAGCCTGCGAAACCACAGAGATCACGCGCCAGCCACCGACATATCCGCGAACTGTAACGCCGCGAGTCGCGCATACAGCTCATTGCTCGTGAGCAGCTCCGCATGCGTGCCGATGTCTACGATCCGACCGTGATCGAGAACGACAATGCGGTCGGCTTTCAAAATCGTAGCAAGACGATGCGCGATGATGATCGTCGTACGTCCTTGCATCAGCTTCTCCAATGCCTGCTGGACGTAGCGTTCACTCTCCGCATCCAGCGAGCTCGTCGCTTCATCGAGCAGCAGAATCGGCGGATCTTTCAGCAGCGCGCGTGCGATCGCGATTCGCTGCCGTTGGCCGCCCGACAAGCGCGTTCCGCGTTCGCCCAGAAACGTGTCGTAACCTTCAGGCAGTTGCCTGATGAACGCATCCGCCCCGGCTGCCTTCGCGGCCGTTTCGATATCCGAGTCGGTAGCGTTAGGTCGTCCATAGCGAATGTTTTCGCGCGCGGTCGCGCCAAACAACACTGTTTCCTGAGGAACGAGTCCGATGCGCTGACGCAGGTGTTCCGGATTTGCCTGCGCCACATCCACCCCATCAATGACGATCCTGCCTGAAGCTGGATCATAAAAGCGCAGCAGTAGCTGGAACGTGGTGCTCTTCCCTGCACCAGAAGGCCCGACGAACGCTACGTTTTCGCCTGGTCGAATCTCCAGAGAAAAACCATCGAGCGCACGCGTGTCTGGTCGAGACGGATAGCGGAATGAGACGTGCTCGAAACGAATATGGCCACGTGCCGCTGCCGGAAACGACTGCGGATCCGGCGGTGCAACGATGGCAGGCGTCGCATTTTTCAATTCCACCAGACGTTCCATCGCGCCCGCGGCTCGTTGCACCTCGCCCCACATTTCACTGAGCGATGCGGCAGAGATGCCCACGTAAACCGCATACATGAGGAACTGACTGAGCTCGCCTGCGCTCATCGTGTGAGCGAGCACGCGATGTGCGCCTTGCCACAGCACAAAAGTGATCGCACCGAAGATCAACATCGTGCCGATCGCCGTGAGGGTTGCACGGACGCGGGTGCGTTTTACGGCCACATCGAACGAATCTTCGACTGCCTTGCCGTATCGCTCGCTATTGATCTGCTCCAGCGTGAAGGCCTGGACAGTTTGAATTGCATTCAAGGTCTCGCCCGCAAGCCCGCTCGTATCTGCGATACGATCCTGAGCAAGACGCGAAAGTTTGCGCAGCCGACGTCCGACAAGAATCAGCGGCACGATCACGAATGGAATCATCAGCAGAATCATGCTTGCGAGTGATGGACTCGTCGTGATGAGCAGCACCAGCGCGCCGATCAGTTGAATCGTCGAGCGCAGCGTGATCGAAAGATTCACACCAGCAATGGACTGGACCAGCGTTGTATCGGTCGTGAGTCGTGAGAGCACTTCGCCGGTTCGCGTCACCTCGAAGAACGTCGGGTCCATCCGGATGACGCGCGCGTACACCTCCGACCGCAAATCGGCGACCACACGTTCGCCAAGCCAGGTCACCAGATAGAACCGCAGTGCTGCGAAGACGCCGAACGCCACTGCTGCTGCGAGGAAAGCGACGAAGTACGTATCGAGCGTTGCCCGATCGCGCACGACCATGCCCTGGTCGATCACGCCTTTGAACGCGATCGGCAGGACGAGCATCGCGCCTGACGCGATGACGAGCGCAATCGCAGCGAACAGCAACGTGCGTTTGTACTGCCGCAGATACGGCCACAACGCTTGCAGCGGTTTCAGCGAGCGGGATTTGGGTCTTTCAGAGGCGTGGTCAGGCATGAGAGTTCAGAGTAACCACAAAGATCACAAAAGTTCAGACCAGAGAAGATGCGATCGATCTACATGTCGCACTGCGACCGTCGGCCGCCGCGACGTTTCCCTTTTCCGATTATGTGTTCTTTGTGTTCTATGTGGTCACTCCGGTGCTCATCTGTACACAGGCAAGTCCACATCGGAAAACAACGCATCCACATCGGTGGGCGTCGCCGCATTGCCGGCGCGATCGACCAGACGACGCGTGAGGTGCGGTGCGAGCAATTGCAGGAAGTCGTACATGTAGCCACGAAGCAGTGCGCCCTGGTGATAGCCGGCCCAGGTCGAGTGCGACGGGAACAGGTGTGAGGCGTCGATCGAAACAAGGTCTGCATCTTCGCGCGGATCGATGGCCATGCTTGCAACGATGCCCACGCCGAATCCGAGACGAACGTAGGTCTTGATGACGTCGGCGTCACGCGCGGTGAGTGCGACCTGCGGTGTGATGCCGGCGCGGGAAAAAATCTGTTGCAGCGATGAAGGTCCACTGAATCCGAAGACGTACGTGACGATCGGATATTTGCCGAGCGTTTCAATCGTAATCTTCGATTCGTTGGCAAGCGGATGACCGTAGGGCACCACGATGCGACGGTGCCAGCGATAGCAAGGCAGCAACACCAGGTTGCTGAATAAATCCTGCGAACCCGTGTTGATCGCGAAGTCGATGCGATCGCGCGCGGCCATATCTGCGATCTGCTCGGAGGTGCCCTGATGCAGGTGCAGTTCCACCTCAGGATATTTCTCGCGAAATTTGCGTACGACGGGCGGCAGAACATAACGAGCTTGCGTATGCGTCGTGCCGATCGAGAGAGAACCGCGCCCATCACCCTTTTGCTCGTCCGCCAGGCGCTTGATGCTCTGGACCTCTTTCAGGATTTTCTGTGCGCGATCGATGACGCGCTTACCTGCGGGTGTGACGCGCGTCAGGTTGCGTCCCTGACGCAGAAAAATCGGAAAGCCCAGCTCGTCTTCGAGCTGTTTGAGCTGCTTTGAGACGCCCGGCTGTGACGTGTGTAGTCGTTCTGCTGCCGCGGTGATGTTGAGGTCGTTTTCGGCGATCGCGGC
Source organism: Povalibacter sp. (assembly GCA_045810085.1). Lineage (GTDB taxonomy): Bacteria > Pseudomonadota > Gammaproteobacteria > Steroidobacterales > Steroidobacteraceae > Steroidobacter. The sequence continues at coordinate 13,763 of JBJMWN010000154.1, read as the reverse complement.
GAGGTAGCGTAATTGCTGTAATTTCATGTACTTAAATCTAACCCAGCGGCGCTGAAAAAGTCATAACACGGCCGCATCATGACAGAACAAAAGGGTCTTTCCCTGGTTATAAGGCGGTTAGTTACAGTGCATTCCAGCTTAAAAGCCCACACCGCGAACTGACTCGTTCGCATCGACTGACGATCGCACTGTTCGACCAAGAAGAACCCATGAACTCCGCCAGCTCGTCCAATAGCTCGTTCGCCGGCAATGCTGCCCTTGGCGCCGAGTCGCTGTCGCCACGTCTGCAATCGTTGGTGGCGGGATCACGTGCGTTGCTCGAACGCGCGCTGACTGATTACAAAGACGTCGTTTATTCGAACAGCCTCGGCGCGGAGGCGATGGTACTGACGGACATCATCGCGACCTATACGCCAGAGGTCGAAATCTTCACGCTCGATACCGGACGTTTGCACGACGAGACGCTTGCGTTGCTCGATCGGCTGGAGCGTCGATATCAGAAGCGCATTCAGGTCTTCTATCCCGATTCAGCGCAGATCGAACAGTACGTTCGCGACAACGGCATCAATGGCTTCTATCTCGGACTCGACGAGCGTCAATCCTGCTGCCACATCCGCAAAGTCGAGCCGTTCAAGCGCGCGATTGCCGGCCACAAAGCGTGGGTGACAGGCGTGCGCAAAGAGCAGTCGGCGGAACGGGCGAATGGCGAGTCGATCGCCTGGGACGATCGCTACGGATTGTGGAAAGTCAGCCCGATGCTCGACTGGAAGGAAGAGGACGTGTGGGCTTACATCAAGGCTCGCAATCTTCCGTACAACCCGCTTCATGACAAAGGTTTCCCGAGCATCGGCTGTGCCCCGTGCACGCGTGCGGTGGAGCCTGGCGCCGATCCACGTTCGGGCCGTTGGTGGTGGGAAAACCCGGAGTCGCGCGAATGCGGCCTGCAGCCACGTCGTCGTGTCATTCCGATCAAGGTCGAGCCGCGTCGCGCGGCTACACAGTAAGCAGTCGCACTCGCGACTACGCGCGCAGATCCATGGACTACTTTCCACTTTTCCTGAAGCTCACAGATCAAGCCGTGCTCGTCGTGGGCGGTGGAGAAGTGGCTGCGCGCAAAGTCGATCTGCTGCTGCGCGCGGGCGCCAAAGTGACGCTAGTCGCGCCAGAGTTGGTCGAATCTCTGCAGGCACTGAAAATTGCCGGAACCATCGAGCACATCGAAGGCGAATTTCAGCCCGAGTTGTTGAATGGTGTGCGCCTGGTCATCGCGGCAACGGATAAGCATTCGATCAACGCGTGGGTGGCTCATCAAGCCGAACGCCGCAACATCCTGGTGAATGTGGTCGACGATCGCGAGCTTTCACGGTTCATCGTCCCGGCCATCGTTGATCGTTCACCGGTCATCGTTGCAGTCGGCAGCAGCGGTGACGCACCTGTGCTCACACGTCGTTTGCGCGAGAAGCTCGAAGTATTTCTTCCGCAGCGATTGGGCGTACTCGCGCAGCTCGCAGGAAGACTGCGTAATGCTGTGAAGTCGCGGATCGAAGAGCCTGCAGCGCGCCGTCGTTTTTGGGAGCGCTTCTTCGATGGTCCGATTGCGTCGGACGTTCTGGCAGGCCGCACGCAAAGTGCTGCTGCCGAAGCGCGTTTGAATGAAGAGCTGCGTGTGGCCGCCGAATCCGGCAAGCCCGCTGGTGAAGTCGCTCTGGTTGGAGCAGGCCCTGGCGATCCTGGATTGCTGACGCTGCGTGCTTTGCGGGCGCTGCAGAACGCAGATGTGATTTTGTATGACCGTCTCGTATCGAGCGAAATCGTGGACCTGGCTCGTCGCGATGCCGAACGCATTTACGTCGGTAAAGCTGCTGGCAACGCACACGTCTCTCAGGAAGGGATCAACGATCTGCTCGTGAAGCTGGCGCTTCAAGGCAAACGCGTCTGTCGTTTGAAAGGCGGCGATCCTTTCATTTTCGGTCGAGGCGGCGAGGAGCTCGAAGCGCTCGCAGCTCACGGAATTCGTTTCGAAGTCGTTCCAGGAATTACTGCAGCCGCAGGCTGTGCGGCCTATGCAGGCATCCCGCTCACGCATCGCGATTACGCCCAGTCGCTCACGTTTGTCACTGGTCATTGCAAGGGTGAGACCGACAAAGTGGATTGGGATCTGCTGGCGCGTCCCGGCCAGACCGTTGTGTTCTACATGGGTCTGGGACATCTCGAGAACATTCTCGAGCAACTCAGTGCGCGTGGTGTGCCAGCGCAACGTTCGGCCGCGATCATCGAGCAAGGGACACAGGCAACTCAGCGAGTGGTTACCGGATCGCTTCAGGATCTCGCGCAGAAAGCGCGGGAAGCCAATATCGAAACGCCGGCACTCCTGATCGTAGGTGAAGACACGCGACTGCACGATGTGCTGCATTGGTTCAATTCAGCATCGCAGTCAATCTCCAGCGAGTCTGGACTCAACGCATTTGCATTCAGCAACGAGGGGAGGCTCTCCGCATGAGCATCCGCAATGGATTCGCTGCCGCTATCGGCAACACACCGCTGATCCGTCTCAACTCTCTGAGTGCAGAGACGGGTTGCGAAATTCTCGGCAAGGCGGAATTCATGAATCCCGGCGGCTCGGTCAAAGACCGTGCAGCGCGCGCGATCATCGATGACGCAGAACGCAGCGGGCGCTTGAAACCCGGTGGCACCGTCGTCGAAGGCACCGCAGGCAATACCGGCATCGGCTTGGCCCACGTCTGCAACACGCGGGGTTACCGGTGTGTGATCGTGATGCCGGACAACCAGTCGAATGAAAAGTACCAGATGATCGAAACGCTTGGCGCCGAGGTGCTGCGCGTGAAGACGGTGCCGTATTCGGATCCGAATCACTATCAGAAGGTCGCTGCACGCTTGGCGGCCGAGATGCCGGATGCGATCTGGGCAAATCAGTTCGACAACACAGCCAATCGCGACATCCACGAACAGACAACCGGTCCTGAGATCTGGGAGCAAACGAACGGTCGTATCGACGCCTTTGTCGCAGCGACTGGAACCGGCGGAACCCTCGGTGGCGTTTCACGTTTCCTGAAGCGTCAGCCGAACGATCGCGGCAAGAAAGTTCTGGTCACGCTCGCCGATCCGCAGGGCAGCTCGCTCTATCACTGGCTGCGACACGGTGAGCTGAAGTCCACCGGCCCCGGCTCGATCACAGAAGGAATCGGTATCGGTCGGGTGACCGCGAATCTCGCGGATTCACCGATCGATGACGCGTTGCATGTCACAGATGTGGAGTGCGTAAGCACTGTCTATCGCTTGCTGCGCGATGAAGGTTTGTTTCTGGGCAGCACGAGCGGCGTAAACGTCGCGGCTGCTTTGCAGATCGCACGCCGCCTCGGGCCTGGTCACACGATCGTGACGATCCTGTGCGACAGCGGAGCCAAATATCAGTCGCGTCTTTTCAATCGCAAGTGGCTTGCCGAGAAGGGCCTGCTTGATGCCGCGGGGTTGAGCCCCACATTCGGCCAGCCGGCGCTGAGCCAACCACTTTCCCCAGTTTCTATTACGGAGATTCCTCGTGTCGTCGACGGCTACCCACAACGACTCAGCGCTTAAGTTCGAGCGCCACCCGATTCACACCGACGTCGTGATCGTCGGTGCGGGCCCTTGCGGCCTGTTCCAGGTGTTCGAGCTGGGCCTGCTGGGATTGAAAGCGCATGTGATCGATTCGCTCAAAGCAGCAGGCGGTCAATGCGTCGAGCTCTATCCCGATAAACCCATCTACGACATTCCAGCGGTGCCGGTGTGCACCGGTCAGGAGTTGACGGATCGGCTGCTCGAACAGATCAAACCATTCGGTGCAGGTCTGCATCTCGGTCAGGAAGTGACGCAGGTCGAACGTCAGGAGAACGGACGATTCCGTGTCGTGACGAGCGCATCGACAGTGTTCGACGCCGGTGCCGTCGTCATCGCCGGCGGTGTGGGTTCATTCCAGCCGCGTCGACTCGACGTGCCCGGAGCGGCAGCGATCGAAGGCAAGTATCTGCACTATCGAGTGAAGGATCCGCGCGCGTTCGCCGATCAGGACGTCTTGATTCTGGGTGGCGGCGATTCCGCACTCGACTGGGCGCTCACGTTGGTGGAACACGCGAACAGTGTCGTGCTGATTCATCGTCGGCCTGAATTCCGCGGCGCGCCCGCGACTGTGGCAAAGCTCTTTGCATTACGCGATGAGCAGCGCGCCGATGTGCTGATCGGCAACGTGAAGGAATGCAATGTCGTCGATGGCGTGCTGAAATCTTTGAGCGTGCAGGGCGCCGATAGCGTCGTGCGCCGGGTCGATGCACATCAGGTGCTCGCGTTCTACGGCTTGAGTCCGAAGCTCGGGCCGATCGCGGAATGGGGTCTTGATCTGAATAAAAAGCAGATCAACGTGGACACCGAGAAATTCCAGACCAACGTTCCAGGCGTCTTTGCCGTTGGTGACGTGAACACGTACCCAGGCAAAAAGAAACTGATCCTTTCGGGCTTCCATGAAGGCGCGCTGGCTGCGTTCGCGATCAAGGAATACCTGGAGCCGGGCAAGAAGGTTCATCTGCAATACACGACTACGAGCCCGCTGATGCACAAGCGTCTGGGCGTTGCGGACGATCCGGCAGATCAACGCAAAGTGGCGGGTGCCTGATCCCAGTTGCGAGTTTGGATGACGGCGAGGCGACTTCGGTCGCCTCGCTGCATTTTGCGGGTCAACAAATCGCGGTTGCCGGCGTACTATCTGGCGCATGCAAACGAATGCCCGCTACTTCCGACTTGCGTTCGGAGCTTGTCTAGCCGCAACCCTCGCAGCGTGTCATGCGCCTGCGCCCCGCAGTGATTCTTTCCCGACCCCGAGTCTCGAGTTGATCGGCACCGCACCACTTGCGCTGCCTGCAAGCTGTAGTGCGCAGGGCAGTGTGATCGTCGACTTCACCGTACTTGCAGATGGACGCACCAGTGGGATCGAACCTGCGTCAGCGCCGTCCTGTGTTCGTGATGCGCTCACCGCCTGGGTGGCGTCCTTCCGCTATATGCCTCCAGGATCGCAGACGCGCACCAGCGTCGAATGGCTTCTGGTGGAAGCCAAAAAGGGTTCTTGAGCGAACTACGATTGAGCACGCGCCGTTGCCGCTCGCCGAAGCGGGCTGAGGCGCAAGCTTGCGCCTCGGCGATACTCGATCACGACTTGCAGCTCGCAGTCCTCTACGAAATCGGCCCATGAAAAAGAAGACCGGCTGGACTCTGCTCGGAGTTCTGTTGATCGTCGGTGCATTCGCCTTCGAGTTGCTGCATCCGCAGACGGTTGAGACTCGTTACACCGGTGCGTACGCGTTGCCGGATGAGTCATACGTGTTCATATCGCCGGAAGACGGCGGCACGTTGCGTTATCGAACGCTCTCCGGGCAAAGCGGGTTGCTATGGCGCACGGGCACTCATCGCTTCGAAGGTGGCAGAGGATTCGCTGATCGCATTCCCGCGTTCAATCTATTCAACTTCGAGCTTGATTCTTCGGGCCATGTGTCGGGACTGAGCTGGCAGCAGACCGGCGGCCAAGTGGTTCGTGCTCCGCGTGTAAAGCTGACGGAGCAGATCGTCGCGTTCGATAGCGGCAATGTTCGATTGCGCGGCAAGCTTGTCATGCCCTCAGGCGGAGGATCGCATCCGGCGGTTGTGGTGGTACATGGTTCGGAGGAGACCAGTGCAGTAGACCGCCGCTTCGAACCTTATCTCTACGCCTCCGCCGGTTTTGCGACGCTGGTGTTCGACAAGCGTGGGACGGGCGAGTCGCAAGGCGAGCTCACGATGAACTTTCGCGTTCTCGCGACGGATGTGATGGCAGCGCTGAAGTGGCTTCGCGATCAGCCCGGCATCGACGGCGCGAATGTTCATCTCGTCGGTTTCAGTCAGGGTGGATGGGTCGCGCCGATGGCGGCTGCACGCGATGGCGGCGTTCGCAGCGTGCTCGTGTGCTATGGCCCGCTCGTGAGCGTGTTCCAGGAAGACCGCTGGGGTTACGTCTCCGCGTTGAAGGCACATGGATTCGACGATGCTGCGATAGCGGAGGCCGATCGCGTCAACGACATTCTCTCGGACATCGTCGATCGACGCCAGAACCGCTGGTCTGACCTTGGCAAAGCACTCGTCGAAGCACGCAGTAAACCCTGGTTCGATTCGCTGAAAGGCGCGAACTCGCTGCTCAGTGATTTCGCGCACTCGCATCTGCCGCTCTGGGGGCAGCGCATGAAGGTGTGGTGGATCTTGCGCAAGGAGCCGCCATTCATCGATCGACTCTACGATCCCGTTCCCACGGCTGCCGCTCTCAAGGGACCGAGCTATTGGCTCTTCGGTGAGCAGGATTCCACGATGCCAACCGAATGGACTGTGGAGGCGCTCAACAAGCTGCAACGCCGCGGCAAACCGGTCGACTATCTGATCTATCCCGAAGCCGATCATGGCGGCATGCGTTTCGAGCAGCTGCCAGAGGGCGAGCGGCGCATTCTTGGCTACGAGCCCGACTTCTTCAAAGTTCAGCTCGATTGGTTGAAGCGAGCATCCGCCCGCGCACCGAGCTGACTGCCACCATCATTCGAATTCGAACTTTCCATGACCGATCAATCTGATTCTCCGGTCCCGTTTGCTCAATTGCTCGAGCAGCGATTGTCACGTCGTGCCGTGTTGCATTCGGGAACCACACTGGCTTCTCTCGCTGCGATGCCCTCCCTGCTTGAATCGGCGGAAGCAGCCACTGTTTCGGGACTGCGCTTTCAATCCATCGAAGGCAGCAAAGAGGATGCAATCAAGCTGCCTCCCGGATATCGCTACGACGTCATTGCACGTTGGGGCGATAGCCTCTACTCAGCAGTGCCTGATCTGGATGCGTCGAAGCTGGTCGAGGGTTGCCTGTTCGAACCAGGAGCAGAAGCACGACAGCGCGGTCAGTTCGGACAGAACTGCGATGCCATCCATTATTTCCCGCTAGATGGAGCTGGCAATCGCGGCCTGCTGTGTGTGAATCACGAATACACCGACGAGTCGCTGATGTTCGTGGATCATCCAGGTTTCGGTGCTGTCCAGAACGGCAAGGGACGCGCCTATATGCAGAAGAATCCGCAGGCGGTTGCGGTGGCCCAGGCCTCCTTGGGTGTGTCGGTCGTCGAGATCGTGCGCGACAAGAATGGATGGCATCGCGTGAAAGATTCACGGTTCAATCGTCGCATCACTGCAAAAACGCCGATCGACATCGGCGGCCCTGCACGTGGCAGTTCACTGATGCGAACTCACGCGGATCCTTCAGGTACACGCGTTCTGGGTACGTTCGCGGGATGCGCTGGAGGAGAGACTCCGTGGGGCACGTATCTCACTGCAGAAGAAAACATCCAGGATTTCTTTGCGAATGCTGCGGCACTCAAAGCCGACGCTTCCGCTGATCCGATTACGCTTGATGCGCACAGTCGTTGGCGCATGTGGAGCCAGAACTCGCCCAACGCCTGGGAGGTCACGGACGCGCGATTTGATCTGACGCGTGAACCGCATGAGCCGTTTCGTTTTGGATGGATCGTCGAAATCGATCCGCTCGAACCTCAAAAGGCGCCGATCAAACGCACCGCGCTCGGTCGTTTCGCTCACGAAGGTGCGAGTCCTTTCGTTTCCAGAAAAGGTCAGGTCGCGGTCTACATGGGCGACGACGACAAGTTCGAACACGTCTACAAGTTCGTTTCGGCCAAACGACTCGATGCAAAGAATCGAGCTGCGAATCGTGATCTGCTGGACGAAGGCACGCTCTACGTCGCGCGCTTCGATGCGAACGGTTCGGGACGATGGTTGCCTCTGATGTACAACGTGAAAGGTCCATTGAACGCAGCCGCAGGTTTTCGCGATCAGGCGGATGTGCTCATCAAAGCACGTGCGGCAGCAACGCTGCTGGGCGCAACGCCCATGGATCGTCCGGAAGATATCGAGGCGAATCCGACGTCGGGTCGCATCTATATCTCGTGTACCAATAACGAACTGCGATCAGATGATCATGAGGAACGTACGTACGCTGGTCGCACAGTGAGTTCGGGTCCTGATGCAGCCAATCCTCGCGGCGAGAATCGCTGGGGACACATCATCGAAATCCGCGAGCATCAGGACGACCACACTTCGCTCGAATTCACGTGGGAGCTGTTCCTGCTCGCGGGCGATCCGGCGGGAGGCAAGCTGATCGCGGACATGAATGAGTTGCGTGCGGGCTTGGATCGCGATAGCACGTACTACGCAGGCTTCAAAGAAGCGAGTGCGCTCAGTCCCATTGGCTCGCCTGACAACATCGGCTTCGATCCCGATGGGAATCTCTGGATCGTCACTGATGGTCCGCAGCCGCGCGGCTCGAACAATGGTTGCTATGTGTGTCCGACCAGCGGACCCGATCGCGGCCGTCTGCGGCAATTCATGAGCGGACCGGTTGGTGCAGAAATTTGCGGCTGCCAGTTCTCACCTGATGGCACCACACTCTTCCTCAGCATCCAGCATCCGGGTGAGGGCGGAAACGTTCGAGCGCCGCGCAGTCATTGGCCGGACGGGCCGGGCACTCAACCGCGTGCGACGGTCATTGCGATCAGAAAGCTCGATGGCGGCAAGATAGGCAGCTGAGGCGTAAGCCATCGGCAGCCGCGCTACAGCACTTTCCCCGGATTCATGATCCCTTTGGGATCGATCGCTTGCTTGAGCGTTTGCATGAGGCTCAATGCCACGGGATTCTTGTAGCGCTGCAACTCGCCGCGCTTGAGTTGCCCGATGCCATGCTCAGCACTGAAGCTTCCGCCATAGCTCGCGATGAGATCGTGAACCGCGCGATTGATTCGAGGAGCCAGTGCCAGGAAAACTTTCGGATCACCTTGAAGTGGCTGGCTCGCGTTGAAGTGCAGATTGCCATCTCCCAGGTGGCCGTACGAGACGATCCGAGCGTCGGGCGCAATCTGCAGAATTGCAGCTGAGGCCTCAACGATGAATCTCGGCAGTTCAGTGGTGGTCACGGAAACATCGTGTTTGATGCTTGCGCCTTCGAGCCTTTGTGCTTCGGGCACGCTTTCGCGAATGCGCCAGAAGCTTTCTCGCTGCGAATCGTTCATGGCAAGCGTCGCGTTCAGAACCTCACCAGTTTCCATTGCGCTGGCCAATTCCGTTTCGACGCTTTCGCGCATGTTCGCGTCGAGGCGTCCTGAGCCGATCTCGAGCAGCACGTACCACGGGTAAGTCGTATCGAATGGATCGTGCGTGCCAGGGATGTGACGCTGCACCAGATCCAATGCAATGCGCGGCATCAGTTCGAATGTCGATACCGCATCGCCGCTTGCATGACGCAGCCGAGCCAAGAGTGACACAGCAGCCTGAGGATCAGAGACTGCGACGAGCGAAGTGACATGCATTGCGGGCCGCGAGAAAAGTTTGCACGCGGCTGCAGTGATGATCCCGAGGGTTCCTTCTGCGCCGATGAAAAGATCACGCAGGTCATAGCCGGTGTTGTCTTTTCGTAGAGAGCTCAAGCCATCGAGTACACGCCCATCCGGCAGCACGACTTCGAGACCGAGTACGAGATCGCGCATCATTCCGTAGCGCAGGACCGCAGTTCCTCCTGCATTCGTTGAAAGATTGCCGCCGATCTGGCACGAGCCTTCCGAGCCGAGACTCAATGGAAACAATCGATCAACCGACGCGGCGGCCGCTTGCGCTTCCGCGAGCACGCATCCGGCTTCGACGATCATGGTGTAGTTGAAGGGATCGACCGTGCGAATGCGACGCATGCGTGACATCGACACGACAATCTGATTGCCATCACTGCTGGGCGTTGCGCCACCGCAGTAACTGGTATTGCCGCCGACAGGGACGACCCCGATCTGCGCATCGTTGCAAAAACGCAGAATGGCTGCGACCTGCGCCGTGCTCTCCGGTCGAAGAACCAGCGAGGTTGCGCCCTGATACAGCTTGCGGTGATCGCGGGTGAAGGGCGCTATGTCCTCAGGCTGGTCCAGGAACCCCTGTGGGCCCACGATGGAGCGCAAGCGCTGCAACGATTCATCGGTGATGCTGGGCGAGCTCATGGCTGGATTCTACGGGAGCCTGTGGAATGACGGCATCCGCACATCGTGCCTGCAGCAGACCGAACATAATTTTCAGGTTTCGTAGATTCGCTCTCGAATTTAATGTCGTGCGGCGCAGGTACATTCCCTAGAATTGCCGCCAGATCAGGGAGGAAGGCAATGCCGATTTTCGTCGTTTCGATTCTGGTGCAAGTGGCCTTGATCGTTCACGTCATTCGCACTGGGCGCAACTCGCGATGGATCTGGGTGCTCGCGTTACTGCCCATGGCTGGCCCGGTGGCCTATGTGCTTGTCGAGGTTCTGCCTGAGGTATTTGGCGGGCGCCGTGCCCGACGTGCGGTTGCAAGCGTTCGCAAAACAATCGACCCCACGCGCGACCTCAGACAAGCCCACAAACTCGCGCGTCTCACCGACAGCATCGATGCGAAACGTCGCCTTGCAGAAGAGCTGTCCGCAACCGGTCAGTACGACGAGGCGATCGCGAGTTACCGTGCAGCGTTGACCGGCCTGTATCAGCACGATCCGCATCTCATGCTGGGGCTGGCTCGCACGCAATTTGCGAAAGGGGACGCGGCGGATGCGCGTCGGACGCTCGATGAATTGATCGCGGCCAATCCGGACTTTCGGTCGATCGAAGGTCATCTGCTTTACGCACGAGCGCTCGAAGGCGAGGGCGATCTCACGAAAGCAGCGGAAGAATACGAGGCGTTATTGAGCTATGACGCCGGCGTGGAAGCGCGCTATCGGCAGGCTGCTTTGATCAAACGGATGGGCGATAAGCGGCGGGCTCACGAGCTGCTGCGCAAGCTTCTGGATGATGCGGAGCTCACGACCCGTCACGCACGTCAGTTACAGAAAGAATGGCTGGATGCCGCGAAGCGCGAGATGGCCAGTTGAGTCGCGACCTCAAAGGTTCTCGAGTACTGAACGTTCGACCAGTTCGCCGCGCGTGACTTTGCCTCCTTGCAACTCACAAAGGAAATAGCTCGGTGGTTGTCCTTTGCTCGTTGCAGCACCGCCGATCAAAGTCGCGCCTTCCGCTGATCGGTTCAGCGTGACTTCAAACCTGGCTGCGATCGGAACTCGTTTCGAATCCAGCAAAGTCTTCTCGCAGAACAGCGCGGGGCACTCGCGCTTCGCCTGTTCGGATTCGATAGTGTCACAGCCCTTGATTGCGGTCGCTTTCGCTGTTCTCAGCAATCCCGGTTCCTGCAGCGAATCGAGCAATGAGAACAGGCCCCACAGGCACAGAGCCGCGATTGCAGTGACGACGCCAAGGCGAACAGGAAGCATGGAGCTGACTGCCAGAGTCTAGGAGCGTTGAAGAGAAGAGTGCACCGGCATCGCTGAGCGATTCGTGATGATCATCACTGTTCGGCGAATTGCTTCATCTGCTCGTAAGCGGTGAGGGCAATCGTTCGACTTTCCTGAAGATCGACGATGGGACGCGGATAGGTCGTTCCGAGCTTCACGTGAGCGCGTGCGAGTTCCTGCTCAGGCGCAGCCCATGGCTGATGAATCCACCGATCGGGAAGCTGCGCCAGTTCGGGCAACCATTGACGCAGATACTTCCGTTCGGGATCGAACTTCTCGGCCTGCAACACCGGATTGAAAATCCGATAGTACGGCGCTGCATCCGCACCGCAGCCTGCCGTCCATTGCCAGCCCAAGGTGTTGTTAGCGAGATCAGCATCGACCAGTGTGTCCCAGAACCAGCGTGCACCTTCGCGCCAATGCAGTTGCAGGTTCTTGGTCAGAAACGATGCCACGATCATGCGCACGCGATTGTGCATCCATCCGGTTTTCCAAAGCTCTCGCATGCCCGCATCGACGATGGGAATGCCTGTCTTGCCGCGTTGCCAGGCTTGCAGATGCTTGCGGCTCTTGCTCCAGCGCCATTGAGCGAAACGCACATCGAGCGGTTCATCGCTCGTGTGCGGAAAGTGGAACAGAAGATGATGGGCGAATTCGCGCCAGCCCAGTTCGCGCGCATAGGTGCTGAGCGATTGAGCGCCTGGACCTGCGGGCGATTGCAGATGCAGTTCTGCAAAGATCTGGCGTGGGCCGATCTCGCCAAAATGCAGATGAGGCGAGAGCGATGAGGTCCCGCGCAAGTCGGGCCGGTCGCGACCGGTGTTGTAGTCGTGTGCAACTTTCGCAAAGCGTCGGAGCTGCTTCAGTGCGCCTGGTTCGCCGGGTTGCCAGCGTCCCGCAAATCCCGCAGCCCAATCGATGGTCGGCAGCAGCTCAAGAGATTCGAGCGCAACCGATTCGGGCCAGGCGTCAGAGAAAGAAAGTTTCTTGGGCGCAGCTTGCGGCGCGGGCAGTGCATCGAGCTGTGTCAATGCCGTGCGCCAGAAAGGCGTGAAGACACGATAGGGAAGTTGCTGGCCGTTGCGGATCGTCCATGGTTCAAACAGCAGCGCTGCGTTGTGGCTCTCCACTTCGATGTTGCGCTCGAGGAGCGACGCCTTGATGGCCGTGTCGCGAGCGATCGCAGCAGGTTCGTACAAACGATTCCATGTCACGAGTGTCGCACCGGTCTCTTCGATCAGCTCCGCAAGCGTCTGCTCGGGATTGCCGCGCCGTACGATCAGTCGGCTACCGCATTTCGACAACGCGTTCGCAAGCGATGTCAGGCTGTGATGCAGCCACCAATTGCTTGCTGCACCCGTCGGCCATGCGTCGGGTTCGTGATGGATGTAAAGCGGAATGATCCGCGTCGCATGCGCCGCCGCGTAGAGCAGCGCGGGATTGTCGGCAAGCCGCAGATCACGGCGAAACCAGACGAGCGCAGTGCGATGGTTGTTCATCGTGGGGCATCGTACATAAAAAAGCCCGGCTTCAATCGCTGAAGCCGGGCTTCTGTTCGGAGTAGTGGGTGGATCGAGCGCTAAGCCGTGTTGCGAAGGGCGGCGATGCGCTCTTCCAGCGGCGGATGCGTCATGAACAGACGCATCAATCCGTTCGTGATCGTGCCGTTGATGCCGAAAGCCGCCATCCGATCCGGCAGCGGATCGGACTGACCCCGACGCAGCCGCTCGAGTGCACTGATCATGGAATCGCGACCTGCCAGCCGAGCGCCACCTGCGTCGGCACGGAACTCGCGATAACGCGAGAACCACATCACGATCATGCTTGCGAGAATGCCGAGCACCAACTGCGCGATGATGACTGTGATCATGAACGCCGGGCCGTTGCCGCGTTCAGTCTTGAAGACGAGGCGATCGATCGTGTAGCCGATCACGCGCGACAAGAAGATCACGAAAGTGTTCACGACACCCTGAATCAATGTGAGCGTCACCATGTCGCCGTTCGCGACGTGACTGATTTCGTGCGCGAGCACTGCTTCGGCTTCGCGACGTGACATCCCGCGCAACAAGCCCGTGCTGACCGCAACGAGTGCACTGTCGCGTCGTGGCCCGGTTGCGAACGCGTTCATTTCAGCAGCGTTGAATACGCCCACTTCAGGCATTCCGATCCCTGCAGCTTCGGCGTGACGACGTACTGTCTCGACCAGCCAGAGTTCATCGGCGGTGCGCGCCTGTTCGATGACCTGAACTCCCATCGAGCGCTTCGCTGACCACTTCGAAATCGCCAGCGACAATAAGGAACCGCTGAAGCCAAGAACGGCGGAAAAGACGAGCAGGTTGCCCATGTCCAGGC
>JBJMWN010000153.1:0-40174 GCA_045810085.1 Povalibacter sp. | reverse complement strand
CCAAACACGCTTTGTGTGAGATACGACGTCAATCCCATCTTCCCCATCGGTCCGAGCTGGTGAATCCAGCTTGTGGCATTGCAGCGCCAGTAAATCGAAAGCACTGCCGAAAAATAAAACGCCGCGAGCGTCACCTGCTGCACGCAGCCATTGATGTATGGCCAAAGCTCAGAGGGAGCCATCAACATCATTCCCGGTGGAAATATCCAGGCAATCATCGAGGTCACTGCGGCAACAACGCCCGTCCACAGCGCCACGCGCTGTATCAAAGCTCGATCTTGTGGAGAATCAGCGAAAATCCGGGTGCGCCAGGCACACAGGCCGAGCAGAAAGCATCCAAACGTAATAAACAGTCGACCCGAAGCGATCTGAAACCAAAGCTTGTCGGCGAAGCCCTGCGCCAGATTCATGTGGACGACTTGCGCGAGGCTACCGTTCTGCTTGATGTCGAACTGCTGCTTTGATGTCTCCATGTCCTGGGCTTGCGATTGAGCCATGAGCTGCTGCTCTTGCGCCGTGGGCGGCGGCGCATTGAAGTGAACCAGCCCTGAAACGATCCCCGGAACGTTGAACACCAACAACAAGCCGAGAACGAACAGTGGCTTGGTGCCGACTCGTTGCAATGGAATCAGCAGAAAGCCGAGCAATGCATAAACAGTGAGAATGTCACCGCTGAAGAACAGGTTGTGGATGAACCCGATCACAAGCAGCAGCATCAGGCGCCACGCAAAGCGACCACTGAAGCCACTGCCCTTTGCAATGGCGCGATCAAGCTGAATCGCAAAGCTCACACCGAACAGGAACGAGAAGATCGAGAAGAACTTACCGTTCGCGAACAGGAACCCCAGCTCCATGGTCGTCGAATCGAGCGAACTGAAAATGTTGAATTCTGGATCGGCCGGCCTGCCTGCGAGGTAAGACATCATGGAGTGAGTCACGATGATGCCGAACAGCGCGAACGCCCTGAGCACGTCGAGCGCTTCGATTCGAGTGGAAGCTCGCATATGGCAGATCCCTGATGTTTGATGTTATTCGTCTGTGGCGGCTTGGCCGCCATCTCCCGCGCGGCATTCAATAACACTGGCACGCGGCAAATGCCATAGAGCCTTTGACACCAGGCGAGTTCGTTGCCTGCAGGCGCACCAATATCGGACGGAATGGAAGTCAACGGGAGCTGCAATCAGGCTGCGTCACGAAGACGCACCGAGAGCACTGGTAACTCAGAGCTGATCGTGCAGCCGATAGGCGAGCCAGCTCCACGCTTTGGCGTGCCACGGCCTTTTGATCCAGCGCTGCAATGTGAGTTCTTGGCTGCGACGGAGATCAGCTTCGAACGCCTCGCGCAATTGTGTAGCGATGTCCCTGTCCAGAAGACCGATGCCGACCTCTTCATTCAGCGCGAGTGAACGCGCATCGAAGTTCGTCGAGCCGACATGTGACCAGATGCCATCGACGATCATGATTTTCTGATGCGGCAGCGTCGGCTGGAACTCGTACACACGCACGCCGGCACGCAGCAGATCTTCATAGAGGAAGCATCCGGCGTCGCGCACGAAGGGGCTGTCGGTCTGCTCGCCGGGCACCATCAAATGAACGGCAACCCCGCGTTTCACCATGGTCGCGAGCAACTCGCACACACCATCGTCCGGGGCAAAGTAAGGGTTCTGGATGATGATTTCCTTCCGCGCGGATGCGATTGCGACGGTGTACACCAGCGCCACAGACGAAATGCTGTCACCCGATGCGCTGCTGAATACGTGTGCGCTGATCGTGCCCTTGTTCTCGGGCGCTACGAAGCAACCCGGGCCTGAAGGGACGCAATGCGTCTCTTCCACCCAGTTCTCCATGAACACCGATTGCATCGCGAGCACCACCGGTCCTTCGACGCGCACGGCCGTATCGCGCCAATGTTCCTTGTCTTCGGCGTCACCGAGCCATTGATCTGCGATCCCGTGTCCAAACGCATAGCCGATCTTGCCATCGACGATCAGCAGCTTGCGATGAGTACGTTGATTGAAGCGCTGCAGATTCACCCAGCGCGGACGGCAGTACTGCGAAAATTCCACACCTCCGTCCGTCAGACGCTTGAAGCATGCACTGTCTGCACCGGAGCCCCCGATGGCATCGACGAGGAGTCGCACCTTCACGCCTTGCTTTACTTTCTCGCACAGCAGTTGCACGAACCGCTTCTCCAGCGCTCCCTTAGTCCAGACAAATGTCTCAAGATGCACCGTGTGCCGAGCAGCGTGGATATCTGCTTCCATGGCAGGAAACAGCGCACCATTCTGCAAGACAGTCACCGCGTTGCCTTCGTGAACGGAGCTCTCGGTGACCCCCGCCAGCGTGTGCAGGCCATCTTCGAGCGGCGGCAGCGAATCGAGCTCAATCTTCAGATAAGGCGTGTGTCGCTGATGCCTGAACAGCAGATACAGCCGCGTGATGACCACGCCAACGAAGATCCAGACGGCAACCATCATGCAGCTGCTCCTTCGCAAGCGTTGGTGGTGAGATCGGAGGGGGGCTCAATTCCGAACCCTCCGCGGCGTAGGCCGCCGTTCTTTGTGCCGGCTGAACGTCTACCCGCCTCCATAAGTTTCCGCGCGCCCGAGCACCCGGCGAGGTTCGGAAGTTCCGCTCAATCCCCACGCTCTGGTGGAGAGGCTTCGAGCCTTCATCCTTTTCATGGATTTCAAAAGTTTCGCTGAGTTCTCCGGGTTGAGGAATGTGCGCCGCTCACGCAGGCTTGGGCTCATGAATGAAAAGCTGAGCACACCCCAGAATGCCCCGCGACTTCCGCCCGGACAGCGGGCCCTGGCGCACTTGCCAAGATTTGGCGTGGCCGAGTTCGCCAGGCGTCCTCTGCGAAACAAAGACATTCATATCGAGATTTCTGCGGCGCCCGATCGAACAGTCGTAATCACTGCTCTCGAACTCGGTGCGCTCACGCGGATCACTCTCACCGCCGACTTTCACTGCGCGGCGGGCTGGAGTCATCGCAATACACAGTGGAGCGGTTTTCGCTTCACGGACATCTGGAACACGTTCGTGACTCCAATCGATTCTGTGAACGGCAATCGACTCGCTGTATTGCGCGGTCAGGACGGTTATCGAACTGCACTGCCGCTGGCTGATCTTCTCGCCCCGGACGTGCTGATCGCAGATCGCCTGAATGACGAGCCTCTGACTGTTGAGCATGGCGCACCGGTCAGGCTGATTGCCCCGGCCCACTACGGATACAAGAGTGCGAAGCATCTCAGTCGCATCGAGCTGCGAGCCGACGATGGAACCTATCGCCCTCTCCTTCCAAGAATTCTCGATCACCCTCGCGCACGCGTCGAGCTTGAAGAGCGTGGGCAGTTCCTTCCAGGATGGATGCTCCGCTATCTGTTTCGGCCTTTGATTCAGCCTCTGATTCGCAAGCTCGAACGAATCACGACTCCCGAATGAATGGAACCTAGGTCAGAGTGCGCCGCCTGCCTGTTTTGCCTGGCGCGAGAGCAGCGCCTTTATGGAAACGTAGCGAGCGGCCACGATTCGCCAGCACTGGAGGAACCAGCGAGCTGGCGATTTGCTCGTGGAATCGGCTGAGAAGCTTCGTAAATCTACGCGGAGCGCCGCTCGCGAAGCGACGAGCGCTTCGGCTGCTGCTGATCCTTGAGAAAGCCCTTACTGGGCTTGAACTGAATCTCACTGACGCGGCGAGCGAGCTCTTCTGCGAGAACCGAACTTTCTTCGACGCGGGGACGATTGTCGGAGGGTTTGCGAAACAGTTTGAAGATCATAGGCAGGATTCGATTTGAACTGAGTCGGGTCGGTCGGCCTGAAAAATACATAATCTGGACGGACCCGCAATGTGAGCAGCATCACAATCGCTTGTAGGTCACGCATCCGTAATCGATCGTCTATTCGGGCACGTTGATTTTAAACGTTGCCGTCGAATGTGAGATGAGGCCGTCCTGCATCAGTGGGTCGGGCGCAACCTTAGGTTTTCTTCCCGAGTCAGCATTGGTCTGGGATTGCCAGCTCACGCCGCCCGGAACTACCGAGCGGCGCGCACTGATCATCAATCAATCGAACTATCGAGCGATCACGCTTCGACGCGGCCCGTGATGGGCGGCTCGATGCGTTCGCCTTCCAGGACTGTCTTGTAGACAAACCCGGCAATCGCGGCGCCGATCAGCGGTGCCAGCCAGAACAACCACAACTGCTGCGTCGCCCAGCCCCCCACGAAGATCGCCGGACCCGTACTACGCGCGGGATTCACGGAGGTATTGGTCACGGGGATGCTGATCAAGTGAATCAACGTGAGCGCAAGACCAATCGCCAGACCGGCGAAGCCGACCGGTGCTCGCTTGTGTGTCGCTCCGAGAATCACGATGAGGAACATGAAGGTCATCACGAACTCGCTGACGAAACCGGCCGCCAGGGAATAGCCGCCCGGTGAATGCTCGCCGTAACCGTTCGAGGCAAATCCTGCCGCAAGACTGAAGTCTGCTTTGCCGCTCGCGATCAGATACAGCACGCCGGCGCCGATGATGCCGCCCAGTACCTGCGCCACGATGTAGGGCAACAGTTGCGATCCGGGGAAACGTCCGCCAGCCCACAAGCCGACTGAGACAGCTGGGTTGAAATGACCGCCTGAGATCGGACCGAATGCATAAGCGCCGGTCACAACCGTGAGCCCGAAGGCGAGAGAGACGCCGAGAAGTCCAATGCCGACTTCAGGAAAAGCAGCCGCAAGAACTGCGCTACCGCAGCCGCCCAGAACCAGCCAGAACGTGCCTAAAAACTCCGCCGCCAGTTTCGGAAACATACATGCCTCTTATTGGGGTTTCGGTCTTGAGTCGTGAATGGAAGGCTCCGGCATCTTGCACGAACGCAGGTCGGTCACCAGTCGTGGATTTCAACTGGCCGAGGCTTGAGACGCATCGATGCGCCGAACTTCTCGCCCTTCCCCTTTCCGATCCACTGTGAAGTGATCTACAGATCCGCAGCGCCACTCACTGCGATCGTACCGGTGTCACCAGAGCTCAGGGGTATTCTTCCCACATGAGCGCGGTCTTCAAAATTCTGGGTGCATTGCTGATTTGTTACATCGTTCAGGCACTCGTCAAAGGCGAGGTCTACGCGAGGTCCGGCGTATGGGGCCGCACCTTTCGGCGCGATGAACACACCTGGAGCTATTGGAGTGCCGTCGCCGCCTATTCGATGCTCTCGATCGGCTTGATGTTCGTTTTCTAAGCCAAGGTTTTCTGAGCCAAGCCATGCCCGGATCGCCAACGATACCCTTCGAACGCTGGCCGATCGCACTTGGCCTGACCGGATTTATTGCCGGTTTTCTCGGTCCCATTGTTCTGAATCCCGATGCGAATCAGGGTCCGATGCTGGGGCTGTTCATCACGGGACCGGGAGGTGCAATCGCGGGACTGGTCCTGGGATTGGCCTTTCGCGTGCTGCCCTTCTCTGAAAGCGTGCAGAAAAAAGCGCTGCTCATGCTGTGCGCTGCACTCGGTCTCGGCACGCTGTACTTCTCTCTTCCCGAACCTGTTCTGGTCGGCTATGTGATCGAGGCCGAGGTTGCAGACTGCACACTTCCGACAGAAGCTGCGTCCACAGCCGCTGCGACATGGCAACAAGCTGTGGACCACTCAAGCTACAGCCCACCGGCTGATTGGAAACAGATCGCGCTTCGGAACGTGGCCGAGGCAGATGGCGTAGTGCTCACCATGCGCATTGCGCAACGCGTGATGATCTATCAACAGCGTAAGCCCTGGAACTCCGGCCGCAGAATCGCGAGCGCGTGGCAGCCGGTGGACGCATCAGAACGCTACTATGCAAACGACGCGGGCAACGATTGCCGCGCGTATCTCGATCGACCGAGACAGCGCTACACACCGTTTACGACAGGACCTTCGAATCCGAACCGGCCCGCTGAAGAGTGGCCACCCACCGATACGACATCATTCCTGCAGCTGATGCAGCTTGGGCCGGCTCCTGCCGACTATCGACGACTGCTCGACGATCAACAACGCTGAACCCATTCGCGCCAGCCGCGACAAGAGGGTTCAGATCAGGGTGTGACTCGCAATCGATTGTGAACATCGCTGACGCCACGAATCCGCTCGACCAGGTCCTCGGCGCGACGTTTCTCATAGCGCGAATGAACGGTACCATCCAACGTGATTTCGGCCTCTGACACCTGAACGTCTATATCGGTTGCGTCGACGAACAGATCGTCAGTCAGAAGCTCGCATGCATCCTCTCTGATGCGATCGTCTGGCCGGCGATAACCTTTAGGTCCGCGGTTTCGATAGTAAGTGCCGATCTGCCCGGGCGTGGGCTCGTTGACCACACTGCCTGTTCCGAAGATGCGATCTTCTGTACGCCAATGACTCGATGCTCGCGTCTTCTTACCGAATCCCTGATCGGGATATGCATCACTTCCGTATTGCCGCGGCCCACCGCTCAAGTATTCACCGCCGCCGGGGCTCACCTCACTGAAGCCTCCGCCCCGCGAACGACTTTCCTGCGGCCCGTCCGTAATGTTCGCACCCTGACGAAAACTTCCATCGTCAAACAGATCCTCCCGATCATCGGAAGGATGATCGAATGGACGATCGTCGGACGGCGCGCGGCTGTTCTGCTGTCTGTTGCTGGGTGCTGACATGGCAAGTCCTCGTGAACTCGTGCCTCTGGTGAAGACACGTGACAGATAAATGTTCCTGAGGAACGCTCGCCCACTCCGAGCGTTTTTTCGGTATCTGAAACTCAAAAGGAGCACACGATGCAGAATGACAATCGCTCGAAGGGCGATAGCGATGCCACACCGTTTCGCAGCCCGGAGCAGTGGAAGACCGGTGATGAGCCGATGACTGCGGCGCAACGCTCGTACCTGCAGACACTCGCAAGCGAAGCGGGTGAAGAATTCGATCCCGAGGAAAACCTCACGAAGGCAGAAGCCGCGCTGCGCATCGAGGAACTCCAGCAGCGTACCGGCCGAGGTCGATCCTCCTGAAGAAACACGGACCACCCTCCGCTGAGAGCGGTGCGAGGCCATGCGACCGATCCATGAATTACTGAGTCAGATTCGCTGGGATCCGAATTTCAAGGGCCAGTTCGAGATCGCGTACGCGGATCACATGAAACCAGAGCTGGAACGTGTGCCCGTGAGCGAGGCGCGCTTCGATCCTCGCGACACGTCGGTGTTCAAAGCATTCAACGAAAACGGCGAGGTCGTCTCGATTCCGCTTCATCGAATACGCAGGGTGTATCGCAATCACCAGTTGATCTGGAGTCGCGACAAACACTGAACGCGCGGTGCTAGCGACTTTCAGAATCGAACTCGCGAAGTGAGTCGAGCTCACCTCGCGCGTTCGTACTGATCGTCGTTAAGGCATCGAGCGTCAGCTGGCGCTCGCTTTACGCCAGGCCCGACAGCAGGACTCAATCATTTGGTCCCACGCGCCCCGGAACGCAACTTCGTCGCTCGTGGTCGTCGCCCTCAACATTTCTTTGAGTCCGGCCTTCAGCTGCTGGACGAGTTCCTGGCCATCGAACCAGGGACGCGAGTCATCGCTGTCCTGACTCACTGGATCCGCTTGAAGAACGAACGCCAGTGTCACGTACATGGGCACCACCCACGCGCTCGCAAAAGACGCTAGGGTGAAGCCAACACGAACGAATGTGACGTCCACTCCGAAGTAGTCGGCGATGCCGCTGCAGACACCTGTAAACATTGACCCACGTCGTCGCAGGCGCAGGACCCGGATTGACGACGGCTGTTTCGTTTCATCGAATTCGATCTGGCTCATCTTCGCTGCTCCTCATGTGTCATTGGGACCGCAGAGCAAGTATGCGAAGGCCAGCCAGAGTGCGTCAGTGTGATTCGTCATCTGCGGAGCATGACAAATGTCATCACCTCAGAATGCGATTCGTCAATCGACGGGCAATACGCGACCTTCGCGCATGCGGACGCGTTGCAGCCGAATATGGAGTTCTGTTTCATACCGACTGATGAGTCGCGCTTCCACGTCGTTCGCGAGACTCACTGCGACGCCCTTGGCACCCGCACGAGCGGTCCGCCCGACGCGGTGCAAGTAGGTCTTGCTCAGCGTTGGAACATCGTAGTTGAAGATATGTGTGACGCCTTTGATGTCGAGTCCTCGCGCGGCGACATCGGACGCAATCAGCACGTGAACGGCAGCACTGCGGAAACCATCCATCGCCCGCTTGCGATCTTCCTTGTGCAACGAGGCAGTCAGATCGGCGACTGCAATCTGATGATGAGCGAGTTTGGCAGCGATCTTTTCCGCACTGTCGTTGCGATGTACGAATACGATCGCGCGTTCCGGCTGCAACGCATGCAGGAGTTTGCGCAGCTCGTCCGGTTTGTCACGCTCCTCGCAAACCAGATACAGGTGTTCAATGTTTTCATTCACCGCTGCAGTACCCGCCTCGAGCATCTTGACGTTAGCAGCGAGTGAAGCAAGCGCAGCGAGCGTTTGAGGTTCCTGAGTAGCAGATGCAAAGACCAGCTGCCGTTCGGCATTGGCCGCCTGAACGACCGAGCGAATGGCCGAGAAACTTTCATCGCTCAACAGCCGATCGGCTTCGTCGATGACGATGGTGCGAAAGAACTTTGCCTTGAGCTTGCCTTTATCGATCAGCTCAGCAACTCGACCCGGTGAGCCGACCGCGATATGAGGCTTCTTTTTGAGCTTCTCGATCTGCCGGTCCAGTGCCGTGCCACCAATGAGCAGCACCGAGCGAATCGGCCAGCCCGCGTTCAGTGCGAGCTCTGAACATTGACGTTGAATCTGGATCGCAAGCTCGTGAGTGGGAGCCACGATGACCGCTTGTGTAGCCGCGAGTGCTCGATCAATTCGGCAGAACAGCGGCAGCAGATAGGCAAGCGTCTTGCCGGTACCTGTCTCGGCGTGCAAGTACGCATCCTCACCGGCGAGGAGCACGGGCAAGGCCGCCGTCTGAATCGGCGTAGGTTCGGCGATTTGCTGCTTGGCAAGCGCCGCAATCAACTCGGGCGGCAGGCCCAGATCGGTGAATGACATGAATGAAGGAGAAATGCTTGCGGGACGCGAGTCTAGCGCAAGTGCTGCTGACTCTGTTTCAGCCGCAACCCTGCGGACGCATTTACGCCAGCAGATCAATCGCGTTTACTACACCCATGAAGATCTGGGTCGACGCAGACGCCTGTCCTGGCGTTATCAAAGACATTCTGTTTCGAGCCGCTGAGCGAGCGAAAGTGCAGACGACGCTGGTTGCGAACCAACCGATACGCGTTCCCGCATCCGCATATGTCCGCTCCATGCAAGTGGGCTCAGGTTTCGACGTGGCGGACAAGCGGATCGTCGAACTGCTCGAGCCCAATGATCTGGTGATTACAGCGGACATACCCCTCGCTGCGGCGACCATTGAGAAAGGAGCTCATGCCTTGAACCCTCGAGGTGAGCTTTACACGACCGACAACATTCGCGAGCGCCTCTCGATGCGCAACTTCATGGACGAACTACGCGGCAGCGGTGTCGCCACTGGCGGACCCGCCCCTCTCAACGCACGCGATCGCCAGGCGTTCGCGAACAGTCTCGATCGCTTCCTGACAGCACACACGCCGAAGTGACCTGAGCTGCAGTTCGGTTAGAGCGGCCAGGAAACTCCAGGACTCGCCGTTCGTTCTCATTCAAATCCTGCGATTGAAGGAGACGACGAGTGAACTCCAACACCGATATTGCGCAAGCGATCTTCAAGGCCTTCGTGGATAAGGATCGCGCTTCTGCCGAGCGGCTGTTGTCGCAGGACTTCAGGTTCACGAGTCCGCTCGACAATGGTCTGGATCGCAAGCAGTACTTCGAGATCTGCTGGCCGAACAGTGCAACGATCTCGAGCTTCGATCTGAAGTCCGTCGCGGAAAATGACAATCGAGTCTTTGTGACCTATGA
Source organism: Povalibacter sp. (assembly GCA_045810085.1). Taxonomy (GTDB): domain Bacteria; phylum Pseudomonadota; class Gammaproteobacteria; order Steroidobacterales; family Steroidobacteraceae; genus Steroidobacter. The sequence continues at coordinate 30,218 of JBJMWN010000153.1, read as the reverse complement.
AGCCACGAGCACGACGGGCAAGCGATTTCGCAATACTGAAGCGATCACTATCCGCGACGGTCAGATCTCAGCCGTCGAGGTCTACTTCGGTTGGAATGTGCCGCACGCCGTTGCCTCTGGGCAGCATCGCGATCCGTCATGAATGCGCGATCTCGCCGGATCATTGCTTCTGAAAGCAATCGCCCGCTTCCGCATTGGCACTGCTCACCATTGCGACGAGCGACTTCCATGCAGACGTGCACTCTTCATTGAACTTATCAAGCAGCTCCGGACTTGAGGCGATCACCTCAGGCCGAAGTCTGCGGCCATTGTCGAAGTTTTCTTTCACAGATTGCGCGAAACGTTGCCCCAGCTGAGCATCCGCGTCGGCGACACATTGCTCCGCGCCTCCATGAGCCAGCGCGACGAAGCGGTCACAGTCGGTGCCTACTTCCTGCACGCGTGCAGCGGTGCGAGCTCGCTCATCCATGTCTTCCCGCCACCCGTTCAGATTCGCCTGGAAGATCGCATTTTCCTGCGCAAGTTCGGCGCGCGTGGCTGTCCCATTTCTGCTGCAGACGATGGAAGCGAATTCGCTCGGATCGGTTTCAACACATACGTACGAAAGCACTACTGAACCTGGCTTGCTGCCAGGCATCAGAGTCGGCGCCATGGTGGTCATCACGTGACCATGGAAGACGCGCCAGGCGGAGAGTTCAAAGGTGAGTTCGCCGTCCTTTCCCAGGGTGACATCACGTATCAGAGCCGTCGTCGCACGAGGCAAGGTGAGTTCAGCGGGCTTAGGAAATCGCTCGTTCTCCGCATAGAACGCCGTTATCGCACCGGTGTAAGACTCGATCGGCAGCGCACTGACCTGCAGAGTCTCGACCATCTTGCTCACACTCACCCACTGCCAACCGTAAGCGCCTGCAGCGAGCAGAACCACTCCCGCGAGAATTCCCTGTCCTCTCCAACGCATTCTTCGAACTCCTTGCATCGATACCGGATGTCGATCTGCCGGATGCTCATCGATTCATAGTTGGTGCACCGGCGCGATTGGAGAAGTGTTGCACGGCGGGACGATGGAAACGCGCGAGGTGACGCACAGAATGAAGATGGGCTGGCAGGTCACCCACAGTCCTGGAGATTTGATTTGAAGTCCGGGAGCCGCAACCCGCATCGATCACGGTCGCCATCTTTGTCGCTGGCCTGTCCGACTGAAGTCGGACCCACGGGAAGCCAGGCCAAACGTTTCCCGAACTGGAAGGGCTAGGCCTCGAAGCGGCCGGTCGAATCGCCGTGAGAATCGATTCCCTGTGCACCCATTGCATCCGCCATGCTCAGGAACACGTTCGTCACAGGAACAGGCGCGGACTTCACGTAGCGACCGGTTTTAAGAGCGTTGCCGCCGGTGCCAGCAACGACGATCGGCAAGTTGGTGTGCGTGTGCTGATTACCGTCGGCATTGCCTGAGCCATACAGAATCATGGAGTGATGCAGCAACGATTCGCCATCGATGTCTTTCGTCTGCTCCATCTTCTCGAGGAAGCTCGCAAGGTGTTGCACATACCAACGATCGATCTCCTGCACTTTCGCGATGATCTCCACGTTGTTCTTGTGATGAGTGAGATCGTGATGACCCGAGGCGATTCCGATGTCGGCAAAGGGTCGATTGCTGCCTTCGCGAGCGAGCAGCAGCGTAGCCACACGTGTTGCATCGGTTTGGAACGCAACCAGCAGCATGTCGAACATCAGCGCGACATGATCGGCATAGTTAGCGGGGACGCCATCGGGTGCATCAATATCGGGATTGTTGACGCGCATGCGTGTCGTGCTCTCGATGCGTTGTTCGATCTCGCGCACGCTGGTCAGATACTGATCGAGCTTTTCGCGATCACGTCCGTCGAGATCGCGAGAGACACCCCGTGCGTCTTCCAGCACATAGTCCAGGATCGAATGCTGCTCAACCTGACGACGCTTCAAATTGGCAACACGCTCGCGCGGTGCACCGCTGCCGAAGAGTCGCTCGAACACAAATCGTGGATTGGGCTCGGGTGACAATGGCTGGTTGGGTGAGCGCCATGAAAGGTTGTACTCATACGCACAGGCGTAGCCGGAATCGCAGTCGCCCGATTTGCGAATCGCATCGCAGGTGAGCTCGAGAGACGCGAAGCGCGTGTGATGTCCGATCTGGTTTGCAACCACCTGATCGATGGAAACGCCTGAATGAATATCGGAGCCTGCAGTTTTCTTGATGCGCACGCCCGTGAGAAACGTGCCACCTGCGCGAGCGTGATCGCCAGCACCATCGGGACCCGCCTCCGCTGAAAGATTCTGCAAGCCGGCAATCACTTGAATCTGATTGCGCAGCGAGGCGAGCGGCGCGAGCGTCGGCGAGAGTGCGAAGTCTGCGCCGCCTTCGCCCGCTGGCCACCAGGAAGAGGGAATCGCACCGTTCGGAACATAGACAAATGCCATACGCGTGGGAGCCGTAACAGAACGCGCCGCGAACACGCCGCGAGGAGTCAGCGAGGCGAGCGCGGGCAATGCGATGGTGGCGCCGACACCGCGCAGAAATCGTCGACGCGACACGCTTTCGTGACGTTCCGCAGCTCGTTGGCGCTCGATTTCGTTGCTCATGTCTGCTCTCGTCAATTCGCGGCAGTGACAGTCGCCTGCACACGCATCTGCTGGAAGGGCGCGGACTCGATGATTCCAGTCAACAGGGCGGAAAAGTGCCCGTCCTGATCATCGAGCCGTTTCACGATCTGATCGATCGTCTCCACGTCGGAGTATTCCATACCGCGACCTGTTGCATACGTCATGAGCTTGCGGGTGAGCGTGCGATAGAACTCTTCGCGATGCTGACTCACGATGATCTGCTTGAGCTCACGGACGCTGTTGAATTTCTCACCGGTGATGAGATTGCCTTCCGAGACAATCGGCTGGTCACGCTCGGTATCGCGCCACATTCCGAGCGCATTGAAGTTCTCGAAGGCCAGTCCAATCGGATCCATGCGGTTGTGACACGAGGCGCAGCGTGGATTTTCGCGATGCACCTGAAGTACCTGGCGAAGCGTCGGCTCGTGCTGTTTGAAATCTGTTTCGCTCGCTTCGAGTGCTGGAACATTCGCTGGCGGCGGTGGCGGCGGTGTACCCAGTACATTCGCCAATATGAAAAGCCCGCGCTTCACAGGAGAAGTGCGATCCGGATTCGAAGTGACGACGAGCGCATTGCCCTGTGTGAGTACACCGCCCCGCGGATTTCCTGCCGGTAGCGTCACTTTGCGCAGGTCATTGCCGACGACGCCCGGAATGTCATACAGCTTGGCGAGCGGCTCGTTCACGAAGGTGTAGTTGCTGTCGATCAGTTCCGTCACGGGCCGGTCTTCACGCGCGACGTAGCTGAAGTACATCTCTGTCTCGCGCCGCATGGCTTTGCGCATGTCCGTGTCGAACTTGGGTTTCGCATTGACGAGCGCTTTCATGGTTTCCTCGAGACGCTCGATCGTCGCTTCGTCATTTTTTTGCCAGGCTTCGCGCATCTGTCGCGTCAGGCCTTCTTGGCCCGTGTCACGCAGAACGATCTGACGTTGATTCGTCGCGATCCCTTCGACATCGCGCGCCTGCAGCCACTGTCCGGTGAAGTTGCGTGAAAGATTGTCCGCTTTGGGATCCTTCATCATTCGCGACACCTGCGCGGACAGATGGGTGCGCAATTCGCCACGCGATGCCAACTCCATGAGCTCCGCATCAGGCATCGTTGACCACAGGAAATAAGAGAGGCGCGAAGCCAGCGAGTATTCGTCCACCTCGGCCGTGGTCACGCCCGCTACATTCGTCACCGGCTCTTCGAGCCTGAATAGAAAGCGCGGCGAAGACAGCACCGCGGACATGGCATGCGCCACACCCTGCTCGAACGTTTTCCCCTTCTGTGTATATGTGGACTCCGCGAGCGCAGCGAGCCGATCACCGGTTTCATCGGGCAAGGGTCGGCGATAAGCCTTTGCGGCGAAGGCTGACAGAATTTCGCCGGCATACGCCCGACGCTCTTCGCGCTTCTTCGGCACTGCGCGTGGGAAATAGCGATCGTAGTTCTCTGTCACGACCCAGTGAGCCTGTTCGAGTGGACCCTCAACGCTCGCACCTCGCACGAACAGGTCGATGATGGTTTCCTCCTTAGCCGCTGGCGCGAGCGGCAAAAGTTCGATGCTCAGGCGATGCTCGGAAGGCGTCCACTTGTGCGTGGACTCGAAGCTGAACTCCTTCTCATCGAAGTACGCGAAGTCCTGCTGCGCGACCTGCTGACCATCCACTTTGAAGATGACGCGCGCACGCCCTGGATCCGGCACGTAACTCCCGTTCACCTCCACGTTGAACTTCACACGATACGTGCCAGCCGACGCAGTGTTGATCGTTGTCTGAACGTTCGCAGGCTCAGTGAAAATGAGCTGACGCTTGCCTCCCTTCGATCGCGCATGCGTGCCCTCGAACTTCATGCCCGACACAAGGTTCATGGCAGGCTGGCGCGGCGCGAGCGGGACTGCCTGAGCGATGATCGCCTGAGCCGCGGCGACATATTTTTCCATGAGCATCGGCGAGGTCGTAAGCGCATCGCCGATGTTGTCGAATCCGAAGCCCGTGTCGTCGGGAGGAAATTCAAGATTGGTGTCGTAGTCGACGCCCAGCAGATCCTTGATCGTGTTGCGGTACTCGACCCGATTGAGGCGCCGCACCGTGACCCGGCCCGGATCGGGATGATTTGGATCGATGCCGAATACATCGTGCTTGATCCAGTGCTCCAGCGTCGCCTGTTCGGCGGCCGAGAGCCGTGGCTTGTTCTCGGCCGGCATCAGCCCGGCGCGCGTGTTGTTCAGCACTCTGAGCCAGAGATCGGGATCCAGAATCTGCGATCGGGTCTCGAGCGCATCGAACGCGACGCGGCCTTTGTCATAGCCATCGCCGTGACATTCGTAGCAATGCTTCTCGAGCATCGGGCTGATGGTCGCGCGGTACTCGCGGAGTGGATCGGGGTTTCCTGCCGCACCCGCGAAAGCCAGGCAGCCGTAAGTCATCATGGCGAGCGCAGCGCCGATTCGCGCTCGATCACATAATGCTGAAGTCACTCGAAACATGCGATCAGTGCCGCTGAGCACTTGCCGATTGCGGCTTGATTTATGGTTGTTGAGCTTTGAAAGCACGCGGCAATCATGCTGCAAGAACTGAGCTCCGCGCTAGCTTTGTGTCTGCAGAAATGTGTCGAGTCCTGCAGATCCGTGCGTCCACCCTTCAGAGTTAAGGCGTTCCCTGAGTTGCTGACTCAATGACGTGTAGTCCACCGATCGAGCTTGATGACACGTCAAGACCCGACAGCCCGTGTTCGCCGTGAATGTAGGCTGCGATGGTGAAGCCGAGCACTCTTGATCGGCGATGCGTGGGCCAGCCATGATCGCCCCATGAAGCATCCAACTGCGAACCGATTCACGATTGCCGGCGGCGTGCTGATCTCGTTGCTCCTGATCGCCGCGCAGGGGGCACAGTCACCTGGCGCGCCAACTTCCGCTCCGGTGGCAACACCAGCGGCTCGCCCGACACCGCCGACCCGAGCAGCCAACGGGCCCGGAGCGCCGCAGTTCACGGTGATCTCTGGCGCGGGTGCGAATGCGCCCCTCGATGCCGAGGGCAATTTTGTGATCGGCCCCGACTATTTGCCGCCGCCGGAAGCGAACGTCGTCAACGGTGTGCCGCAAGGTGTAGTCCAGCAATTCACGATGGACTCCAAAGACAGCCGCTTCTATCCCGGCATTGCTCGTGACGAGTTCGGGACGGTGGATCCCAACAATCCAAAAGCGCTGATCGTCGAAACCCATGCGCAGCCCTACCAGCGCACGATCACCGTCTACATTCCGAAGCAGTACAAACCCAATTCCCCGTCACCGTTCATCGTGACGCACGACGGCCCGAAACTCGGCGCGCCGGACGCGACGTTGCCACACATCCTCGACAACCTCATCGCTCAACATCGCGTGCCCGCCATGGTCGCGATCATGATTCAGAACGGTGGCGGAGATGCCCAGGGGAGCGAGCGCGGTCTCGAGTACGACACGCTTTCGGGCAAGTTCGCAGAGTTCATAGAGGCAGAAGTACTGCCGGCAGTCGAGAAGAACGCGCACGTGAAACTCACGCGTAAGCCAGAGGGTCGCGCGGTCATGGGCTGCAGCTCGGGCGCGGCAGCAGCGTTCACCATGGCCTGGTTCCATCCTGAGTGGTATCACCGCGTCATCAGCTACTCAGGAACGTTCGTAAATCAGCAGTGGCCATTCAATCCCGACACATCGGGCGGCGCGTGGGAGTATCACGCGAAGCTCATTCCAGAGAGTCCGACCAAACCGATCCGTATCTGGATGCACGTCGGCGACCGCGACCTGTTCAATCCGAACATCATGCGCGACGACATGCATGACTGGGTTGAAGCCAATCACCGCATGGCCTCAGCCCTGAAGACGAAGGGCTACCACTATCAGTATGTGTTCGCTCTGAATTCCGGTCACTGCGAGCGCGCAGTGCGTGAACAGACCCTGCCTCAGGCACTCGAGTGGGTGTGGAAGGGTTATCCAGTGAAGCATTGATTCTTGGATTCGACGTCAGCCGAATGGACTGAAGTCGAATTCGCAAACAGAAGAAACCAATCACTTCGCCGAATTCGCGATCCTGATCGTGCCGTTCAAGGTCTTGAGCTTGATCACCGGACCGCCGCCGTTCACGGCTGCAACGATCACATCTTCGACACGGACCGACACTCCATTGCGCCCTTCATTACGCACGACCGAAGGCTTGCTCGGTTTTACGTCGAGCTCGAAATCCGACTCGATCTGACCCTGAGCACTGTCGAGACGTAGCTCAACTGCCGCCTTCGCCGGCAAGGTCAGCTTGATGTCGCCGCTGATGGACGACAGAGCCGTTGCTTCACTGGCGTTGATCGTGGCGAAGCCCACATTGATCGCTCCATTGACGCTTTCGGCGATCACTGCGCCATTGATACTCAGAGCAGTAATCGGACCATTCACATTTTCGAGTTGCAGCGTGCCAGTCACATCACGAACGGTGATCTCCCCATCCTGCACAGTAGACAGGGTGAGATTCGACCGACGAGGCACCCGCGCAACGATCGCCACTTTGCCCATCGGCATTTCCGATTCCACTGAGATCACGTTATCGCGTTCCTCGACCTCCAACGCACCTGAGCCGCCCGTCAGCGCCTTCGTGCCGGAAGGCGTTTTGATCTTTCGCCCACCTGACAGCATCGTGACTGACAGCTGCGCATCTTTGCGATCCTCACCGATGACTTCGATCTGCGCTGACATCAGGTCGATGTTCAGCGTCATCGGTTCAGCAGGTCGCGACAGAGGCACCGTGATGTTCTCTGCGGACGTCTGAGCGAAAAGCGCCCCGGTCCACATGAAAAAACCAACCGCGCATGCGGCGTGTACAGAGTTCCTGGACATGATTGCGTTACTCACTTGTTCTTGAGGATGCGCACATCGCCATTCAGCGATGCGAAGGTGAATGTGGGACCGCCTGCACCGACGCGCACACCTGCCGACTTCTGCACGCGATACAGCCAGTGATCCTGCTGCTGACTCTTTTCCACTTTGACGGGCAGCGTCATGGCATCGACATCGAATTCCGATTCGATCTGACCATGACCCAAGTCGATGATCGCTTCCAGGCCCGTACCCGTCGGAAGCCCGAGCGTTATTTCGCCGTTGATCGTTTTCAGACTGCAGTTGCTCACCGGCGCACGAGCGAAAGTCACTTCGAGTGTGCCGTTCACGCTCTCGATGCTCGAACATTCATCGATATCGCTCACCGCAACGGCGCCATTGACGTTGCCGGCATTCACCGGCCCGCGGATCCCACTGACTTCCACACGACCGTCGGTCACGGTTCGCACATCGACGACCGCATCGGCGGGGACGCGAATATCGAACTGGTATTCGAGACTGCAGCCCTGGCACACATCCGTTCGGTCGGTCCTTTCCGGATGATTGACAACCAGCGACACAGCTTCGGGCGTCGCGACGACTTCCAGCTGCAATTGCTGCTTCGATTTCTCGAAGTACTCGGCCGTCTGCGCGGAACGTCTCTCGACCGCAGAAACAACGATCACACCTGCAGTGCCGCGTCGTACGTTGACGTTGCCCCAGATATTGCGCACGACGAGCTTTGGCGTTGTCTGCGTGACGGCGTACGACTGCTCCCAGCTCTTCTGCTCGACGACAGGCTCCGCACACACGGCTACGCACGTGAGCAGCGCACTCAGTCCGATGGTTCCAGCCAGGATCTTCATGTTCTATCCCTCCACACCGCGGATTTGACGTACTGCACCAGCTCAGGATGCAGCGCGCCGTGTTCGCTGAGCTGCAACAGTTCTTCGATCTGTTGGTTATCGCCATGACGCAAGATCAGATCGACCAACGCGAGTTGCACGATCGGCGACTCACTTTTCTGCAGCAGTCCCATGATCTCGTGACCCACTGCCGGCGTACTGAGGCGCGGCCCGATGGCATCGATAGCAGCGGCGCGAACCGAATACACGCGATCATCGACAGCGCGCGACAGCAGTGCGCGTGCAATTTCCGGATCCTGCTGAGCGACACCGGCCGCATCGAGAACACCGAGTAGCCGCTTGCTCGCCGAACCATTCTCGAGTCGATCCAGAATCAGATTTCGATTCAGGGCCGTGACCTGCGCCTGAAGATTCGCAAGTTCTGCTCGCTCGACCTCGCCGCGCTTCAGCACTACACCAACCGCAAGACCGGCAATCAGACACGCGATAGATGTCGCGAATCCGCGCGCACCAGAAAGCCCGAACCATTGCCGCCAGGGAGCGAGACGCGACTGCTTACCGAGCTTGTCCAGTTCTCCATAGAACTTTCTGCGCATGCGCGGTGGCGGCTCGGGCTGCGGAATCTCTTGCAACGAATCCCACAGTTCGCGCTTCTCCTGGTCGTCACCTTCAAAGGGGACGCCGCTCGTGATTTTTTCAGACATCGATAGGTGCTCCATTCATGCGCAGGAACGTGCTGTGCAGCGTCTCCATGGCGCGGTGCATGCGGACGCGGGCCGTGCTGGCCGTGCAACCGAGCGCACGCGCGAGTTCTTCATAATCATCGAAGACAAATCGCCCGAGCCAGATCACTTCGCGCGCCGTGGCCGGAATTTCTGCCAGCGCTCGCTCGACCAGCTGCAAGTTCTGATGGGCGGCCACCACCTGTTCCGATGATCGATGATCAACGAGCCGCTCATTGACCTCCTCGCCCTGCTGGTCCGGCTCGACATCGGTACTCGCTTTGCGCAGATGATCGAAGGTCACGTTGCGAGCGATGTTGAAGATCCAGGCCTTGCAACTGCCTTCCGCGCGAAAACTCGAGGCATGCTTCAGCAGGCGAATGAATACCTCCTGCACGAGGTCCTCACTCATGGCCTTGCTGCGCGTCATCTGCAGGCAGTAGCGATAGACGCCGCGATGATGGCGTTCGAACAGGGTGCCGAGGCATGACGCGTCGCCATCCGCAACCCATTGAATCAATTGTTCGTCGGTGACTGCCTGCATGAGCGTGTCGTCGCTGTGTACAGGTTAATGACGTTCCAGGGCCGGAAACGTTACATGCCTGCCTCTCGGCAAGTGGTTCGAGCTAACGCGATTTCAGCAACGTTCGGGTCTTGCGCCAGCCGAAGCGCTGGATGAATGCGGAGAACAAAGCTGCCGCCTGCGCTTGCGAGCGTTGCAAGTACTCACTCGTTTGCGCCTCCACGGTACGTGCGTGAGTCTCGCCGCCGAGCGGTTCCAGCTCACGTTGCAGTTCGGAGTGCTGCAACCAACGTCGGATCAGTGCGGCATCGACCTCGAGATGGAATTGCAAGCCATACGCGAAATCGCGATAGCGAAACGCCTGGTTCGCACAACTCGCGCTACTGGCGAGGTGCACGGTGTCGTTGGGCTCGGTGAACGTGTATGCGTGCCATTGGAAAACCGGAGTCGACGAATCCAGATGCTGAAAGAGTGCATCGTGTTTCGCCGAAGACGAGAGCTGCAACGGATACCACCCGATCTCGCGCACGGGGTTGGGGTGGACGTGGGCACCAAGCGCGGCGGCGAGCAACTGGGCACCGAGACAGATCCCCAATGTCGGAATTTCGCGCGTCAATGCGCCGCGCACGACATCAATCTCGTGCAACAAGTGCGGATAGCTCTCGATCTGATCGACGTTCATGGGACCGCCGAGCACGATCAGCCCGTCGTATCGACTCACATCAACCTGCGCGAACGGATCACGTGCGAAATTCACATAGCGAATACGAAGACCCGCCGCCCGAAGAAGCGGATCCAGGACTCCCAGCGGTTCGCTGGGCACATGCTGCAGGACCAGTAGTTTTCGCATGGCGAGCAGTCTCAGTGCCCGCGCCACGGCCGCGCGATCGAATGAAGCGGCGTGGCGGTCCGATGCTCCTGCGTGCTGCGGATCAGGCGCCGCCGGCGCAGATGAGCTAACGCCAACTGCACTGCCCGTTTTGAAAGGCCTGTGCGATCGGCAATTTCGGCCAGACTGAGCTCGACTTCACCCGAGCGAACTCGACTGCACTGCGCGGAAAGAAAGAAGTAGACGAGAAATGCCGCCGGTGACCGGTCGTGTCCAACGAGGTCACGCAGCAGCACGTCTGCGACATATCGATCGATGCGGAAGGAGGCTGTCATGCTATGGCATCGGATGCTATAGCAATGACTTCGATCCTTGTAGTGCGCGATGCCATTTCGTAACGTCATAACCCGGCACAGCAGGGACTCACCATGATCACGCGCGTCAAGTTCATCGGAATTCCGGTTCGCGACCAGCAGGCCCAGCTCAAGTTCTATACGGAGAAACTTGGATTCGAAATCCTGACGGACCAGCCGCTGGGTCAGCAGAGATGGATCGAACTGAAGATCCCGCGAGCCGAAACCTCCGTCGTCCTGTTCACACCCGAAGGTCATGAGGATCGTGTGGGCACTTTCGTCAATTGCTCACTGGCCTGCGACAACGTTCAGCAAACGTATGAAGAACTGAAAGGTCGTGGGGTCGAATTCATGCAACCTCCGACCGTGCAACCCTGGGGTACGTTCGCGAAATTCAAGGACGCCGACGGCAATCAGTTCGTGCTGAGCGGGAAGTAATTAGAGCCTGAACTGAGTTCGTAGCCGCAGACCGGCCGGGAGAAGAATTACCGCGCTCATCTGCGGTGGTCGCAGCGAAGCAGAACGATCGATCTTCTCTCACGCTGCTCGCGGCGCGTCGTTCACGCCTAAATCGTTGAACCGTAGCTGAACGTCAGGCCTGAGCTTCATGCGAGAGCTGATGCTCGCAGCCCTCGCTGGACGTTGTTCAGGTTCCTCACTCGTGTTCGGGGACACGCCTTCCTGCCTTCTTCCGCGGTCAGCCCTTCATACGTATCGCTTCGATAACGAATGGACCGTACCGTTCCAGCCCGCCTCCAGAGAACGTCGCTGCAATGAGGTAAGCGAGGATGAAGAGCGCGTTCACAACCTGGCTATTAACCTGCGCCGTCACTCTTGTTCTGGTGAATCCGGCCGTCGTTGCCCAAACCCAGGCACCGCCCGCACCTGCGACCACGGCTGCGGCCGATTCAACTGCCACCCAGCCTCCGGCACCAGCGTTCAAACCCGAAGAGCTGGAGCAGATCGTCGCGCCGATCGCGTTGTATCCAGACGCACTGCTTGCACAGATTCTGATGGCCTCGACTTATCCGCTCGAGATCGTCGAAGCCGCACGCTGGTCGAAAGAACATCCCGAGGTCAAGGGCGACAGCGTCGCAACAGAGATGGAGAAGCAGCCATGGGATCCGGCCGTGAAATCGCTCGTGGCGTTTCCCGATGTACTGACGATGATGAACGAGAAGCTGGACTGGACGCAGAAGCTGGGCGACGCGTTTCTCGCACAGCAGAAGGGCGTCATGGATGCTGTGCAACGGCTACGCGCTAAAGCCAAAGACGCTGGCAATCTGAAGACCACCAAGGAACAGACCGTCAAGACCGAGCCTGCACCAGCGGGCGCGGCAACGCCCCAGATCATCATCGTTGAATCGAGCAGCCCCGAAGTCGTCTACGTGCCGACCTACAACCCAACTGTCGTGTACGGCGCATGGCCTTACCCCGCCTATCCGCCGTACTACTACTACCCTCCAGCGTACGTGCCGGGGGCTGCGTTCTTCTCATTCAGCATGGGTGTCGTCGTCGGTGGAGCCCTTTGGGGCGGATGCAATTGGGGCAGCAGCGACGTCGACATCAACGTCAACCGCTACAACAACTTCAATCGCACCGACATCAATCGCAATGACATCAACCGCAACGACATCAATAATCGGAATAACAACGTCAACAACAGAAGTAACAACGTCAGCAACAATGGAAAATGGCAGCACGACTCATCGCATCGCAAAGGCGTGAGTTACCGTGACTCGGCCACGCAGCAGAAATATGGCCGCAACGGCAACCAGCAGGGAGTGCAATCGCGTGAACAGTTTCGTGGCCGCGCCGAGCAGGGTCGCCAGGAGATCGCACGTGAGGGCGCTGGCAATCAGCGCGACCTGAATGGCAACCAGGTGGGCACGCGCGACAACAGTCGCAGTCAGAACGGTGCTGGCGGGAGCCAGAATCGCGGCAACGGCGCGGGTAGCGCGCAAACACGCGACATGAGTGCTTCGAACCGAGACGCTGGTGGATCGCAGTATCGCGATCTCGGCCCGACCAGTCGTGATTCGGTCAGCTCACAGGAGCGCGATCGCAGTGCCGCGCAGGATCGAAGCACTTCGCAGGATCGCAGCCGCAGTTCGGGATCGAGCTCTCGATCCTCCGATGCGTTCAATGGAATGGGCAACGGAGCAGGCACGCGCGCGAATAGCAGTCGTGGCGGAGCCTCTCGTGGCGGCGGCGGTGGTCGTCGGCGCTAACACGAGGAATAAAAGCATGCGCATACTCGCCTACCTGCTGATCCTGCTCACTGCATCGTTGCCAGCCGCTTGCAGCCGATCAGTTCATCAACAGGATTTCGCATCGGCCGATGATGCCGTGAACGCATTACTCGCGGCGATGCGTTCTGGCGAGACAAGTGCGCTGCTGAAAGTGCTGGGTCCCGAAGCGCAACCGACCATCGAGTCTGGAGATCCGGTTCAAGACAAGAATGTTCACGAACGCTTTCTGCACGCATATGACGAGTCGCACGCCATGGCGAACAGCGAGACGGGCGTCACCACGCTGGAAGTCGGCGCGGACAAGTGGCCCTTTCCCTTTCCTCTCGTGCAGCGCGACGGCCGTTGGCGTTTCGATAGCGCAGCGGGCAACGAGGAGATCGTGAATCGACGCGTGGGTGACAATGAACTCTCCACGATTCAATCGTGCCTGGCGTTCGTCGATGCGCAGCGCGAGTACTACATGCGCAACGCCACTCATGACCCGCTTCAGCACTACGCACGAAAGCTGCTTAGTAACGAAGGCGAGAAAGATGGCTTGTACTGGCCGACGGCCGAGGGCGAACAGCCGAGTCCTTTGGGAGGAAGCTTTGCGCGCGCACGTGCTGAAGGATATTTCAAGGAAGGCGCTGCGAATCCTGCACCATTCCACGGTTACTACTTTCAGCTGCTCACGGCACAAGGCCCGAATGCGGCAGGTGGCGCTTACGATTATCTGGCTGGAGACAAGCTCCTCGGCGGTTTTGCGCTCATCGCCTTTCCTGCCGAGTACGGCAACTCCGGCGTGATGACGTTCATGGTCAACCACGACGGCATCGTGTTCTCGAAGGATCTCGGCCCAGAGACTGCGAAGGAAGCCGCAGCCATCAAGACGTTCGATCCCGATTCGTCCTGGAAGCGCGAAGCGACGATTGAGTGACCTTCCATTGCGCCCAGCCAACCGTGCAGGGCCGATCGAACTCCCCGCCTCGCTCACAACTGTGACGAGAAAACCGATGCCACGTGCTCAAGCGCTCGCTCCTGCCAGGGCCGATCGCGCCACATGGCCAGCGTGATGTTGCGGCTTCTCTGCAGATCCTGCTCGAACACTGCGGTGGCTTCCTTCGCGAACGCCGGATCATAGACGTTGAGATTGGCTTCATCGTTGAGCCGGAACGATCGCATATCGAAGTTAGTCGAACCGACCGATACGAGCAGTCCATCGACGATCAGCATCTTGCAATGGAACATGGTGGGTTGGTATTCGTGAATGGTGACGCCATGGGCGAGCAGTTTTCCCCATTGCACGCGTGATGCCTTCCGCACGATCTCCGTGTCGATGTGTTCGCCCGGCACGATGATTCGAACACGAACACCGCGCCTGATCGCCTCCTCAAAGGCCGTCATCGTGAGTTGATCGGGAACGAAGTAGGAAGCAGAAAGATCGATGCTCTTTTCGCTGGAAGAAATCGCCATGAGATACATCAGAAGCATGCTGTCGGCGCCGCCACTCGGCGAACTCGTGAACACCTGACCCGAGACGTTGCCGACGGATTCCAGGTGAGGAAAGTATCGATCGCCACGCAAAATCTTTCCGGTGGTCTTGATCCAGTTATCCATGAACGCAGCCTGCATCTGCGCCACAGCAGGTCCTTCGATTCGATAGTGAGAGTCGCGCCAGTGATCGGGATCCTGCGCGTGACCTTGCCACTTATCCGCAATGCCCACGCCACCAGTGAATCCCACTCTGCCATCCACCACGAGCACCTTGCGATGGGTGCGATTGTTCATTCGTGTGAGGTGATACCACTGCAGCGGGTGATAGCGTTTGACCTCCACGCCCGCTTTTTCCATTCGCGACACCATCTGTTCATCCATTTTCTGGCTGCCGACCCAATCGACGAGCACATGCACGGGAACCCCTGCTTGCGCTCGCTCGCTCAGGGCATCGGCGAACTCGCGGCCAATCGTTCCCGACCAATAGATGTAAGTCTCAAACGTGATGCTGCGTCGTGCCGCCCGAATCGCGGCCAGCATCTCCGAAAAAATGCGTTCACCATTCTCGAGGTTGGCAACTCGATTACCATCGAGAATGGGCGGACCCAGCAGAGTGCTCAGCTCGTGCCGAAACTCAGGATCAGAGGTCGCGTAGCGATGCTCGACAGGTTGCTTGAGACGTCGCTCCGGCTGGACGAAGTTGAGCCCGATCACCGTCGCTGCGAACGCGACGATCGCAACACTCACACTGGTGACCACGGACTGCCGCTTCGCCGATCTGCCCATACTCTGCCCCGCCGCTTTTGTGACTAGCGCAATGGGCGAACGGGCGTAAGTGTTCCGCTGATAGCGCGCCAGGCACGGCGCTGCGCCCGAGTCATTTGATGCGAGGAATCAAACGCGATTGTGCTCGCCCCTGCAGAGCACCTTGCATTTCCACTGCATTGGCTAACGCGGCGCCTGACGCAGTGTTATCGAAGATGCACCAGACTTGCACGTGACGCGACAGGCTCGCGATTTCATCCGCCCAACCGTGGATGCGATCCTGCGGGTAGCGAGACCAATATTTACGAGGAGATCCGTGCAATCGATAGTAAGCCAGCGAAGTGCGATCGCCTGGATGTGAGGCCGACCAACCCCCTGGCGTTCTCGCCAATTCAATACTCGTGGGATCTGTCGCAACTCGACTTATCTGATATCGACCCAGCAGACCTTCTGCTCTGGGCTCGAACCAGCTTGCATGTCTGGGCTCGCATGCAACCAATCCCTCGTGCTCTTCTCTCAGCACTGCGAAGAATGCACGAACGACACGAGCGTTGAATTCCAACGAAGGCGGAAGCTGCACCAGAAGCGGTCCCAGCTTTTGACCCAACCCGCTGACTTGGGCCAGGAACTCACGCAGCGATGTGCGAGCACGCCGCAATTGCTGTTCATGCGTGATCGCACCCGGCAGTTTCACGGAGAAGCGAAAACCTGGTGGCGTGAGTGAAGCCCACTTCTTGTAAGTGACGAATGAATGCGCCCGGTAGAAAGAACTATTGATCTCCACGCACGACATTCTTTTCGAATATCGCTCCAGGTGAACCCCTTCACTCGGGAAGTGATCGGCGAGCTCGCGCGGAATCGACCAGCCCGCAGTTCCGATCATCACCGTCCTGCGCCGCATCCGACCTCGCCCGAGTTCTGCTCACTCGCAGAATGCAATGCGTATTGGCGCAGATAAGTTGCGGAGAGGCGAATGGATCACACAGAGCGACCAAGCAACTTCGGCATCGCGAACGTTCTAAGAACGCCCGATCTGCTCCGTCGAACCGCGGTTCTCAGCGAGGTTCTCGGACTGGATCACGCTAAACGCAGCGCAAAGTACCCGAGCCGCTTTGATGTCACCCTCGACCGCTGAATCGATGTGACCTTCAAGTCCCTCAAGCACTGAGTGCAACGCGGACCCGAGTTGCTGAAGCTCTTCACCCGTCCGCAGCAGATTCTGAAGCGAGCCTGCGTCCTTCTCATGCACGAACTCGCGGAAGTGCGCAGCGTCCTCATCCGCGCCGTGAAGTGCACGATGAAGAATGTCCGCGAGTTCCTGCTGAGCACGTATGAGTCTTGCGTCCTCCGAGCGATGTTTGCGCGTTATCGCGACTGCCTTGCCAGCGCACGCAGCCGCGAGCGCCAGTCCCACCGCGGCTGCCGAACCGGCACCCGGGGAAACATCGTCGGACGCAATTGCTTCGATCACCGCCCCCAGCGAACGGTCGGCAAGATTTTCGATGTGCCTCATGCAGGGTCCCCTCGTCGATGCAAGAGGAAGAAGCAGTGACTTCTTTAGGTTCCCTCGCGGGACAGCGGTTGGGTGTTCGAGTCAGCAGGCGACTGACGATGCGTTGCGGCGCCTGGAACATGTGAGTTTCGCCAGTGATTGTCAGTCCATGATGTACGCGCATGCATATCGCTCGCAGCGAACAGAGGACCCGAATCCATTCAACGATCCGCCTCCGAGCGACGATCCAATGCCGATTGATGATCCTGAGTCGGAAGTTCCGATCGAAGAGCCTTCGAGGAAGCCGCCGGCGAAGCAGCTTTGAATCGAACGGCCGGGAGGTGGCTGGATGGCCGAGCGATCGGCTGGCGAACCGCTCGTCGCTACTCAGCGCATTCAGATCGCGCGCTGAATGACAGCATCACGCGAACAGCTAGAACGCGTTCTTCCGTACTTTCTTCACCGCTGTACTCCGCGGTTTCCCCTGATCAGGAAAGCCTCCAGCAGGCTGCTTGTTTGCAAGCGCATTTCTCATTGCTTCCGCCCAACCCACTTTGTTGGAGGTGGTCTTCTTGGCGGATTTCTTGGTCGACTTTTTCTTCGCTGTTGCCATGCTTGAACACCGGTAGTGATTGAAGTCGGCGCGGAGTATGGCACGAAGCCGCGCGGTCGCAGGTCCGTAGATTTCCGGCTCGGGACCACGGCCCTCGAGTTCACGGAAGAAAGTTTGTCGGTGCTCGTCGTCGCGCGAGCGATTCATTGCGCTGGGTCGCGTCGTCGCACATATCGAAGCTGATGGCCCCGAGGCATTCGCGATTCCAGTGCTATCCAGTCCAGCGATGGCGTGTACCAGAGATCAATCTGCAGTACTTCGTCCGTACTGGTGAGGCGATAGCGATCGACTACTGCTCCATCCAGTCTCTCGCGACCCACAGCCTGCACACGTACGGACTGATATTCTCCGGTCTGCGAATTCAGAAGCCGATCCGCTTCGAGGATGAGCGGATTCCAATACGCAAACGTCTGGACGCATCCCTCAGGCGCGCTGAACTGATGCACCGTGTCCCCGGAAGTGACCTCGAATGCATCAGCATTCCGAACTGCGGTCACAGCGAGCTTCATGCCATTGTCATTCGTCTGAGCGTCCAGCCGCTCAACGCAGTCGCCGTTCCACCGTTCACGTGCGCTATGGCGATATCGATAAGCGCTGAAGAAAAGAATACGAACATCGAAGTTCGCTTCGCTGATCAGATCCCGTTGCGTGCCCTTCTCTTGAAGTTCAAATCTATGCTCGCCGATGTGCTTTCCATCCAGAAGCACATCGAATTTCCATTCGCGTGCGAAGCTCTTGGCCGGCCAGGCCAGCACAGCGATGGCAAAGAGCAAAACGGCAGGAAGAATTGTTCCGCTCGCAATTCTCAATCGTGCTGCCACTGTTTCCGAAGTGAACCGTCGGGCTGCAACAGACAGAACGTAAAGACTGAGCGACCATGCAACACCAATCGCAGGCAGAGCCACTTCTCCTGACGAGATCGCCAGCGCTCCACACTTCGCGGCCGCGGCATACGCGAAAGGCCCCCCGATGGCACCCAGAGCGGCTGCAATCCACGGCCGCGATGCAATCCAGCGCATTGAATGATTGAGCGTGGCAGCGAATGCCGCCCAGAGAGACAGCATCCAATACGGTTGCCATCCATGTGGCCAGTTGCTTGCAGCGAAGACAATCTGACCAGTTCGCACGAGCACGCTGTCCACGACAAAACCGATCGCCATCGACAGAATGATCAGCCTGATCTCATGTCGAACGAAGCGAATCAACGCGAGATGAGCCAGCAGAAAACAGGACGCGGTGACCGGTCCTAGCCACGGGTGACCTCGTGCTGCGCCGAGCACACTGGCGAACCACACGAGTTGATAGGCAACGAAATTGAAGACGCTCATCGTGAGGCCCGTCATTTCGAACCGAAGCGCCGACCGGCGGTCTGTCCGCTCCATGCTCGCGACGGATTTTGACCGTCGGTAAATCAATTCGCTGGATCGGACAAATTGGATTCAACGAGCGGTTTTGAGCTGTGCCACGTCTTCAGATCCGACAGAAGCCTCACGATCGCGAGCAGCATCCATTCAAGTTTCGCGCGCGAATCTGCGCGGCACGTGCGCACCTGAATGCATTACTCATACAACTTAGCATCTGATCGCTCGTGCTGATCGTGAAGTCACAGCTCCCACTCTTGCCTCGTGCTGATGAGTAGATGTGCCAGTTGCACGCAATCCGATTTGCAAAATTCCGCGATGACAGCGCGGGCATTGGGCACCGCTGAACGCGCGCTCTTTTCCTCCATGGTTACTCTTCGCCAACTCCCATTATTTAAGCACTTGCTAGCGGTAACATTTTCCTTGACAGGTCAACAGCGCGTGTTCCATAAACTTTTCATCGCAGCCGATACTGCGCGAGAGATAAGGAGGTGTCGACGGAATCACTACGTGCACGTTGATGAGAATATTTGTTCGCTCTTGTCGCACTGAAAGTTTTTGGGGGAAGTGCAAGAGATCCTTTATTTCGAGAAAAGAGAAGGAATTCCCATGCTCTCAAGTCTCAAGAAACCCGCCGTGCTACGCATGTTCGCCACGGCACTCATCGGCATCGCTGCGCTGTGCGGCTCCGCTGCTCACGCTCAACAATGCCTGACCTCAAACTCTACCGGTACTAACAACAGCTACTACTATTCGTTCTGGAAGGACAGCGGCAACGTGACCTTCTGCCTGCAAAGTGGCGGGCGCTACACCTCTCAGTGGAGCAACATCAACAACTGGGTGGGCGGTAAAGGCTGGAATCCCGGCGGTCGCCGCACGGTGACCTACTCGGGTTCGTTCAATCCTTCCGGCAACGCGTACCTCACTCTGTACGGTTGGACGACGAACCCGCTGATCGAGTACTACATTGTCGATAGCTGGGGCACGTACCGACCACCGGGCGGATCGGGCTACATGGGCACAGTGACGAGTGATGGCGGAACATACGACGTGTACCGCACCCAGCGTGTGAACCAGCCTTCCATTCAAGGGACCGCGACGTTCTATCAATACTGGAGCGTGAGGCAACAAAAGAGAGTGGGTGGACCCATCACCACTGGCAACCACTTCGATGCGTGGGCCGCTTACGGAATGAACCTGGGCACTCACAACTACCAGATCATGGCGACCGAGGGATATCAGAGCAGCGGAAGCTCCGACATCACCATCGGCAGCAGCTCTTCCTCATCGAGCAGCAGCAGTAGTAGCAGTAGCAGCAGCGGTGGCGGCGGGAGCAAGAGCTTCACTGTGCGCGCCCGAGGTACTGTAGGTGGTGAATCGATCAGCTTGCGCGTGAACAACACGAACGTCGCGACCTGGACGTTGGGCACGAGCATGCAAGATTTCACAGCATCGACCAGTCTGAGTGGCGGCATCACCGTTGCGTATACCAACGACAGCGGCAATCGTGACGTGCAGGTCGACTACATCATCGTCAATGGTCAGACCCGTCAGTCCGAAGCGCAGAGTTACAACACCGGTTTGTATGCGAATGGAAGTTGCGGCGGCGGTTCCAACAGCGAATGGATGCACTGCAACGGCGCGATTGGCTACGGCAATACTCCTTAGCAGGAGATGACGGAGATCACGTGTCTTCGATCGGGGCGGGGGGTGGACAGGGCGCGAACTTTCGTTCGCGCCCTCTTCCGTGCATAGCAGCTGAGCAGCACAACTCATGAATACTTCGATCACGGTCGTCACGCCGGCACCCACGATCACACTGACGAGGTGGTTCACTCGGCGCTTCGTCCTGAACTATGTGTCGACGCTCGCATTCATTGGCTTGTCTTACTGGATCATCTCGAGTCTGAGCAACTTCCATCGCTCGATGCTGCAGGGTGAGTGGCAGCTCAACGTGATCGGGATAGATGCTGTCATCACCGTACATTCGGTGTTCATAGCGCTGATCGCACTCTACGCGGTGATTCTGATGCCGTACTACGCAACGTATCCGTGGATGCACTCGACAAGTTTCACGTTTACGCGAGGCGTGTGGTTCGCGCTCCGGCGCCATCGTCATTCAAAAGCTGTTCTGAACCGCGCATCGATGAGTATGCCGGACATGCTGCGGCTGTCGCCGGCAACTCAGCAAGCTGGACTCGCGTTGCTGCTTAAATTTTTTTTCGCGCCACTGATGATCAACTGGTGCCTGGTTCACATCGCAAATCTTTCAGGATCGTTGGTTCAGTTGATCGCGGCGATCGAGAACGGGCTCACAGGACGCGCGCTCTTCGATACTTCCCTTTTCTGGGCCGCTTTTCAGTTAATCCTTTTCGTCGATACGCTGCTGTTTACGATCGGCTACCTGATCGAACTGCCCGTCCTCGGTAATCGAATTCGCAGCGTCGATCCCACCTTCTTTGGTTGGTTCATCTGCCTCGCCTGCTACCCACCGTTCAATGACATGACAATGCGATTCCTGGAATGGCAGAGCAGTGATTTCCCGTTCTTCGATAACGCCCGGGTTCACCTGAGCGTCAACATCACACTGCTGCTCGCTCTGGCGGTGTTCTCGTGGGCGTCCATCTCTCTGGGTTTCAAAGCCAGCAATCTCACGAATCGCGGCATCGTGACACGCGGGCCTTACGCCTTCGTCAGACATCCTGCTTATGCAGCGAAAAATCTCGCGTGGTGGTTGGGTGCACTCCCGATGTTTGGGACGTTACTTGCCACTCGCAATTGGCAAGGATTGGCGTATTCGCTTCTCGCTGTCTTTGGCTGGACGACGATCTACGCGTTACGAGCTGTCACCGAGGAGCGTCACTTGCTGAGAGCCAACAATGGCTACGCGCAGTACGCAAACAAAGTGCGATGGCGATTCATTCCCGGGATCTGGTAGCCGATCGCGCAGCCCGCACTCAACTACTGCTGATTCAATCGATGAGTCTCGATCGTGCCCGACAACGTCTCTGCGCCGACGCTCACATATAGATGCCCTTCTGAGACCGAGAGATCGAACTGCATGCGCTTCGACAATCGCTCGCTGAGCGCGAGGATGAACTCTGGATCGATCGCGCAAATTGCCAATGCTGCGGCTCGATGAATGCGCTCTCCCTCGAGTTTGGCAAGCAGCAGATGCGCTTGCTTGTGCGGATACACAGCGACGCGTTGAGCTGCCTTGCCCGCCTTGTGCAGTCGCGCAGCATCGGGCGAGCCGACTTCGATCCAGGCCTGAAGCGCACCCGTGAGATCGCGCACCGTGATTGCCGGTTCATCCGGATTCGATAGTCCGCCACTCGAGAACGAAACGCCTTCCGTGTACTCGAGGCAGTAAGCGAGCACGCGAGTCAGCAGGTACTCATTGCTTTCGGACGGATGCCGAGCGACACGCAGCGAAAGGCTCTCGTAGACATTGCGGTCCGCGTCGGCGAGTTGAATATCGAAGACGAAGACAGTTGCGCTCAGAGCCAAAGTGAAATCCTCGAGTGTGCAGCGGGCGAAAGACGAACGACTAGAACCTGTCTCAAAATCGAACTTAAGTAGGCACGGGCGTCGAATCCGCCACTGACACACCGACTTGCGTCGGAAGTTCTTTTCGCAACGCTCAAAAACATGGGTCCGGCGGTGCTTCCAAATCGATCTGCTCACAGATCGATTTCCGCCGGACGGGTTGTCCACGGATGGACAACCCCGGCTTGCCCGTGATGCAGGAGCAATCGCGAGGCAAGTTTTTGTGCGAGCCTACACGGACGTATTCACGGCGTTTGCGGAAAAGAACTTGCGGCGCGAGGCGGTGCGCGCCACCACGAGATTTCGAGATAGGTTCTAGCAACTAGCAGAGCGCCGTGATGTAAAGTCACCCGCGCTTCCTGTGGTCAAAAGCTCTCAATCATTGTGGTCGAGGCGATCAGGAATCCTTTCTTCCGTCGCCGGATCCGTTGGGCCATAATCGGGCTACCTGGCTCCAGCTCTATATTCACGAGTGCCCACGATCCGACCGCTTAACAGCTCATGTGCCAACGTCGCATCTGATGACGACGTTCGCAGTGAATCATCCGCCCCGATCGCAGTGGCCATCCGCAGTGAAAATTCCCGGCGATAACCTCGCGTCAGCTTTGACGCGTGGTTTGGCGCCTATCTATCTGATCTCAGGCGACGAACCGCTGCTGGTCAACGAGGCCGCAGATGCAATTCGCGCGCGTGCGCGTGCTGAGGGCTTCATCGAACGCGATCTGCACGTGGTCGAGCGTGGCTTCGATTGGGATGCACTGCTGGCCGAAAGTCGTGCAATGTCACTGTTCGCGTCGCGCAAGATTGTCGAGATCCGCATGGCTAATCCAACGCCCGGCGAGCAGGGTGGCAACGCCATCGTTGAACTTGCGGAGCAACCTTCACCCGACAATGTCGTGCTCGTGATCACCGGAAAGATGGACGGTCGCGTCCAGAATTCGAAATGGGTGAGCGCAATCGACCGCGCCGGAGTGGTCACGCAGATCTGGCCGCTGGACTTGCAGCGCCTGCCGGGCTGGATTCGCGATCGACTCAAACGTCATGGCCTCGATGCAGATCCCGCGGCTGCCAGCTTGTTGGCGGAGCGTGTCGAAGGGAATCTGCTGGCCGCGCATCAGGAAGTCGAGAAACTCGCATTGCTGCTGCCCAGCGGCAAGCTCACCTCGGAAACTGTTCTAGAGGCCGTTGCCGACAGCGCGCGTTTCGACACGTTGCAATTGGGCGAAGCTGCGATGAAAGGTCAGACGGCACGCGCGTTGCGGATATTGGAAGGATTGCGTGGCGAAGGTACTGAGCTGGTG
This sequence comes from Povalibacter sp., assembly GCA_045810085.1. GTDB lineage: Bacteria > Pseudomonadota > Gammaproteobacteria > Steroidobacterales > Steroidobacteraceae > Steroidobacter. The sequence continues at coordinate 6,656 of JBJMWN010000153.1, read as the reverse complement.
CTCGTGCTGTGGGCCATCAACAAGGATCTGCAATGGATCGCGAAAGCGCAGCATCTGATGCGCAACGGTCAGAATGCAGATTCCGCAATGAACGCGATCTACGTGTGGCGTCCAAGGCAGGCCGCAATGCGACAAGCGCTCGCGCGACTCAAGCCGGGTGCTGTGCGCGGACTGCTGCTCGATGCGGGTCGTGTTGATCGTGCGATCAAGGGTGCACTACGAACCGATCCCTGGGTTGAGCTTGAAGGATTGGTCGCACGCTTTTCCGGTGTTCGCCTGGCGCGGGCGAGGGCGGCATGAACCCGATCGGAATCTTCGGGGGCACGTTCGATCCCATTCACTTTGGCCATTTGCGCACTGCCTTTGAGTTGCTGCAGGCGTTGCGTCTCACCGAGATGCGCTTTATGCCGGCCGGCAATCCGCCACATCGCGAAATCACGATCGCGAGTTCCGAAGAACGACTTGCGATGGTGCGTGCTGCCACCGAAGGTCAGGCTGGCTTCGTCGTAGACGACCGCGAGATCCGTCGTGAAGGTTTGTCGTATTCGGTCGACACCATGCGCACGCTACGCGCGGACTTTCCAGAGCGCTCGCTCTGCCTGATCGTGGGTATGGATGCGTTTCTGGGTTTGCCCAAATGGCATCAATGGCGCGAGCTCCTGGATCTGTCGCATCTGGTCGTGGCGCACCGTCCGGGATGGCGCGCGCCCAGCATGGGACCCCTCGGAGAACTACTGGTGGATCGCGGCACCGGCCGGATCAATGATCTGCATGAGAGCCGCGCGGGATGTATCTACATTCACGCGGTGACGCAGCTCGAAATTTCCTCCACCGAAGTTCGCAAATCGATTGCAGCGGGGCGTGATCCCCGCTACCTGATGCCCGACGCGGTGCGGGCGATCATTGGTCAAACCGGGTGTTATCGACCCAAGAGGTGAGCATGGCCGAAAAGCGCGCGAGCACAACTCGTCGTCCGTCCGCGAAGAAATCTGCATCCAGGGCAAAGCCATCTGCGGCCCAACGGCCCGTGGCCCAACGGCCCGCGGCAAAGCGGCCCATGGCCAAACGGTCCGCGGCGAAACAGCCAGCGGCAAAACGGCCCGTGGCAAAACTGCCCGTGGCAAAACAGCTCGCTGGAAAGCGATCTGGGGCAGCGCCATCGAAAGCGCCTGCCAGAAAGACGCCGGTGCGCAGCACCCAAGCGAAGGTTGCTGCACCCGCACCCCTCAACGATGTGGTGAAGGTCGTCGAAGCTGCACTGGATGAAATGAAAGCAGTGCAGGTGAAGGTGCTCGATGTGCGCAAGCTCACCGACATCGCGGACACGCTGGTCATCGCGTCGGGCAACTCTGATCGGCATGTGCGCTCGATTTCTGAGCGGGTCGTAGAGCACGCGAAAAAAGCGGGCTTCCGACCCATGGGCGTGGAAGGGCAACGTGATGGAGAGTGGGTGCTGGTCGATCTGCAGGATGTCATCGTGCACATCATGTTGCCGCGCGTGCGTGAGCTCTATCGACTCGAAAGCCTCTGGGATGTGAGTGCCGCGCGTCGCGATGCTGCCGTCGGGTAAGCAGAGGTTGGAATTGCTGCGCGACCGCAATCGAATCGATTCACCCACATGTTGCTGCGACTGATTGCTGCCGGTACGCGCTTGCCGGAGTGGGTGAATCAAGGCTTCGAGGACTATGCGAGCCGTTTGACCCAGGAGTATCGGCTCGAGCTCAAAGAAATTGCGCTCGGTCAGCGCAGCGGCGCCGCAAGCGCACAGCAAGCCATCGCCAAGGAAGGTGAGCGCATGACAGCGGCGCTACCATCGAGAGCCTTCATCGTCGCACTGCAGGTGAAGGGCAAATCACTGAGCAGTGAACAACTCGCCGAGTTCCTTGGAGCGCGCGCTCGCGACGGCCGCGACCTCGCTTTTCTCATCGGGGGTCCCGATGGCATTGCGCCCGACCTGGACGCGAAAGCGGACTTTCGATGGTCGCTGTCTGCTCTGACGTTACCGCATGCGCTTGCGCGAGTGATGGTTGCAGAGGCGCTCTACCGAGCCGTGACGATCGTGAAAGGTCATCCGTATCACAGGGGAAGCTGATCGGAGCAGCACGGGCCGGCCGAAAGCACAAAAGACGCAAGGCACGGAGTGTGTGAGTTCTGCGGGAGTGGCCATAAAAGGACAGAAGCCCGACGGCAGACTCTCTGAGCTGGAGCCTTTGGTCCTGCTTTGTTTGTGTCCTTTTTTTTTGCGGCCGCGCTAGTCCGTCTCAAACATTCAACCGCGCAAGCTCGCCGACGGCGGCCGAAATCGTGGGGAAGCGTTCGGCTGGATTCTTCGCGAGCAGGCCATCGATCAAACGCTGGAAGCGAGAGAGTTCAGGTGGCAGCGTGGGAATCGGCTCGGTGCGATGCGCCTGAATGATCGCGATGACTGAGCCGCCACGGAAGGGCCGAGTGCCGGTGAGCATCTCGTAGAAAATCACACCCAGACTGTAGATGTCGCTGCGCTGATCAACGGGTGCGCCTTCCGCTTGTTCAGGGCTGATGTAATAGGGCGAGCCGCGCACTTCACCTGCGCTCGTGAGCTGAGCGTCATTGTGAATCTGTTTGGCGAGGCCGAAATCGATCAGGACGATGCGCCCATCGGGTCTCATCATCACGTTCGCAGGCTTCAGGTCGCGATGACACAATCCGCCGCCATGTACGGCCAGCAGTGCGCCGGCGATCTGCAAAAAGATGTCGACGCTGTCCTTCACCTTCATCAGATTACGAATGCGCAACTCGAGACTGCCGCTGGGGAAGTACTCGGTGACGATGTATCGATAGTCCTCGCCGTGTCCCCAGTCGTAGACGTCCACAATCGCGGGATGCTTCATCCGCGTCAGCATTTCGCGTTCGCGCTCGAACCGTTCTTCCTCTCCGGCCTCAGCCGTCGAAAAGGGACCCGTGCGTAGCACTTTGACGGCAACGTTGTGGCCGAGCTCGGTGGAATAGGCGACGTGAATTTCGGATTTAGTGGATCGCGCGATCGTCTGCACGAAACGATAGCCCTCGATGGGCGGAAAGGGCAGCAACGTATCGTTGCTCCCTTTGGCGGATCGTTTGTCGGACTCTCGCATCTTCGCTCGGACGCTCTCGTGTGTTCTCCGGAAATGATCGCAGTGCTCGAGCGGCCAACAGCGCACCAAACCCGGAGCTCGCAATCATCACGACAGCGGATGCTGACAACTGTTTAACCGGAGCCTGAAATCCGCGGTCCCCCTGAGATCTGCAAGCTACGCAGCGTCCCTCACAGACGCAAGGGCACTGTGTCACGAATATCGCAGCCACTGCCTCGTTCCAGGCTCTCCGAAGCAGCCCGAAGCACCGATTTCTCGGCAGGCTGAGATGTGATGCACTTCAAGACTCAAAATTCCTGGTGAGCAGGACGTATGTCACAGGTATTTCTCAATGGCCGTGTTCAGGTCACTGTGGGCGACATCACACAGCAATCCGTGGATGCCATCGTCAATGCAGCAAATTCGACATTGCTTGGAGGAGGCGGTGTCGATGGAGCGATTCATGCCGCTGGAGGCCCGAAGATTCTGGAGGCGTGCCGCGAAATCCGTCGAACGCAATATCCGCGTGGACTACCCAGCGGCGAGGCAGTGATCACGACAGGCGGGTTGCTGCAAGCACGTTTCGTTATTCACACGGTGGGACCTGTCTGGGAACAGGATGCCGAACCCGATAAACGATTGGCCTCATGCTATCGGCGTTCGCTTGAGCTCGCGGCGGCGCACGAGGTTCGCCAGATCGCATTTCCGGCGATTTCCACCGGCGTTTATGGATTCCCCAAAGATCGAGCCGCAGCGATCGCCTCGCAGGCAATCCAGGACTCGCTCGTCGCAGCTGAAGGCATCGAGCGAGTTCATCTGGTCTTTTTCGGCAAACAGGACGCAGATCTCTTCGTGCGTCATCAGCGATTTCTTCGAATCTGATCGACTCGCGTGGCCCGAATTCAGTGGCCATTAATTTCTCAGGTCCAACAATTCCTACACCTTGCTGCGGGCCTGTATCCTTGCGCGCATGAACAGTTCCAAGCCTTTGATATGGCTCGCGTCCGCATCGCCGCGTCGCAGCTCTCTGCTGCATCAGATCGGCATCGCACATCGAATACGACCTGTGGATCTCGATGAGAGTGAGCTTCCGGGAGAAAACCCCGCGGACTACGTCATGCGTCTGGCGCGGGCCAAAGCGCAGGCCCTCTGGATACGGCTCTCGCCCGAGGAGCGCCTGCCGGTGCTCGGCTCAGATACCACGGTGGCGCTGGGGAACGAAGTGTTGGGGAAGCCGCGCGATCGTGAAGACGGATTCAGGATGTTGCGAGCTTTATCGGCGCGCACCCATCAGGTCTACACAGCAGTTGCCATCCAGCATGCGGACGGCTGCGAATCGCAACTGAGTGTCAGCGATGTGACCATGAAGGCGCTGAGCGATGACGAAATCCTCAGCTATTGGCGCAGCGGGGAACCCGCAGACAAGGCTGGCGCGTATGGAATTCAAGGTCTCGCGGCAGTGTTCATTGAACGTATCTCGGGCAGCTACTCAGGGATTGTTGGACTGCCTTTGTACGAAACCGGAGAACTACTGCGCACGATCGGAATCACGCTGGAGCAGACCGTCGGCTCGGCCGAGGTGAATGCATGACAGCGGAGATCCTGATCAATGTCAGCCCGCGCGAAGTTCGCGCAGCGCTGGTGGAAGAGGGTGTGCTGCAGGAAATTTTTCTCGAGCGCGCCAATCGTCGCGGACTCATCAGCAATATCTACAAGGGACGCGTTTCGCGCGTGCTACCGGGAATGCAAGCGGCCTTCATCGATATTGGGCTTGAGCGCACGGCTTTCCTGCATGCCTCGGATATCGTGCATCCGGCAGTTGGCGAGAACGGCCAACCCGACGAGCCGGTCGTTTCTGGCGCGACGCAGAGCATTCAATCACTGGTGACTGAAGGCGGCGAGATTCTGGTTCAGGTGCTGAAGGACCCATTGGGTACGAAAGGCGCACGACTCACCACGTTCATCACCATTCCTTCCCGCTATCTGGTGTACATGCCCAAAGGACGAGGCATCGGTATTTCCGCGCGCATAGAAGACGAAGCGGAGCGACACAGACTGCGTGAAGCGGCGAACCTGTTCCTGCGGCCTGAGGAACCCGGCGGCTACATCGTTCGCACCGCAGCTGAAGGCGCGAGTCCTGAAGCGCTGCGGGCGGACATGATGTTTCTTCAGAAGTTGTGGACCGTCTTGTGTGAGAAAGCCGCCAGCACGCGCCCAGGCAATCTCGTGAACGAGGATCTTCCGCTTGCAGTGCGCGTACTGCGCGATGTCGTCTCGAGCGGCGTCAATAAGGTCAGCGTCGATCACGAGGAAACTTTTCAGCGGATGACAGACTTCTCGAGCACGTTCATGCCGGACATGACCGAACGCATCGAGCTCTATGAGGGCGATCGTCCGATTTTCGATCTGTATGGCGTTGAGGATGAAATCGAGCGCTCACTCGATCGGAAGGTGCCGCTCAAGTCAGGCGGATATCTGATGTTCGATCAGACCGAAGCCATGACGACAATTGACGTCAACACCGGAGCGTATGTCGGACACCGCACGCTCGAAGAGACGATCTTCCGTACGAATCTCGAAGCCGCCGTCGCAATCGCTCGACAATTACGTCTGCGCAATCTCGGCGGAATCATCATCATCGATTTCATCGACATGGAGGAGGAGGAACATCGCCGGCAGGTGTTGCAGGCCCTGGAAAAAGCGCTCGTTGGCGATCATGCCAAGAACCACATCTCGTCGGTTTCGCCGTTGGGCCTGGTGGAAATGACTCGCAAGCGAACTCGCGAAAGTCTGGAACACATGCTGTGCAGCTCGTGTCCTACCTGTGAAGGCCGTGGGTTTGTGAAGACAACTGAAACAGTTTGTTACGAAATCTTCCGGGAGATTCTGCGACAGTCGCGCCAGTTTCAATTCCAGGAGCTCATGGTGCTTGCGCATCAGGACGTGATCGAGCGCTTGCTCGACGAGGAATCAGCAGCACTCGCTGAACTGGAAGTGCACACGGGCAAACCGATCCGGCTGCAGACCGAAGCGTTGTATCAGCAAGATCAGTACGACGTGGTGTTGATGTGATGCGCAAGGCAACTGGCAACTGGCAATCGGCCAGAGAGCGCTCGGCGGCTTGGATAGACGATTACCTGCTCCATGAACATTCTTTCACTCTGGCCAGCAGCCAGCAGCCAGTAGCCAGTAGCCGACCAACGATGTCTTTCCTCCGCTACAAACCTATCAAGTACTCGCTCATCACCCTCGCGGTGATCGTGCTGCTCATGGGCTTGCTGGTGGGCACGTTCCAGGTCGTTGTGTCACGAGCGCCTGGGTATCGCACGCAACTGCAGAGCTGGTTGAACGAGAAAACCGGGCTCGCGATTGAGTTCAAGGACATCAGTGCTCGATTGCGAATGTACGGACCTGAGCTGGTGTTCGACGACGCTATCGTGCGCACACCGGATCGGACGCGTGTTCTTGCCACTGCCAGACGCGGCAGCGTGGCGTTCGATCTTTGGACTTCGATCACCTCACTGCGACTCACGGCAGGTCGTTTCACGTTGCGTTCGCCAGAGA
>JBJMWN010000152.1:0-11955 GCA_045810085.1 Povalibacter sp. | reverse complement strand
TTCGCTACAAAGGCAAGAACATCAGCGAAGTGCTTGAGATGACGGTCGAAGATGCCGTGGATTTTTTCCGGCATGTGCCCGTGATTGAGCCAAAACTTCAGACACTCATGGATGTGGGTTTGTCCTACGTGCGACTCGGTCAGAATGAAACTACGCTCTCAGGCTGCGAGGCACAACGAGTGAAGTTGGCCAAAGAGTTGTCCAAGCGATCCACCGGACGAACGCTTTACATTCTCGATGAGCCAACGACGGGCCTGCACTTCTACGACATCGAACAATTGCTCGCCGTGCTGCAACGACTGCGCAACGAAGGCAACACCATCGTGATCATTGAGCACAATCTGGACGTGATCAAAACAGCGGACTGGATCATCGATCTGGGGCCCGAAGGCGGTTCGGGCGGAGGCAGCATCGTCGGCGTCGGCACACCTGAGCAGATTGCTCGCAACGCTCAGTCGTACACAGGCAGGTTTCTCGCGCCGATTCTCGAGCGATCACGATCGCAGAAGACGCGCCTGCGCGCGTAACTCGACGAGTACCTATCGCATCGGTTCGAGTTCTTCAGAGCTCCACGGCTCCTCACGTCCGGCAACGATCGTGCGAATCTGTCGCACGGTCTGCGGTGACACCGGCGATGCCTCATTGCCCCATGAGCGACGCACGAACGTCAGGATCGCTGAGACGGTCTCATCATCGAGCGCTGCGAGACTTGGCATTGCGAGTTCGTCCGCTTTGCCATTGAGCACGATTCGCACGGTTGCTTCGGGCGAGCCATTCACCCACCGCGATCCGGCAAGTGCCGGCGCCAATCCCTGCGAGCCCTGCCCTTCAGGCTGATGACACGCGGCACAAACCGCGAACGCTTCACGGCCACGTTCGTACCAGCCGCGCTGTTCGGGAGTGAGCGAGGCAAGTAGTTGCTGTGTATCCACCGCCTGCCCACGCCACCGTAAGGACTTCAACAACTCTGCCGCACGCTGCGCCTGCGCATCGGTGCCTCGGGAAAACTCGACCAATGCTTTCGGTTCTGCCGCAATGAACGTCGTTCGACGCTCGCCACGATCCGTTCGCGCGATCGTTCGATCAACGCCATCGAGCAATGCTTGCCGAACCCATGTGGGCGTCTCGCGTTGCTGCAGACGCGCGAGCAACGCATCCGATTGCGCGGCATCCGCCGATTGCATGACGGTCGCAACACTTAACGCGAGCACGGGGCCCAGGGAATCGACCGGACCTTGCATTGATGCAAGCCGCTGCGCGAATGCAAGTTCTCGCCCGGCAATGCTGCTCACAATCGCTTCTGCCATGTACGCCTGCGCACCTACACGCTGAGCTAACTCGACGAGCGCTGGATCGCTGAACTGCGCGGGCGCCGCACCCAACGACAACGCCGCCTGACGCTGGAACGACAACTCATCGCGGCGCGCACGCTGCATGACTGCGTTCACGGTGCGTGCTGAATCGGTTTTCATGAAGCGCTCTGCCAGCCGTGCGGCGGCAGCGGCGACGCGTGGTTCCGGATCGTTCAGAGCTGCCGCGACCGTTTGCCATTCGACAGCATCGATTCCCTCGAGCGTCCATAGCGCGTGTGCGCGCGTAGCGTCTCGCGATGACTGCACTGACAGCTTCTGCAAAGGGGCAACCGACTTCGCATCCGCTCGTTCGACCAGCAATCGTTGCGCCGTGTCGCGCACCCACGCATTCTTATTGTCCAGCGCGCTCACGAGTTCCTGGGTTGAAGCTTTTGCAAGGTTAGGCGGGACCGCGCGCTGCGTATTCTGCGACACGACGCGATAGATCCGTCCCATGCCGAGCGGCACCTCCAAACCTCTTTCCTTGATCTGATTGCGCAGATAGGTCGTCAGAAAGATTCGATGCTGGATGACACCGCGATACATGTCGACCACATAGAGAGAGCCATCAGGACCGTTGTAGAGATTCACGGGTCGGAAGCGCTCATCCGTCGATGTGATGAATTCGCTCGACGCATACGCATTGCGCACATGCGGGACGCCTTCGCGTTCCTCGATCAACAGACGCTTGATCAAATTCCCCGCCGGCTCGCAAATGAATGCGTTGCCATCGAAACTGCGCGGGAACAGCGAGCCACGATAGATCACCGGACCACTTGCAGCAGTGAGGATCGGCAAGGTGCCATCCTCGCGCAGGATCTGATAACCGCGATTGACACCGGTGGTTACACGGCCCGGCCAGACAGAAATCTCATTGGTCCGCGCGAGTTGTACGTTCGCTCCCCGAGCATCGGGCAGCTTTGGATTACGCCGCAGGTACTCGGCGGGCAGCACGTCGGTGTAGAGCGCCACACTGTTGTTGTTGAAATAAAGCTGACCGAAATCGTCCTGCGTGATGCCCCACTGGCCGCGAAAATTCGTTGCCTCGCGCTGCCACTTTCCTTTCTGATATCGAAATCGCGTGGTGTGATTGGCACTGTAGATCCAGTTATCCATTGCCCACAGCAGTCCGTTCGCACTGTGCTCGGGGTTCGATGGATTGCCATAGTCATTCGCGACCTGCTGACGATCATCCGCCTTGCCATCGTGATTCGTATCGCGCAGGAACCAGAGATTCGGTGGCTCCGCCACGAGCACACCGTCAGCCACAAGTGCGATTGCACGCGGTAGTACGAAGCCGCCCGCGAATTCGGTGCGTCGGTCCATGCGACCGTCGCCATTCGTATCCTCCAGAACTGCAATGGTGCCGATCGGCGCATCTTCGCCTTTACCTTCCGCATTCGGCATGAAAGCTCGCATCTCAACGACCCAGAGTCGTCCATCCGGACCCATCGCGAGCGCAACTGGATCGAAGATCAGCGGCTCGCTTGCGACCAGTTCGGCTCGAAATCCCGGAGCAAGACGCAACGTCTTCAAAGCCTCTTCCGGAGGAAGCGGATCGGCAGGCGGAATTTTGAGATGAGCAGGCGGCGGCGCCTGCTGTTCACCCGCGCGATCTCCACTCTGCGCCGCGCACACCATCGAGTGCATCAACGCAGCCATGAGCAGAACTCGCAACCAGCCCGGCACCATGAATCCCCCAATCCTCATTGATCGATTTCGCTGCATGCAGCGTGCGTTCACGACTTTAGCAGCCCACACCACCTGATCGCGATCTGCAATCTTTACGCTTCGAATTCAACAGGGGCTTGATCCGATTGATGACGCCTGAGAACGCGTGGAACCGGCTGGAATGTTCCTCAGCAAGTCTTCAGCATGCGACCAGTGCTTCTGCTACGGTTCGCCCACTTCAAGTTCTCCGAGATTCCCCAATGAATGCTGCTTCCCCCTCCCGTGCGCTGTGTTCCTTCAGCGGCGGCAAGGACTCAACGCTTGCTTTGTGGCGAGCGATGCAGCAGGGCTACGACGTTCGCACGCTGCTCGTGATGTTCGAAGAATCAGGGGAGCGCAGTCGTTCCCATGCGATTCCGTTAGGCCTCATCGAAGCTCAGGCTCGCGCACTCGGCTTGGATCTCGTGGTGCGTAAGGCTTCATGGAAAACGTATGAGGCGGTTTTCATCGAGACCTTGCAACAGTTGCGTGCAACCGGTCACGACACCGCGGTGTTCGGCGACATCGATCTACAGGCGCATCGAGACTGGGAGGAGAAAGTCTGCCACGCCGCTGGCATCAGACCAGTGCTTCCCTTGTGGCAACAGGATCGCCGAGCACTGGCACAAGAGGTACTCGATTCGGGATTTCGCGCACGTGTCGTCTGCATTGACTCGCGTTTTTTGCCAGATGAGTTTTGCGGCCGCGAGTACAACGCTCAGTTCATCGCGGATCTGCCAGGGCAAGTCGATGCTTGTGGCGAGAACGGTGAGTTTCACACTTTCGTCTTCGACGGTCCGTGCTTCGCTGCAGCGGTACCGCATCATCTGAATGGATTCGAAGACTACACAGCGCCGCCTGAATTCGGCGGCGTGCGATACCGTTTCGCTCGGCTGATCTCAGCTGAAGGCGAACTCAGCGTCGCGCGGATGCATCCTGCGAATTGAACAGCTGACGCACTTCGCCTTGCGCAACCGACTCGCGAAACTTGCCTCCCGTGAACTCACCGACCACAGCGCGCCAGAAGCTAACGGCGGGCTTGTTGTACAGGAACTCGGTGATTTCCCAGGCACCAGAGAACCGGCTGAAAATCAGCAGAGCTGCATCACGACCCACGCCGCGTCGTCGTGAAGCTGGCAGCACGAAGAATTCCGCCATTCTGAAATCGACGTGAGTTCGCTGATTGCGTGGTGGTCGACTGACCAGGGCAAATCCGGCTGGGTGATCGTCTTTCAACAGCAGCAGCGGATGGCAACTGTCGTCGGCGAACCATCGTGCCATCAATTCTGGCTCACGCTCGCCGTAAGGACCGACCGCGGGGAACAGGCCGGTGTTCATGCTCAGGCGTGACAGATCTTCCAGGTACGCCGAGTAGTTATTTTGGATCCAGTTGCGATCGGCTACCGAGTGTTGCGCATCGCGAATACTGACTGGCATTTGCTGGCAGGCTATTCCTTGCCGCCTCCATCGATACGAGGGAAAGGTGCGCCGGGCAGCAATGCTGCCCGGCGCGTCTCCAGCAGATTACTGCTTAGGAGCATCAGCAGGCGGCGTCTCGGCCGGTGCAGCTGCATCGCCAGCAGGAGCGGCGTCAGCAGGAGCTGCGGCATCAGCAGGTGCCGTCTCGGCAGGCGCGGCGGCAGGAGCTTCAGCAGCAGGAGCTGCATCTGCAGCAGGAGCTTCTTCCTTCTTCGCGCAAGCAGCGAGAGAGAGCGACAGCGCGATCGCAGCCAAGATCATTTTTGTGTTCATGTGGTCTAACACCCCAGAAGTTGTGATTGGGTAAGCAAAGCAATTTCAACAAGAGCAATTCGCGAGAAGCGAATTCTCTTCGCGATTGCGCGCGCGATTCTAGAGGGTTTCTGCTGCCAGTTAAATGTTTCGCGCGTGCGCGTCGCGAACATCCGACATAAATTACGGCGCCGTTGACGAAACATTGACAATCAAACGCACGGAGCAGATCGTCTGCACGCACTTCAGTGATCGTTTTCTGCTCACCGACAGCATCGCGACAGCCACACAACACATCGTGCCATGAAGCTGCTTGCATCCATTCGTCAAACTGCGATTGCGCTCGTGAACACGAGTTCACTCATGCCCTCAGCTCGCACTCGCATCGATAGGACACAATGCCATCTATGCAGCGTGGCAATCAGTTCATTACCCATACTCCGCTGATTCGGAGCGTGTCATGTCCAATCTAGAGTCACTGTACAAAGAACATTTGCGAATCCTGTGCGCTCGCACCGATGAGGCACTCACGATCGCAGGGTTCGATTCTCTGGCTATTCATTCAGGTCGTTTGTGGATGCGGTTTCTGGATGACCAGCCGTACCCGTTCAAAGTGAATCCGCATTTCAAAGCATGGGTTCCGCTGCTCGATGCTCCTGACTGTTGGGTTCTTTACGAGCCTGGCAAACAGCCTCGGTTGTTGTTCCTGCAGCCTGATGATTACTGGCACAAGCCGCCGTCCATGCCGAGCGGGTACTGGCCAGAGTCTTTCAGGATCGAAGTCTTGAGAGATGTCGGAGAAGCACGAGCGCACATCGCGAAGCTCGGCAATTGCGCACTGATTGGCGAATGGCAGGCCGAATACACGGAGTGGGGAATCGCTGCCGGCAACCCGAATGTATTGCTGGATCGGCTCGACTATCCGCGGGCGCGGAAGACCGGCTATGAACTCGAGTGCATGCGCCGCGCGTCGTTGCGAGGTGCTCGCGGACATCGGGCTGCTGAAGCGGCATTCAACTCAGGCGCATCAGAGTTCGAGATTCACCTCGCCTACTTGCGTGCGACCGAACACACCGACGACGACCTGCCCTATCCCAATATCGTTGCACTGAATGAAAACGCGGCCGTTCTGCACTATCAGCATCAGGAACGTGCAGCGCCAGCTCAGCGCCGTTCTTTCCTGATCGACGCGGGAGCTGAATACGCAGGTTATGCGAGCGACATCACGCGCACCTACTCGGCAGCTCACGACGAGTTCGCCTCACTGATTGAAGCCATGAACGCAGTGCAGCTGGAACTGTGCGCTGAGGTCAAGAGTGGCGTTGACTATGCACAGATACATCTCAGTGCCCATCGAAGAATTGCCGGTGTACTTCGCGATAGCGGCATCATTCGATCGCAACCGGAGAGCGCAGTCGAGTCAGGTCTGTCGAGCGTTTTCTTTCCGCACGGCGTGGGGCATCTGCTTGGTTTGCAAGTTCACGACGTCGCCGGATTTACGATCAATCCCGAGGGCAAGCAGAAGGCCCGGCCTCCAGGGCACCCCTACTTGCGTCTCACCCGCACGCTGGAACCTGGATTCGTCGTCACCATCGAGCCCGGGCTGTACTTCATTGACTCGCTGCTCCAAGCGGCCCGCGCAGCACCTTACACAAACGAGATCAACTGGTCGCAGGTCGAACGATTCAAACCTTACGGCGGCATTCGAGTCGAAGATGATGTCGCATGTACAGAAGGTAATCCGGAGAACCTGACGCGGCAGGCGTTTGCGTCGCTCGAAGTCTCCGGTCGATGACAGCGGAATGGATTTCGTATCAGGTAGATGAGCCCCTGCTTTCGCAGGGAGCTCATGTGACAACAGAAGAGTCTCGCTCAGCGCTGCTGCTTGAGTAGATCTCTGATCTCCTCCAGCAAGACTTCCTGACGCGGCGGCGCAGATGGAGCTGCCGGAGCCGCTTCTTCTTTGCGACGCAGTCGATTGATCAATTTCATGATCATAAAAATTGCGATCGCGACGATGAGGAAGTCAAAGATCGTCTGCAGAAACGCGCCGTAGCGAATCGTCACGGCCTCCGCGCCCTCCTTGATAGCGGGCAATGTCACGGCGAGTTTCGTGAAATCCACGCCGCCGATGACGTAACCCAGCGGCGGAGTCACGACATCGCTCACCAGTGAGCTGACAATCTTTCCGAACGCAGCGCCGATGATGATGCCCACGGCGATGTCGACGACATTGCCCTTGACTGCAAACTCACGAAACTCTTTGGCGAAGCTCATGCAAATAACTCCTCAGAGAAGCTGATAGTGCTGGCGGAACCGATCGCTGTGATCGCGCGTGCCGAGATCTTCATGCCCGGTTCAACACGCATATCGATGACTGCTGCAGTCTGTCGCACGACGCCTGTGATGGCTAGTGCCGGCACGCACCCACGGAGCTATGTGAGTCGGTTGAGACCGTTGTAAGCCGCGACTCGATACGCTTCAGCCATCGTTGGATAGTTGAAGGTGGTGTTGGTGAAGTAACGGATGTTGTTCAGATCTCGACTCGCCATCACTGTCTGACCGATGTGCACGATCTCGGAGGCACCATCACCGAAACAGTGCACGCCCAACACAGTCAGATTTTCTGCGTGGAAGATGATCTTCAGCATGCCGACGCGCTCATCCGTCATTTGCGCGCGTGCGAGATTCTTGAAAGCACAGTGGCCGACTTCGTAAGGCACCTTCAGTTCCTGCAGCTCTCGTTCTGTCTTGCCGATCGATGAAATCTCCGGAATGGTGTAGATCCCGCTCGGCACCATGTCGAGCCGATGCTCCGGAATAGATGGATCCAGAATGTGCTGAACCGCGTGAGAGCCTTGCACGTAAGCAGCACTGGCGAGCGCCGGCGGACCTGCGACATCGCCGACGGCATAGATGTGAGGCACCTCTGTCTGATAATGCCCGTTCACTGCGATCTGCCCGCGCGAATTGTTCTTGAGCCCCACCCGGTCGAGTAGCAGCTGCTGCGAATTGCCCGTGCGGCCATTGGCCCACAGCAGCAGATCCGACTTGATCTTGCGACCTGACTCGAGATGCAGCACGACGTCACGCTCGCGCGCTTCCAGCGCCTTGAACTGTTCGTTGTGACGAATGACACAGCCCTGTTCGCGCATGTGATACGAGAGCGCTTCGGCGATCTCATCGTCCAGGAACGACAACAGTCGATCCTGAGTGTTGACTAACGTGACCTTGGCACCGAGGTTTATGAAGATGGAGGCGTACTCGCATCCGATGACGCCCGCGCCGTAGATCGTGACATTGAATGGCTGAGCCGGGTAACGCAGGATCGAATCGCTGTCACGAATGTGCTCGTGAGAGAAATCGACCTCCGGCGGATGATAAGGACGTGAGCCCGATGCAATGATGATGCTGTCGGCAGACACACGCTGAGGCTTACCCATGGAGGGCTGAATCTCGACGGTGTGCGCGTCAATGAATGTGGCCTCACCGCCGAAAATGGGCACTCGATTGCGCTCGTAGAATCGCCGGCGGCTCGCGACCTGTGATTCCACGACCTTCGTGGCACTTGCCAGCAACTGAGGATAAGTCAACTGCGACGCACTCCGGAATTCCCGTAACAGCGGGTTGCGGCGGAGGTCGTGCAGAATCTTGACGGCGTGGCGCAGTGCCTTGCTCGGAATCGTTCCCCAGTGAGTGCAACCTCCTCCTACTTCGAAGTACCGCTCGATCGCAGCCACACGTTTGTGATTCTTCGCAGCCATCATGGCTGCGCCTTCACCAGCGGGACCGCTACCGATTACCAAAACGTCGAAGTGTTCCACTCACATCATCCAAAGCAAATGCGGCTTTCGGGCTACAGATCTGTATTCGCGCTCTGCACTGCAGAGCGTATCGCACCGCAGAATCTGCAAGCTGCATACAAAGATAGCAGGGATTCATCGCATTGTTACGAGGCATTCTCAAGGGCTATGTTGGCGTAGTTTTTCCGCCAAACAGCTTTCACTGCGAAAACAAAATCAGTAACCTTCCGCGCATCACTCAAAGCACTACTCCACATCATAAACGGCTGCTTGCGGTGACTCGCCTCGTTGAGGACTAACTAAGGGGGATTCATGTCCAAACCCAATACGACACTGCGACACGCTGTAGTCGCGGCGCTTACTCTTTCCGGCGCAGCTGCACTGCCCGCTGCTGCACAAACTGCGAGCCAGCCTCAGGATAGCCGCACGATCGAAAGCATCATCGTCACCGCGCAGAAGCGCGAGCAAAGCCTGCAGGATGTGCCTATCGTCGTCACTGCGGTATCCGAGCAGCTGCTCAAAGACACCGGCGTCAAAGACATCAAGGATCTGACGATCCTCACGCCGGGCCTGCTGGTCACATCGACATCGAACGAATCCGTCACGACTGCGCGCATTCGCGGCATCGGCACTGTCGGCGACAACGCAGGTCTCGAGTCCTCCGTCGGTGTCGTGATCGACGGTGTATACCGGCCGCGCAACGGCGTTGGCTTCGGTGATCTCGGCGAACTCGAGCGCATCGAGGTGTTGAAAGGTCCACAGGGAACCCTGTTTGGTAAAAACACCTCTGCCGGCGTCATTAACGTCGTCAGCAAAAAACCGCAATTCCAGTTTGGGTCCGATGTGGCTCTGACGGCTGGCAACTACGGTGATGTCGAGGGCGAAGCCTCGATCACGGGTCCATTCTCCGAGACCGTCGCAGGACGATTGTTCGTCGCTGCCCGGGAGCGCGATGGTTTCCTTGATGTCGATCGAGGCTCAGGTCCACGCACAGAAAGTGAGGACAACGATCGCCACTACTACACCACGCGTGGTCAGTTGCTGTTCAAACCCTCTGATTCTCTCGACATCCGGTTTGTCGGTGATTACTCGAAGCGCGAAGAAGACTGCTGCGCAGCTCCACAGGCTGTTCTGACACCCATCCCCGGAGTGCTTGCGGTCCTGAATGCGCTGCAACCGGGCTCGGTTTCGAATCCAACCGATCCGTTCGAACGCGATACTCATATGAACAGGAGTACCGAGCAGGACGTCACGGATAAAGGCGCATCGCTCGAAATCAATTGGGATTTGAATGCGCTCGGCGGCGCGACTCTTACTTCGATCAGCGCGTGGCGAGATTGGGACACGGTCAACGGCCAGGATGCCGATTTCACGACCGTAGATATTTTGTATCGCGATCCCGATGGTGATTTCTCCAACAGCTTCGAACAGGTCAGCGAGGAAGTCCGACTCGCAGGCGAAACAGATCATTTGAGTTGGCTGGTCGGTGCGTTCTATGCCGGCGAAGATCTCGAATCTCGCAACCAGCTGATCCTCGGTAATCAGTTTCGCTCGTACTACAACGCGCTACTGAGCAACGCGCTCGCTTCACTACCCGCGAATGCATGGCCAGGCGGCCTCGGTACACGTGATGTATACGAACAGGACTCCACCAGCTGGGCACTATTCACGAACAACAGCATTCGATTCACCGATGCGCTCGAGCTGACGCTGGGCGTGCGGTATACAAATGAATCGAAGGATCTGGACACCCAGTACTTCAATGAACATGGAGGCGTGGGCTGCTCGATCATCCGTGGCGTTCCGGCCTTCGTGAACAGCCCATCGGCCTCATCGATCTTCGGCATCGGGTGCGCCACATTCGACGATCCGATCTACAACAATCTCGCCACCACGCAGTCGCTCGATGAAAGCGAATGGAGCGGCACAGCGAAACTGGCATTCAGATTCACGGATCAGGTCATGGCGTATGCGTCTTACGCGCGCGGCTACAAGGCGAGCGGCTTCAACCTCGATCGTGAGCGCTCTGGCGATTCGCGATTCGCGCCGGGGTCGGGAAATCCCGCAGCAGCATCGGTCGACATCGATACCAGCTTCGCAAAGGAATTGGTGGACTCGTATGAGGTCGGCGTCAAGACACAGTGGGCTGACAACAGCCTGTTGCTGAACGTCGCGGGCTTCTATCAGGACTACACCGACTTTCAGCTCAACACCTTCACCGGCATTCAGTTTGTCGTGACATCCCTGCCGAAAGTGAATTCACAAGGCGTCGATCTCGACATCGTGTGGTTCACGCCTTTGACGCAGTTGAGCATTCAAGGTGGCGTCACCTACGCAGATACGAAGATCGAAGATTTCGGGGCCGCGGCTGCATTCTTCCGCCCCGAGCGCGAAAACGATCGACTCTCGTTCGCTCCGGAATGGTCGAGCAGTTTGTCGGCCACGTTCGAGCAGCCGATCGGCAGTGCTCTGCTATTCCGCGCAAACATCGGCGCCAAGTACATGTCTGAATACAATACGGGCTCGAATCTCGATCCCCGCAAGAACCAGGATGCGTACGCGCTGGTGAATGCACGCATCGGACTCGGATCAGCGGACGAGCGTTGGATCATCGAAGCCTGGGCACAGAATCTTACGGACGAGGATTACTACCAGGTCGCCTTCGACGCCACGTTGCAAGGATCTTCGGCAGGAGCCGTGCCCACCAGCACGGTCGATGCGTTCCTCGGCGCCCCGCGCACCTATGGCCTGACGGCTCGCTTCAAGTTCTGAGAACTTGAAGCGGGTTATCTGTTCATTCACGGGAACGAGCAAAACAAACTCAATTGCCAGCCAGGTCCATACCATGAGCAAAATAAATCATCTCGTGTCCGTCGCTGTTGCTGCAGCCATACTCACCAGCGCCTGCAGCGACGACGGCCATGAAGCGTCCATCACCACACCGCCTGCATCGCAAACACCCACTTTCACGCAGGTCGTAGCCTTCGGCGACAGCCTGACAGATGCAGGCACGTACAACCCGACGACTGCAGATACAAATCCAGCTAACGACAGCCCGAGTGGCCTGATATTCAGCACCAAACCCGGTAGCACATGGGCGGTGTATGTAGCCGGCTCCTTTGGGCAGTCATTGCAGCCGAATCGCCAGGTGAACTTCGGCGTGGTCGGCAGCGGCGGTCGCATCATCGAGTTAGGTGGCTCGGATTACGCCGAAGGCGGTGCGCGAATCGATGTGGACGCTCCTCATGGCGGCGTAATCATGCAGCCCATACCGGGCGTCGGCACGGTGCCAATTCAGCTTGCGACTTCGCGTTCAATCAAGACACAGATCGACGATTACCTCGCTGAGCACGGGAATG
>JBJMWN010000151.1:0-22959 GCA_045810085.1 Povalibacter sp. | reverse complement strand
ACACGCAAGGCGTCGATCCGGGTCTGGACTTCTCGAACATCAATGAAGCGGCACGAGCGGTGGAGCAGTGCAATCAACTTCCGATTCACCCGCGGCATCCTTATGTGGGCGATCTGGTATTCACCGCCTTCTCAGGTTCACATCAGGATGCGATCAAGAAAGGCTTCGGTGCACGCAAGGAAGGCGATCTGTGGGAAGTGCCCTATCTGCCGATCGATCCACGCGACCTCGGACGTACCTACGAGTCTGTCATTCGTGTGAACAGTCAGTCGGGCAAAGGCGGCATCGCATACCTGCTCGAGCGCGACTACGGCGTGGCGATGCCAAGGCGTTTGCAGATCGAGTTCAGCCAGTCAGTACAGGCAGTCACGGATGCGACCGGCAAAGAGCTTTCGTCTGAACAGATCTGGGACATGTTCAAGCGCGAATACCTGGACCAGGAAGCCGCTTACACCTACGTCTCACATCAGCTTGCGACCGTGCGTGAGCATCCCGAAGTTCAGAAGCTGACGCTGCGTCTGCGCCGCAATGGACAAGGCACGTTGTTGACAGGCGAAGGCAACGGTCCGATCGATGCGCTGGTCGATGCGCTCGGTTTCCGTTTCGATGTGCTCTCGTATGAAGAACACTCGATCGGCACCGGCAGCAACGCACGCGCGATGTCGTGCGTGGAGATCACGACGCCGGCTCGAACCACTCTGTTCGGCGTTGGCATGCACGAGAACATCGTGACTGCATCGCTGCTGGCGGTGCTCAGTGCGGTGAATCGTGCACTTCAGCGCAATCTGCTGGATGACTCGATGCCGGTGGCGACCGCGGGCGGCTGAGCCACGCAGTCGAGGTTCGAGGGAAATCGAAGGGCAGCGAGTGATCGCTGCCCTTTTTGCGTATCGCGAATGCCGGGTTCAGCTGGCGATGTATCGCTCGAGCTGCGCGATGGTCTGCTGCTGTTCGTCCATCACCGCTTTCACCAGATCGCCGATCGAGATCATTCCGACCAGCCGACCTCTTTCCACCACGGGCAGGTGGCGAATGCGCTTCTCGGTCATGATCTCCATGCAGTTATGCACTGCCTGATCTGCAGAGATGCTGATGGCAGGTGAACTCATGATGTCGCGTACCGGCGTATCGCTGCTAGAACGCCCTAGCAGGATCACTTTCCGGGCATAGTCACGTTCGGAAACGATGCCGATCAGCTCATTGCCCTGAACCACAGGCAACGCGCCGACACCGCGCTCGGCCATGACTCGGATCGCTTCCAGCACCGGAGCGTCGGGTTCAATGGTCCAGACTTCCTTGCCCTTGAGGGCAAGCAGGTAATTCACTCGCAACATTGGCCAATCCTCCTGGGCGAAGGATTGGCTGCTTACTCGTCCGACACAATCACGGCATGCCGCAACTGCGGCGAGAGACTACGCGGCCTGTTGACTCCTCACCGCATGCTCGGCCGCGAGCCAGTCATCGAGTTCATGACCCGGTGTGAAGTTTCGCTGCGCCGCAATGAAATACGCCGCGACTTCGATCTGACCACTCAGATCCTCAGCAGAGCTCGTCACAACGGGCTCGGCAGATACGGTTTCAGTCTTCAGCGCGATCTTCTTGCGTGCGCGCGGCTTCTTCGGCTCGGCCGCTGCAACGACATCCGTCTGCGGCTTGGCGCGGCTCTTTTTCGCGGAATCAGGTGTGCCAGAAGAGATTTGCATGAGGCGCCTCCATCAATGAAAGACAGCTGGTACAAGCACGGAATGTGCCAAGGGCTGTCGAGATTTTATCCAGCCTGCGTTACGGAAAAATGTAGAGAAAGCCCGTGAGCGGACACGAGTGTCGTACTCAAGGAACGCGGGCGGGCTTGGGTCTAGTGCAGTGTTTGCGTGTTGCGCACGGCTTCAGTGCGCGAGCGATCAGTGATGATGACCGTCAGGACCGTGCACATGTCCGTGCTCGAGTTCTTCCTGAGTCGCGGTCCGCACGTCAGTGATCTCAACATCGAAATTGAGGTTCTGTCCGGCCAGCGAATGGTTGCCGTCAACGGTGACCATATCGCCCGCCACCTGCGTCACAGTGACCATGCGTGGTCCACCGCCGGACTGCACTTGGAACTGCATGCCGACTTTCACATCACCCACGCCTTTGAACGAGCGACGAGGCACACGCTGCACGAGTGCACTGTCGTACTCACCATAGCCATCTGCCGGGCTCACCTTCACCGTCAGCTTGTCACCGGCCTGTTTACCGTTGAGCGCATTCTCCAAGCCTGGAATTAGATTGCCGTTGCCGTGGATGTACGCGAGGGGTTCGCCGCCCGAAGATGAATCGAGAGTTTCGCCCTGATCATTCGTCAAGGTGTAGTGAATGGAAACGACAGCGTCCTGAGTGACTTGCATGGCTTTGGTCCGAAGTGGAATGCGAAGAAGCTTATTCGACGGTCACGGATTTGGCGAGATTGCGTGGCTGATCCACGTCCGTGCCGCGACGAATAGCGCAGTGATAGGCGAGTAGCTGCAGAGGGATGCTGTAGACAGCGGCCGCCTGAAAAGGCGCGACGTGCTTGGGCATCGTGATCACCGTGACGCCTTCGGAGGAGGAAATTCCTGAGTCCGGGTCAGCGAACACGTACAACTCGCCGCCGCGAGCTCTGACTTCCTGCAGATTGGATTTCACTTTTTCGAGCAGGTCATTGTTCGGCGCGACTGCAATGACTGGCATGTCCGCATCGACCAGCGCGAGTGGCCCATGTTTCAGTTCGCCCGCGGCGTAGGCTTCAGCGTGAATGTAGGAAATTTCCTTGAGCTTGAGCGCGCCTTCCATTGCGATCGGATACATCGCGCCGCGCCCGAGGAACAACGCATGGTGCTTGTCTGAAAACTTTGCTGAGAGTTCCTTGATCGTGGCATCGAGCTGCAGCGTTTTCTCGATCAATCCTGGAATTTCGATCAGCCGCTGCACCAGCCCGCGTTCACGTTCCGCATCCGGATCGTTGAACTTCGCGAGTGCCACGACGAGCATGCCGAGCGCAACGAGCTGCGTGGTGAAAGCCTTCGTCGATGCGACACCGATTTCAGGGCCGGCGCGTGTGAGCAGCACCAGCTCTGATTCGCGTACCAAAGAACTTTCCGGCACGTTGCAGATCGCAAGCGTCGAGAGATAGCCCGACTGCTTCGCCATTCGCAGCGCTGCGAGCGTGTCTGCCGTTTCGCCTGACTGTGAAATCGTTACCAGCAATGTGTTCTTGGGAACCACGGGATTGCGATATCGATATTCGCTCGCGATCTCAACCCAGCACGGCACGCGCGCCACTTGTTCGATCAGGTATTTCGCAACGGCGCCCGCGTGATAACTCGTGCCACACGCGACGATCTGAACTGCTTCTACGCGACCGAACACTTCGGTGGCTAATGGACCGAACGCCTGTTCGAGGAGCTTACCGCCGGCCACACGCTCTTCGAGCGTTTGTGCGACGGCGCGTGGCTGTTCGAAAATCTCCTTGAGCATGTAGTGCGGATAGTCGCCTTTCTCAGCAGCGTCCGCCGAGAGGGCACTTTCGCGCACCGCTCGTTGTGCCGAGTTGCCCTCGCTATCGAGCACGCGCACGCCTTCACGACTGATCTCGGCGACGTCGCCCTCTTCGAGGAACATGAAACTTCGCGTGACGGCCAACAACGCAGAGACATCGGAAGCGACGAAATTTTCGCCCTTGCCCACGCCAATCACGACGGGACAGCCGGCGCGAGCGATGATGATCTTCTCTGGATTGTCCTGCGAAACTACGGCCAGGGCATACGCACCTTCGAGCTCGGCGACGGTCGCTCTGACGGCTCGGAAAATGTCGCCCAGCTTTTGCTTGTGGAAGTGAATGCGGTGCGCGATGACTTCGGTATCGGTTTCAGAACTAAAGTTGTAGCCGAGCCCGATCAACTCATCGCGCAGCTCTTCGTGATTTTCGATGATGCCGTTGTGAACGATCGCAATGCCATCGCGTGAAATATGCGGATGAGCGTTGCGTTCCGAGGGAACGCCGTGCGTGGCCCAGCGAGTATGCGCGATGCCGAGATGACCGGAGGTGGGCGTTTCAGCGATTGCCTCCTGCAGCATTCTCACTTTGCCAACGGTGCGTACGCGGCGGAGTTCACCGGAACTGCTGAGCACGGCGATGCCTGCCGAATCGTATCCCCGATATTCGAGGCGCCGTAAACCCTCGATCAGAATGGGAACGATATTGCGATCAGCAACGGCGCCGACGATTCCACACATGAACTTGCTTGCATCCTGGCCACTGGCCTTAGGGCGGACGATTGTACAGGGACGGCTCTACAACGACTGACCTGCAGTTGACGGTTCCAGACGACACTGCTTTTAACTACGCGCCGCCACAATGTTCATTTTTTCGGCGGCTTGATGGGTCGTTGCCAGCCTTCGATCGTGACCTGACGCGCGCGCGCCAGCGTCAACTTGCCTGCTGGCGCATCTTTGGTGATTGTCGATCCGGCACCGGTGTTTGCGTTCGACCCCACTTTGATGGGCGCCACCAGCATCGATCCAGAACCAATGAAAGCACCGTCACCAATTTCGGTGCGGTGCTTGTTCACGCCGTCGTAATTGACCGTGACCGTACCCGCGCCGACATTGACGTTGCTTCCGATACTCGCATCGCCCAGATAGGTCAGATGATTCGCCTTGCTTCCCGCGCCTACTTCTGACTTTTTCACTTCGACAAAATTGCCGATGTGCACCCGCTCATGCAGCACACTTTCCGGCCGGATGCGAGCGAACGGTCCAATCGAGCAACCGGCTCCGATACTCGATTGATCGATGATGCAGTTCGGGTGGATCTCGGTATCCGCATCGATACGACAATTGCGCAGGAAACAATTCGGTCCGATGCGTACGCGATCCCCTAAGACGATGTCACCGATGAAGACCGCGTTCACATCGATGAACACGTCGCGACCGACAGTCACCGTTCCGCGGATGTCGACACGTGCTGGATCGGCAAGCGTGGCCCCCTGCACCATCAGCGCGGTGGCGCGCTCGATGCGTAACGCGTGTTCCAGCTGAGCCAGTTGCACTTTGTCGTTCACGCCCAGCACTTCTGTTTCGCTCGATGCGATCACGGCGTTGATCTTCATGCCCTCACGCACGGCCATCACGATGATGTCGGTGAGGTAATACTCGCCTTGTGCGTTGTCATTCTTCAGCGCCGCGAGCCATTTACGCAGTGCGCCTGCGGGCACAGCCATCAAGCCCGTGTTCACTTCGTTGATCGCACGTTCCTTGGTGTTCGCATCTTTCTGTTCGACGATGCGCACGACGTTGCCTGCGTTGTCGCGAACCACACGACCATAGCCGGAGGGATCCTTCAGAACGACAGTGAGCAAGCCCACCGACTTCTCACCGCTGCCTTCAATCAGCCGTTGCAGCGTTTCTGTTTTCACCAGCGGCACATCGCCATACAGAATCAGCACACGATGATCGTCTGGAATAGCAGGGATCGCCTGAGCGACGGCGTGTCCGGTGCCCAGTTGCTCTGCCTGCAACACCCAACTGACGGGCTCAGAGGCGAGTGTCTCGCGGACCTGATCACCACCGTGGCCGTACACGACATGCGTCGCGGAAGCATTCAACGCTTTCGCCGTATCGAGAACGTGTGACAGGAGTGCTCGTCCAGCCAAAGGCTGCAGAACCTTGGGCAGGTCCGAGCGCATACGCTTGCCTTGGCCGGCGGCGAGAATCACCACACTCAGCGGAGCGCTTTGGGTGACCGAGGAGTGAGCCCCAGGTTGAGGGCTCTGAACAGGAGAATGGGTGTTCATAAGTTCGGGCACGACTGTATGCGTCGCGAGTTCGAGCTACAACCCTGGCAGTACAAACGAAAATGCGCCCCGCAGGGCGCATTCGATGTTCGACATTCACGAACGGGTCGTCGGCTATTGCTTGATCTTGCGCAGTCGATCGATGACCTTCAGCTGTGCGACCTGACGCGCCAACTCGGCCTGCGCTTCGGCCACGTTGACTGCCGTACCACGATTCCTCAACGCCTCTTCTGCGCGCTGTTTCGCCTGCATCGCTGCGGCTTCATCCAGGTCCTTCGCACGCAGCGCTGTATCAGCGAGCACCGTGACCAGATGAGGCTGGATCTCGATCGCGCCACCTGAGACGTAGAAGAACTGCTCGTCACCCGCTGGCGTCTGCACGCGGACTTCGCCGGGGCGCAACGTCGTGAGCAATGGCGCATGGCGAGGTGCGATACCGATCTCGCCCATAACCGCTGGCGCGAACACCATCGAGGCTTCACCCGAGAAGATCTCGCCTTCGGCGCTGACGATGTCGACGTGAATTGTAGTAGCCATCAAGTACCACCCAGAATTGATCGTTCAGCTTGCCGCCGGGCGGCTGCGGTTTCGCAACCGCGGCACAGACCCTTTCTCGACGTTGCTTACTGCAGCGTCTTCGCCTTCTCGACCGCTTCTTCGATGGTCCCGACCATGTAGAACGCCTGCTCAGGCAGCGCGTCGTACTCGCCGGACAAGATGCCGCGGAAGCTGCGAATGGTTTCACGCAACGGCACCAGCTTACCTGGGTTGCCGGTGAACACTTCGGCAACATGGAACGGCTGCGATAGGAAGCGTTGGATCTTGCGAGCCCGAGAGACCGTGAGCTTGTCGTCTTCCGACAGTTCATCCATGCCCAGGATCGCGATGATGTCCTGCAGCTCCTTGTAACGCTGCAGCACAGCCTGCACGCCGCGAGCAACGTTGTAGTGCTCTTCGCCGATGACCAGCGGATCGAGCTGGCGGCTCGTGGAATCGAGCGGGTTCACTGCCGGGAAGATACCCAGCGCGGCGATCTGACGATCGAGTACGACGGTCGCGTCCAAGTGGGCGAAGGTCGTGGCCGGCGACGGGTCAGTCAAATCGTCTGCAGGGACGTACACGGCCTGAATCGAGGTGATCGAGCCGGTCTTGGTGGAGGTGATGCGTTCCTGCAGCACGCCCATTTCTTCAGCCAGCGTAGGCTGGTAACCCACGGCCGACGGCATACGGCCGAGGAGTGCGGACACTTCAGTGCCGGCCAGCGTGTAGCGGTAGATGTTGTCGATGAACAGCAGCACGTCGCGGCCCTTGCCCTGCTCGTTCTTTTCGTCGCGGAAATACTCGGCCATCGTGAGGCCGGTGAGTGCGACGCGCAGTCGGTTGCCGGGCGGCTCGTTCATCTGACCGTACACCATGGCCACTTTCGATTCCGGCAGGTTCTGCAGGTTGATAACGCCGGCTTCCGACATCTCGTGATAGAAGTCGTTGCCTTCACGAGTACGCTCGCCGACGCCCGCGAACACGGACAGACCCGCGTGCGCCTTGGCGATGTTGTTGATCAGTTCGAGCATGGTGACGGTCTTGCCCACGCCGGCGCCGCCGAACAGACCGATCTTGCCGCCCTTGGCGAACGGCACGAGCAGATCGATGACCTTGATGCCCGTTTCCAGCAGATCCTGTCCGCCGGCCTGTTCGTCATACGACGGAGCCGGACGATGAATCGGCCAGTAGTCCTTCGCTTCGACCGGACCGCGCTCGTCCTGCGGATCACCGAGCACGTCCATGATGCGACCGAGCGTTGCCATACCCACCGGCACGGAGATCGGCTTGCCTGTGGCCTTGACGGCCAGTCCGCGCTTCAAGCCTTCGGACACACCCATGGCGATGGTGCGTACCACGCCGTCGCCGAGCTGCTGCTGCACTTCGAGCGTGAGGCCACCCTCTTCGAGCTTCAGCGCTTCATAGACTTTCGGAATCTGTTCGCGTGGAAATTCCACGTCGATGACAGCGCCGATGACTTGTACGATCTTGCCGGTAGACATGCTTCGTTCCTCAGAAGGGGCTCTGGGCGCTGGGCTCTGGACTGCTGGCCAGAATCGCTGCGCTTACCGCTCCGCTAAAACCTTCAATTCCGAATTCTTTACTCTTGCCAGTAGCCCAGTACCCAGCAGCCCTCATCAGACCGCCGCAGCACCGCCGACGATCTCGCTGATCTCCTTCGTGATCGAGGCCTGGCGGGCCTTGTTGTAGATCAACTGAAGTTCTTCGATCAGCTTGCCAGCGTTATCGGTGGCGCTCTTCATCGCGACCATGCGCGCGGCCATTTCGCAGCCAACGTTCTCAACGGCACCCTGGTAGACCTGCGACTCGACGTAGCGCATCAGCACGCCTTCCAGCAGTTCGTTGGCTGAAGGCTCATAGATGTAATCCCATAGCTTCTGCAGCTTGCTCTTGTCTTCCTCTTCGGTGACAACGGGCAGCAGCTGACGCACTGTGGGCTGCTGGCTCATGGTGTTCACGAACACGTTGTTCACCAGGAACACGCGGTCGAGCTTGCCTTCGTTGTACTGATCCAGCATGACTTTCACAGTACCGATGAGATCCGCAACATGCGGACGGTCACCCAGGTGGGTCACGGTCGCCAGCGTCTTGGCACCGCTGAGACGGCGAAAGAACTGCACACCCTTCGAGCCGATCAGACACAGCGAAACGTCGGCGCCCTGCTTCTGCCAATGACGAATTGACGCCAGCGTGGTCTTGAACAGATTGACGTTCAGGCCACCGCACAAGCCGCGATCAGTGGTGATAATGATGAAACCGACTGACTTCACCGGACGCTCGATCAGGAACGGATGCTTGAAGTCCGGGTTCGCCTGGCGCAGATGACCGATGACGCGGCGGATCTTCTCCGAATACGGACGCGTGGCGCGCATGCGCTCCTGCGCCTTGCGCATCTTGCTCGCCGCGACCATTTGCATGGCCTTGGTGATCTTCTGCGTGCTCTTGAAGCTCGCAATCTTGACGCGGATTTCTTTTACGCCGGGCATGGTGTCGCTTCGCTTGGGCTAGCGGGCTGCTGGGTACTGGGCTCTGGCCAGAGCAGAAAGGTTTCCCTTCTTGCCAGCAGCCCAAAGCCCGTCAGCCCAGTGGCCCATCTTCAATACGTTCCTGTCGCCACGAACTCTTCGCAGAGCTTCTTCAACGCAGCGTCGTTCTCTTTCGAGAGTTCCGGCTTGGCGTTGATGCCGTCGACCAACTGCTTGTAGTTGGTTTTGGCGAAAGCCTGGATGGCGGCTTCAAAGTCGCCGACCTTCTTCAACGGCACCTTGTCGAGGAAGCCGTTGTTCACGGCGTAGATCGACAATGCCATTTCCGCCACCGACATCGGTGCGAACTGTTTCTGCTTCATCAGTTCGGTGGTGCGCTGGCCGCGTTCGAGCTGACTGCGCGTGGCCTGGTCAAGGTCGGAAGCAAACTGTGAGAAGGCAGCAAGTTCGCGATACTGCGCCAGCGCCAGACGGATACCGCCACCCAGCTTCTTGATGATTGGCGTCTGCGCGGCGCCGCCGACGCGGGACACCGAGATACCTGCATTCATCGCAGGACGGATGCCGGCGTTGAACAGATCGCCTTCGAGGAAGATCTGACCGTCGGTGATCGAGATGACGTTGGTGGGGACGAATGCCGTGACGTCGCCTGCCTGCGTTTCAATGATCGGCAGACCTGTCAGCGAACCCGTCTTGCCCTTCACGCGGCCATTCGTTTTCTTTTCGACATACTCTTCGTTCACACGAGCGGAACGCTCGAGCAGACGTGAGTGGAGATAGAACACATCGCCTGGATACGCTTCGCGGCCGGGCGGACGACGCAGCAGCAACGAGATCTGGCGATAGGCCCAGGCCTGCTTGGTCAAATCGTCATAGATGATCAGCGCGTCTTCGCCCTGGTCCATGAAGTACTCACCCATCGTGCAGCCCGAGTACGGCGCGAGATATTGCAACGCTGCAGGAGTCGAAGCCGAGGCGGCGACGATGATCGTGTGCTTCATCGCGTCGTGCTCTTCGAGCTTGCGCACGACGTTCGCGATCGACGACTGCTTCTGACCGATCGCGACATAAATGCACTTAATGCCGCTCGACTTCTGATTGATGATCGTGTCGATGGCGAGTGCAGTCTTGCCGGTCTGACGATCGCCAATGATGAGTTCACGCTGCCCGCGGCCGACGGGCACCATCGAGTCAACCGCCTTGTAACCGGTCTGCACGGGCTGGCTGACCGACTTACGGAACACGACGCCCGGCGCGACACGCTCGATCGGCGCCTTCTGCGAGGTATTGATTGGGCCTTTGCCGTCGATGGGATTGCCGAGCGAATCGACCACGCGACCCAGCAGGGCTTCGCCAACCGGCACTTCCAGAATGCGGCCGGTGGTTCTCACCGTCGCGCCTTCGCTGATGTGCTTGTATTCGCCGAGCACCACCGCGCCGACGGAATCCTGTTCCAGGTTCAGCGCCAGACCAAAGCTGCCACCCGGAAATTCCAGCATTTCACCGTACTTGGCGTCGGCGAGGCCGTGAACTTTCACGATACCGTCGGTGACCGTGACGACGGTACCGACATTGCGCTCTTCGGTCGCGCTCGAGAATTTCTCGATGCGAGCCTTGATCAGATCGCTGATCTCAGAAGCCTTGATGGACATTTACCGCTTTCCTCTTGATGAAGCGCCGGCGCTCACCGGCTCTTCTTGAATTCAGTCCGCGACGCATTACGCAGCGCGGTTTCAGTCACTACAGCGCGATTGCGCGCGTCAACTTTTCCAGACCGGCCTTTAACGACCCGTCGATCACCATGTCACCTGAGCGCACGACGGCGCCGCCGAGCAAGGAAGCGTCTACTTCGCAGTGCAGACGCACATCGCGCTTCAGACGCTTCTGCAACGCTGTCGCCAGTCGCTGGCGTTGCGCGTCATCGAGTGGAACTGCCGAGACCACCTGCACGTCGGCGGTGTTTTCCACTTCAGCGCGGAGCACTTCATAGATCGCCGCAATTTCCGGCAACACATCGAGGCGGCGATTCTGCGCCAGCGTATTGAGGAAGTTCCTGCCCTGCTCGTCGAGTGACGTGTCGGCAATATCGGCGATGAGACCGACCAGCTGATCCGGGGTGATGCGCGGACTCGACAGCAATTTCGCGACCCGTTCATCCGCAATGATTGCAGACGCGGTGCTCAGAGTCTCGGACCAGGCGCCGAGCGCGTTGCGCTCACGAGCGAACTCGAAAGCCGCTTTGGCGTACGGTCGTGCGATGCTGACTTTCTCGGCCATTACTGCTCCGTTACTCAGGTGCGTTCGATTTCGAGCGCCAGTTTCTCGAGCAGGTCTGCATGAGCGCGCGCATCGATCTCGCGACCGAGCAGCTTGCTCGCGCCGGCAACCGCGATCGCTGCCACTTCTTTGCCCAACTGTTCGCGAGCACGACCGGATTCCAATGCCACTTCCTGCCGCGCATCGCCGATCAGGCGCTGGCCCTCGGTGATTGCCGTGCCGCGCGCTTCCTCGATCAGCTCATTCGAACGGCGGTTGGCCTGCTCGATGATTCTGGTCGCCTGTGCATGCGCATCCTTGACGATGACAGTCGCATTGGACTTGGCTTCAGCCAGGCTTCGCTCGCCCTTGTCCGCTGCAGCCAGGCCATCAGCGATCTTCTTCTGGCGCTCCGCGATCGCAGCGATCAGCGGCGGCCAGATGAACTTCATGGTCACCAACGCCAGTATCAGAAATACCAGCGACTGCACCCACATCGTCGCATTGAGATTCATGGAATCGTCCGTCCTGCTAAAGCTTCAGTCGCAATTGCGCCGGCGCGCAAACCGTTTTTGCGTGATCAGCCAGCGAACGGATTTGCCGTCGCGAACCACAGTGCGATGCCGGTGCCGATGATGAAGGATGCATCGACCAGACCGAACAGCAGAAACACCTTGGTCTGCAGCACGTTCATCAGCTCAGGCTGACGGGCCGAGGATTCGATGTACTTGCTGGCCAGGAGGCCCACGCCGATGCAGGCACCGAGCGCGCCAATACCGATGATCAATCCACAAGCCAGGGCGACAAAAGCAACATTCGTCATAAGAGTTCTCCGGAAAAAGCCAACCAAACCGTCTGCGTAGTAACCAACCGCTTAGTGATGCTCGTGGGCCTGACCGATGTAGACCAGCGTCAGCATCATGAAAATGAATGCCTGCAACAGCACGATCAGGATGTGGAACAACGCCCACACCGTGCCCGTGAAGAGGTGCATGCCAATACCGAACACCGTGGCGGTACCGCCCAGGCCGGCAATGAGGAAGAAGATCAGCTCGCCTGCGTACATGTTGCCGAACAGACGCATGCCGTGTGAGAAGGTGTTACCGATGTACTCGATCGCCGTCATGGTGACGTTTGCGAGGGCGAGCAGAACGGCGCCGATCCAGCTCAGCGGATTCCCGGTGATCTTGTTCATGCCAAAGGGCGCACTGACCCACTGATGCAGCCAGCCGCCAAGGCCTTTGATCTTGATGTTGTAGTAGAAGGCCAGGAGCAGCACGGCCACTGCGATGCCGAAGGTGCCATTGAGGTCAGCAGTCGGCAGCGGTCGCAAGTGATCGAGATGCAGATACCGGTGAGCCAAGCTCGGAAACCAGTCCACCGGCAGCAGGTCGATAGCGTTCATGAAGGCAACCCAGACAAACACCGTCAGCGCCAGCGGGGCGATGAAATCCAGCTTGCCGTGCACCATGCCCTTGGCCTGTTCATCGACAAACTCCACCAGCATTTCGACAAACGCCTGGAATTTGCCGGGGACGCCCGCCGTCGCCTTGCGCGCAGCGAGATAGAGGACCGTCAGAACAATGACGCCGCACAGCAGCGAAAAGAAGATCGTGTCGAGGTGAAATACGTCCGGAGCGAACAGGCGGCCATTCTGCTGGGCGCTGGCAAGGTGCTTGAGGTGATGCGAGATGTACTCGGCCATGCCGCCGCTCTCGCCTCCGCTTTCACTCGCCATTAAAGCAATCCGCATGATTCACCTAGTCCAACAAACATCACGAACTCAGCCACCGAGCATCACACGCTGCTCAACTCCGCGGCTGCGACAACTTCGTCGCCTGCACGACGCCGTAAGCGACGAGCGCACCAGTGAGTCCGGCCAGTACGGCCGGAGGCACGAACGCACCCGATCTGAAGGCCGCGACCAGAAGCACCACGGTGAGCGCCACTTTAATCAGCCATCCGGTCATGAACGTCAGCGCGGACATGTGCACACCGTGCGTCAAGCTGTGCTTGAACAAAGTGAGCGCCATGTACACCGTCCAGATAAGGCCGATGCCGCCGCCCGCCAGCACGGAACCACCCGCTCTGACGCCCCAGAACACTGCCGTCATCGCAGCGAGAATCAGCACGGCGGCCAGCTGCCACAACAGCGTTTTAAAGGCCTGGCGCGCCGCGTCGGCAAGAACATTGGAGCTCACGGCCGACGACTCGCTTGAGATCGATGGACAACAAAAATGCCACGCGTGGGCCGGAACACCGGCGACGTGTGGCATTGATGGAATTTCCCGCACCGGCCCACGGTCGCCCCGGCCGGAAAAGGCGGCGGATTATACGCAGCGTTTTGCAGTGCTTCAACAAAGAACCGGAAGATCTGAGAATGACGGCAGTGCGTCAATTTCCAGACATATTCAGGCTGCAGGCTTCGGCTTACGCGCCGAATGACGTCCAGAACGTCGAGCCTTTCCGTGTCGTCTCGCTACTGGATGTGCTCGATGATGCCGTCAAGTTCATCGAGCGTGTGATAGCTGATGATGAGCTTGCCTTTGCCGCCCGACGAATGTTGAACCTGGACTTTGGCCCCGAGCTTTTCTGACAGATCGCTTTCGAGCTTGCGTATGTTTGGATCCGGTCGCGGCGTGCTCTGTACTTCGCTCGTGTTCGTGAGCCCCATGCGTCGCACGAGTGCTTCGGTTTCGCGCACCGACAGTTTTTTCTTCGCGACCAGCGTGGCCACTTCCGCCTGCTGTCGCTTCGTACCGAGACCGAGCAACGCACGCGCGTGTCCCATCTCTATCTCGCGCTGTTCAACGAGCGACTTGGCTTCGTCGCACAGCTCGAGCAAACGCAACAGATTGGAAACGGCGGCACGTGACCGACCCACTGCTTCTGCAGCCGTGGCGTGTGTCATGTCGAACTCTGTGATCAGGCGATCGAGTGCACGCGCCTCTTCGAGCGGATTCAGATCTTCACGCTGGATATTCTCAATGAGCGCCATCGCAACGGCAGCCTCATCGGGAATACGGCGAATGATCGATGGAATTTCATGCAAGCCCGCGAGCTGTGCGGCACGCCAGCGGCGTTCGCCCGCGATGATCTCGTACCGGCGAGGCTGACCTGGCGCAGGCTCTCCCAACGGACGGACAAGAATCGGCTGAATCAGTCCCTGTGATTTGATCGAATCAGCAAGCTCCTGCAACGTGTCTGTGTGCATGTCGATGCGCGGCTGATACTTGCCCCGCTGCAACAGATCCACGGGAATCTTCGTGAGCTCTTCATCGGGCCGCAGCTGTGTGACAGACGATGCTGCTTCCGCGTTGGCAACCGGCTGCCCGAGCAAAGCACCCAGGCCACGGCCGAGACTTGGTCGTTTGGTGGACATTCTTCAGCAGGCTCTGGGTACTGGGCGTTGGGCTGCTGGCGAGAAGCCAACGTTCAATCGAATTTCTGCGCATTCCGACTCTGACCCTGCAGCCCAGAGCCCGACGCCCGACAGCCCTTTGCTCGTCATGTTCCCACCGCATCGACTGCCGGCATCTCTTCGCCCTCGGAGCGACGAATCATTTCACCAGCAAGCGCCAGGTACGCCACTGCGCCACGTGACTCGCGGTCGAAGTACAGAGCGGGTTTGCCGTAGCTCGGTGCCTCGGCCAGTCGTACGTTTCGAGGAATGATGGTGCGAAAGACCTTGCCTTGAAAATGCTCAATCAACTGCGCGGACACCTCGTTGGCGAGGTTGTTTCGCGGATCGAACATAGTTCGCAAAATACCGTCGATCTCAAGCTGCGGGTTTGGACCTGCCTTGATCTGCTCGATCGTGCTCACCAGTGCGGTCAAACCTTCGAGTGCGTAGTACTCGCACTGCATCGGAATGAGCACGCCTTCGGCAGCGACGAGTGCATTCACTGTCAGCATGTTCAGCGCGGGCGGGCAATCGATGAGAACCATGTCGAACTGTTCGAGCACGGGGCGGAGCGCATCGCGCAATCGCGCCTCACAACCTGGCTTACCCATCAGTTCAACTTCTGCAGCCACGAGGTCCTGATTGGCAGGCAGCAATTTGAAATCTGAGTACTCGACCGACTGCAACGCAGAAGCGAGATCGCACTCACCCAGCAACACATCAGTGGTGGTGCGCTCGACCGTGCGTTTGTCTACGCCGCAACCCATCGTTGCATTGCCCTGAGGATCGCAATCGATCAGCAGCACGCGCCGCTTCGTCGCCGCGAGCGACGCAGCGAGATTCACGCTGGTCGTCGTCTTGCCGACGCCGCCTTTTTGATTGGTGATGGCGAGAATGCGGTGCATGAGAAGGCGCTAGAGACTAGGCACTAGGTGCTAGCGATGAGGGAGTGATTCGCGATCGTACAGTCATGGGTCTCGCTCGGCGAGCACTAATAAATACATCTTCGGACTACGGCCTAGCGTTAGACCCTGTCGTGATTGCGGCAGATTTCCACAAGATGCCGCTCTTCGTCCAGACCGGGAATCTCAAGTCGATGGACGGCCGCGAGTTTCCACCCATTTGGCAATTTGTTCAGCTCCTCGTGCGGGTAGCGGCCTTTCATCGCGAGCAGGCGCCCGCCACCGACACAAAGATGACCGGTCCAGGTCACGAATTGCGCAACTGGGCCGACCGCGCGCGAAATCACGATGTCGAATCGGGTCTCCACTCGGAACGATTCCGCACGCGTGTGCACCGTCTGGATATTGTCCAACTCCAGCAGTTGCGCGACATGATCGATGAATTTCAATTTCTTTGCGGTCGAATCCACGAGCGTGAAATGGATTTCAGGATTCGCAATGGCGAGTGGAATGCCCGGAAATCCCGCACCTGTTCCGACATCGCAGATTCGTGAGCCATGCAGAAACGGCTGTACTGAAAGACTATCGAGCAGATGTTTCGTGATCTGCTGCGAGCGCTCGCGAATCGCAGTGAGATTCATGCGCTGATTCCAGTCATCGAGCTCATCGAGCAGACGAATGAGCTTGGTTTCCTGCATCTCAGTGAGAGTCAGGCCAAACTTCGATGCAGGCTCGATCAGCATAGAACCGGAAAAACCTTTTGATTTGGAACCAGGCCAGCTAAGCGATCGAGACGATTGTGCGACCCGTCACTTCGCCTTTGAGATATGCGTCGAACGCTTCGGGCAATTGATCCAGCGAGATCCGTTGCGTGACGACTCGATCAAGATGACGAGGCTTGAGGTCAGTCGCAAGTCTCTGCCAGACCGCGAGCCGCAACGGCCTGGGCGTGAAGACTGAATTGATCCCCAGCAGATTCACGCCGCGAAGAATAAATGGAAGAACGGTGGATTTGAGTTCAACACCACTCGCCATTCCGATGCTGGCGATGTTGCCCCAGAAATTTGTGGTGCGCGTGAGCCACGCAAGCACCTCGCCGCCAACACTGTCGATCGCGCCTGACCATTGAGCTTCCTCGAGCGGCTTTGAGCCGAGGTCCACGTCCTGTCGTAACAGAATTCGTTGAGCACCAATCGACTTGAGGTAACTCTCCGCATCTTGTTTTCCTGTCAGCGCAACAACGCGATAGCCGCGACCAGCCAACATGTCGATCGCGAGACTTCCGACGCCACCGCTTGCGCCCGTGACCACGATCTCGCCGTGCTCCGGCAGCTGCCCATTGCGTTCCATCTGATGAATGGCGAGAGCAGCGGTGAAACCGGCCGTTCCCAGCGCCATGCATTGATAGGTGTCGAGACCTTCAGGGATCGGGATCACCCAATCGCTTTTCACTCTCGCGTATTCGCTGTAGCCACCATCATGTGTTTCGGACAGGCCGCAGCCTGTGACGACTACCGATTGCCCCGGTGAGAATGCGGGATCGCGAGAGGACTCCACGCGACCTGCGAGATCGATGCCGCCTACGAGCGGAAACTTCTTCAGGATTTTGCCGCGACCGGTCGCCGCCAGCGCGTCTTTGTAGTTGATCGTCGAGTATTCGACTTTGACGATGACCTCACCGTCGGCGAGGTCTTTGAGCGAGAGCTTCTCGAGTCGCGCCGCGATCGAGCCGTTCTCATTGTGAATTCGAAACGCGCGAAAGTCGGCAGACATGGCGGTGACCCATGACGAGTGACGGATCGCGCCGGACTCTACTCTGGTCTGCGCGTCATCTCGTCATTTTCAGCGAGAGGTCATTTGCCTTCGCACTTTCCGTGCTGACGAAGTTCTTCCGTGCCGCACAAGCCGCGCTGCTGTGAAAAGAACTGTGCGATCGCCTCGAAGTCTTTCGCGTCTACGCCCGCGACAATGCCCGCCATGATTGGATTCTTGCGCTTACCACTTTTGTAGTCTTTGAGCGCTTGCACGATGTAGTCCGCGTGCTGGCCCGCAAGCGCCGGATATTCGGGGCCGAGCGTCTTGGCACCGTTCGCGCCGTGACACTGCACGCAAGTCTGCGTCGCGACCGGAGGAGTGCCAACGACTTCTGCGTTTGGATTCACGCCCTCGGCATGCAGGAACGCGGCGATATCAGCTCGATCCTGTGGCGTCAGCGTGGTGGCCTGCGAGTGCATGGTGGGATGAGAACGATCGCCAGTGACGTATTCGGTGAGAGCGGCCGCGATGTACTGCGGATTCTGGTTACCGAGACGCGGGACGCTGTAAGGAGGCCACGCATTCTTGTAGTTCGGAACGCCATGGCAACCGTGGCAGGTGTACGCCAGGACCTGCCCCTTTTCGCGATTTCCCTGAAGCTCGCCGTCAGCGAGCACGCCCATGCTGGTGGCAGCCGCAACGATACCTAGGCCGAACGCCAACAGGGTCGGTCGAAACTTCATTCCTCTCTCCACAATGTCTGGGCCGCAACTTTCGATTGGGCAGTTCTATCGCTGACGACCTGAACAGGAAGGGTGTTGCGGGGCCAGCGGGGGGCGCAATGTTAGCCCGCAGTCCGTTTGCTGAATAGCGGCATCACTGATTTGCGTGCGCGCTCGCACGATTCAGCGAGAAGCCGACTCACATCGGGGTGGGTCCTTACGCTATACTTTTGCTGCCCTCGGCGACCGCCGACCGGCCTTTCCCGCCCCCGTTTGAGGTTTTATGGCCCGCATTACTGTCGAAGACTGTTTGCAGAACGTACCCAATCTGTTCCAGCTGGTGATGGTCGCGTCCAAACGCGCCCGTAAGCTCGCGAATGGTGCTGAACCCACGGTGGACGTCGAGAACGACAAGATGACGGTGGTCGCACTGCGCGAAGTCGCCGCCGGACACATTGGTCCTGAGATTCTGGAAGAGATCGAGCAACGCCCGATGATCACCGAGATGATGCCCGACGCTGAAATGTCGGGTGAGCTGCGCGCTCCCCATCTCGGCTTGGGAGACTGATCGGTCCGGAAGACCTTTCCTCCATCATGGATTACGCGTCTTCCATTCTGGGTCTGCTGCCGACCGGAAGACGCTCGATAGGCGTAACGCAGCTTCTCAATAAACTCGAAACCTACCTGCCCCCGCCGCAGGTGGACCGCGTTCGCGATGCGTACGAGTTCGGCGCTCAAGCCCATCAGGGCCAGAAGCGACTGAGCGGTGAGCCGTACATCGCTCATCCGGTGGCGGTTGCGGACATTCTCGCGGACCTGCACATGGATGCGCAGACGATCGTCGCTGCCATCCTTCATGACGTCATCGAAGATACGGCCACGGCCAAGGAAGAGATCGCCGAGCGCTTCGGTCCGGAAGTCGCCGAACTGGTGGATGGCGTATCGAAACTCGATCAGATCCAGTTTCGCAGCCGCGCCGAAGCTCAAGCCGAATCGTTTCGCAAAATGTTACTAGCCATGGTGCGCGACATCCGTGTCGTCATGGTCAAGCTCGCGGACCGAACTCACAACATGCGCACGCTGGGCGCGATGCCGCCTGCCAAACGACGCACCATCGCGCGCGAGACGCTCGAGATTTATGCGCCGATCGCCAACCGACTCGGCATTCATTCGGTGAAGTCAGAGCTCGAGGATCTTGGATTCAAATCGCTGTATCCGGGTCGTCATCGCATCATCGAACGCGCGCTGAAAAAAGCCCGCGGCAATCAAAAGCAGTTCGTAGGCAAGATCGCCGATAACCTGCGAGGCGGGCTTGCGAAGGCCAGCATTCAAGGTCGGGTCGAGGGACGCGAGAAGCATCTCTACAGCGTTTATCAGAAGATGCGCCGCAAACGCGCGCCGTTGAGTTCCATCGTTGATGTGTTCGGTTTCCGCATCGTCGTTGATAGCGTCGACACGTGTTATCGCACGCTGGGTCTGGTCCACGGGCTGTATCGTCCGATGCCGGGTCGCTTCAAGGATTACATCGCGATCCCGCGCATCAATGGCTATCAATCACTCCACACGACGCTCTTCGGTCCGAATGGAATGCCGATCGAGGTGCAGATTCGCACCGAAGAAATGAATCGCGTCGCTGAGGCGGGAATCGCCGCGCATTGGCAATACAAATCGGGTGAGGATCAGGGTCGCGTCTATCGCGATCGGGCCAGTGAATGGCTGCAACAGCTGATGGAGATGCAGCACGGCGGCAACTCCGAAGAGTTCATGGAGAGCGTCAAGGTCGACCTCTTCCCGGACAAGGTCTATGTTTTCACTCCACGCGGTGAAATCCGACGTTTGCCGCGAAACGCTACCGCAGTCGACTTCGCGTACAGCGTGCACACGGACATTGGCAATCACTGTGTCGCGGCCAAAGTCGATCGTCGACTCGTGCCGCTACGCACACCGCTGCGCAATGGGCAGACGGTGGAGATCATCACTGCGAAAGGGGCAACGCCCAATCCCGCCTGGGTGAACTTCGTGGTCACCGCCAAGGCGCGTGCTGCGATTCGTCATTACCTGAAGGGGCTCAAGCACTCCGAAGCGGTCGAACTCGGCAAGCGTCTGCTGAATCAAGCTCTCAGCGACTTGTCACTGTCGCTAAAGAAACTTCCCGACGAGCGTGTGCAGGCCGTCGCGGCAGAGCTGAATCTGAAGGATTCCGAAGAACTGTTCGAAAGTATCGGTCTGGGTGAACGCCTGGCACCGCTCGTTGCGCGGCGGCTCTTGCCATCGGATGCACAACCGCCAGCTGAACCGGTATCTCCTTCCGGACCGTTGGCGATCGCCGGAACCGAAGGCATGGTGGTGACTTACGCACGCTGCTGCTTTCCGATTCCGAACGACCCGATCATGGCGTACCTCTCGAGTGGCCGAGGCGTGGTCATTCATCGTGAGGTCTGCGGCAATCTGCGCAACTATCGTAAACAGCCGGACAAATGGCTGTCGGTGGCCTGGCAACAAAGTTTGGATCGTCTGTTCAACGTCGAGATTCGCATCGATGTGAGCAATCGCATGGGCGCGCTCGCAGCCATCGCATCCAACATCGCCTCGACCGACACCAACATCGAACACGTCGCCGTCGATGAACGCGATGGCGATGCGTCCACACTGATTTTCGATTTGCAGGTTCGCGATCGCAAACAGCTCGCGAGCGTGATCAAGAATCTGCGCAGAATGCCGGACGTGATGCGAGTGACGAGAGTGCTTGCCTAGCTGAGCTTGCCACTTCATCTGCTCTAGAATTCGCGCGCCCCATGCATCGTTCTTTCCCTGAGCCACCTCGAGTCGCCCTCATGCCCCGCACCATCATCTCCACGCCTGATGCTCCGAAAGCAGTCGGCACTTACTCGCAAGCCGTGAAAGTTGGCAGCACCGTGTACGTATCGGGTCAGATTCCCCTCGACCCGCGGTCCGGTGAAATGGTCACGAGCTCGATGGATGCGCAGATCCGCCGCGTGTTCGATAACCTCAAAGCGATCATCGTCGCTGCGGGCGGCAGTTTCGCGAGTGTGACGAAACTCAATGTGTTTCTCGTCGATCTCTCGCACTTCGCCCTGCTCAATCAAATCATGGCCGAGTATTTTCAGGAACCGTATCCCGCGCGCGCCGCGGTGCAGGTGGCAGCGTTGCCAAAAGGCGCTGCCGTTGAAATGGATTGCGTGCTCGAGATTGACTGACGACAGCGGTCTCGAGATCCACGCTCATCCGAATCAAGTCTTGCTCTTACCCGTAGCGGACAAATCGTCCTTGCTACACTCGCCACGGACGGCGACATGAACACTTCCCTTTCAAACACATCGCGTGAAGCCGCTGCCTCCGAGCTGCGCCCCATCACTGCACTCAAAGGTGTCGGTGATGCGCTGGCACAGAAACTGGAGAAGCTCGGCATCTTCACCGTTCAGGATCTGCTGTTTCTTTTGCCGCTCCGCTACGAAGACCGCACTCGAGTCGTTCCGATCGGCACGCTGCAGGCGGGTGAACGAGCAGTCATCGAAGGCGAAGTGCAGCTCACGGAGGTGACGTTTCGCGGTCGCCGACAGCTTCTCTGTCGCATCTCCGATGGATCTGGCGCGCTGACCTTGCGCTTCTTTCATTTCTCTACGTCGCAGCAGCAGGCACTCGCGCGGGGCGTCCGCATTCGTTGTTACGGCGAAATTCGCCGCGGACTTGCAGGCTGCGAGATCGTGCATCCCGAATACCGGCGCGTTGCGAGCGACTCTGCAAACACGGTGGAGTCGGCACTCACGCCTATCTATCCGGCGACCGAGGGCGTGCAGCAAGGACGACTGCGTCAGCTCACCGACGCAGCATTGCGTGAGGTCACCAACGAAGCCATTCGTGATTGGCTTCCGACGAACGTGCTGCGTGAGCTCGATCTGCCTTCATTGCGCGACGCGCTGATCTACGTACATCGGCCTCCACCCGATGCGAGTCTGGAATTGATGTCGGAGGTCAAGCATCCCGCGCAGCGTCGCCTGGCGTTTGAAGAATTACTGGCTCATCACTTGAGCCTGCGACTGCTGCGACAGTCGATTCAACGCGATCCGAGTTGGGCATTGGAACCCAAGCGCAGCTTGTTGCCGGCCTTCATAGAGTCGTTGCCGTTTCGACTGACCGGCGCGCAGTCGCGCACCTGGAACGAAATCGACCGCGATCTTGCGAAGTCGAGCCCGATGATGAGACTCGTGCAAGGCGACGTAGGTAGCGGTAAGACTGTTGTGGCGGCACTCGCAGCGGTGCGTGCAGTGGAAGCGGGATTTCAAGCTGCAGTGATGGCTCCGACCGAGCTTCTCGCCGAACAGCACGGTCGAAACTTTGCGCATTGGCTCGCGCCTTTGAACTTGAACATCGCGATGCTGACCGGCAAACGTACTGGCGCTGGTCGAACGCAGGCACTCGCGGATCTCGCTTCGGGCACCGCGCAGATTGCGATTGGTACTCACGCATTATTCCAAGAGCAGGTGCAGTTCAAACAGCTGGGCCTTGCCATCGTCGATGAGCAGCATCGGTTCGGTGTGCATCAACGACTGCTGCTTCGCGAAAAAGGTATGGCTTCGGGTCGCTTTCCGCATCAGCTCATCATGACAGCGACGCCGATTCCACGAACACTCGCGATGACAGCCTATGCAGATCTGGATGTGTCAGTGATCGATGAGCTGCCGCCGGGTCGCACACCAGTGAAGACCGTCGTTCTTTCCGAAGGACGGCGTGATGAAGTTGTCCTGCGTATTCGCGACGCGTGTCGGCTCAAGCGTCAAGCCTATTGGGTGTGCCCACTGATCGAGGAGTCTGAGCAGCTGGAAGCGCAAGCAGCGGAAGAGACATCACGCATATTGGCCGAAGCACTTTCAGAACTGCGCGTCGGGCTGATCCATGGACGCATGCCGCCGCGCGAAAAAGATTCAGTCATGAGCGAGTTCAAAGCGGGACGCATGGATCTGCTGGTCGCTACGACCGTCATCGAGGTCGGGGTCGATGTGGCGAATGCGAGTTTGATGGTGATCGAGAATGCGGAACGCATGG
>JBJMWN010000150.1:0-6759 GCA_045810085.1 Povalibacter sp. | reverse complement strand
TGAGCACCACTTCTTCTTCGTTGTAGCACGGTACGACAATGGCCAGAGAAGGCATGCCGCGGGCGCGCATCGCGGGGCCGATCTGAGTTGCTGGCATGCTCATCTCCGTTCTCCGCCGGAACACCCAGCGCGATGCAAGCTGAAAATTGATCATCAACACGATCCCTGTAGTGAGCACCTGGCTCAGCAGATAGTGCAGACCGAACGACGTGAGCATGCGCATGCACAGCCACGTGACCGCAAGTCCCATGATGATCATGAGCGTGAATCGCGGCACGGCGACCGCGTTCGTAGCATCTGCATCGAACGTCACGTGCTTGTTCGCGACGTAGTTGAACACCGCGCTGATGGCGAAACCGAGTGAGGATGCGGTCGTGGGCGAGAGTGCGGCGAGCTCAACGCCCGCCCACAGGAGCGCGTACTGCAGTGCTGTGGCCATAGCACCCACCGCGGCGAATCGTACGAATGAGCTTTTCACCAGCTGGAGCGCTCGGATTCCCAAAAGAAGAAACGACAGAGATGCTCGGGCGGGAGCCGACTCACGCGAGACGACAAGCCCCTTAACGGCGGCGTCGAAATGGAGTTCCACAACGTCAACTCGGTGACGGACATGTAAGCATCTCGGCGGAAACGGCCGGTGTTTGCCTTACGTGCGGCGATCAAATCAGCATTCAAGCCCCGCTGACTGATCCACGTGTCGTTGCTGCGAGCGCAGCACAGAGGCGGAAAGTGCGCACAAGAGTCTCATATCTGAATGCGATCAGACAGTGCGCACAGATGCGCAGCGACAGGCAGTGTCAACGCGAATGCCCACAGCACTTATCACGCCGCCCAGTAGCTCGCGTGTATGTTGTCGTCCGTGTCCTTCCTGCACTGAGTCAGCACTGAGCTGTGAGTGCCGAGCGGTCGAACTCGACGATGCTCTTTAAGAAGATTGCTGATTGACGCAACCCATGCTGCAACGAGGACACTTTCTTCTCATACCGATAGTGCGCATGCGACGCATCGGAATTGCTCTCGCAACTCTTCTCGTTCTGGCGAGCCCCGCCGCCAAGCCAGCACAGAGTGATGCCCTTCCTAGTTTCAAAGCGATCGATACCGTCGAAGCACGCGTTCAAGGGTGCGTGACCTGTCACGGCCAGAGCGGCCAGGGAACGAACAACGGTTACTTTCCCCGTATCGCGGGAAAACCCGAAGGGTATCTCTTCAATCAGCTGCTGGCGTTTCGTAACGGCACGCGTCGATACCCGCCTATGAACTATCTCGTTGCTTATCTTCCTGAATCGTACTTACGCGAGATTGCCGAACACTTCTCGAAGCTGCAGCCACCCTTTGCTCCACGGGAGAATGCACCCGTCGATCAGCAACTGATTGCGCGCGGGCAAGTGCTGGTGACTGCAGGTGACGCTGAGAGAACAATTCCAGCATGCACTGCATGTCACGGTGAACGTCTGACCGGAATGGTGCCCGGCATTCCCGGCCTCGCTGGTTTGAGGCCCGCGTACATCATTGGGCAACTCACTCGCTGGCAGGTGGGCGAGCGACACGCCATAGAACCTGACTGCATGAAGCGCGTTGCCTCGCGCCTGACCGATGAGGACATCTCTGCAGTGGCAGCGTGGTTGTCACGTCAGGATGCGCCTAAAGACCTGTCTCCAGAATCATCCAATCTCATCCGCATGCCGTTTGCCTGCGGTAGTCAGCCGCGGACATAGATGATGCGTACACGCATCAGCGTGATCGTGACACTGCTCGTTGCTGGCGTCGTCACAGCGCTCATTCTCCTGCAACCCGGGATGCTGCCGAAATCTGAGAAGCCACAGACGAATGCAACCACTGAAGTCATCAATCGCGGCGAATACCTTGCACGTGCTGGCGATTGCATCGCATGCCACACCGCACCGAACGAATCCCAGTTTGCAGGCGGCCGAGCCATGCCAACGCCGTTCGGAAATCTCTACGCGCCGAACATCACGCCCGACGATGAAACCGGCATCGGCATGTGGTCTGCGGATGATTTCTATCGAATGATGCATTCAGGTGTATCGCGTGATGGCTCGCTTCTGTACCCCGCAATGCCTTTCGCCTCGTACACCAATGTCACTCGCGAGGATAGCGACGCGATCTATGCCTATCTGATGTCGGTGACGCCTGTGAAGCGCCCGAATCGCGAACATGAGCTGCGCTTCCCTTACAACAAACGCGAACTGTTGATCGGCTGGCGAACGCTCTATTTCACGGAAGGCGAATACGTGGCCGATCCTCAACAATCGAAGGAATGGAATCGCGGCGCGTATCTGGTTCGCGGCCTGGGTCACTGCTCGATGTGCCACACCGCCGTGAACGCATTGGGGGGCTCGCGCGAATCGCAAGAGTTCGAAGGCGGCATGATTCCCAATCAGAACTGGTACGCACCTTCGCTCACTTCGAATCGCGAAGCAGGATTGGGTAACTGGCCTCTCGATCAGATCGCTGATCTGATGCAGATCGGCATCTCCAGGCAGAGCGCTGTGTACGGCCCGATGGCTGAGGTGGTCTACAACAGCCTGCAATATCTGACTGATGAAGATGCTCGCGCCATGGCCGTGTATCTCAAGGCGCTGCCACCACGTGACGCAGAAGCACCTCCGACGAGTCAGGCACGGCTGGTGGATCCGTCTGTGATGGAACTCGGACGCAAAACTTACGCAGAGCAATGTGCCGTGTGTCACGGCGATGAAGGTCAGGGTCACCCGCCGGCATTCCCACCGCTCGCCGGGAATCAGTCGATCACGATGTCCTCGCCTGTGAATTCGATCCGCATGGTTTTGAATGGCGGCTACGCACCTGGCACGCGAAAGAAT
Organism: Povalibacter sp.; assembly: GCA_045810085.1. Lineage (GTDB taxonomy): Bacteria > Pseudomonadota > Gammaproteobacteria > Steroidobacterales > Steroidobacteraceae > Steroidobacter. The sequence goes on along the minus strand of JBJMWN010000150.1, from coordinate 3,916 downwards.
CCGAGGCCCTATGGCATGCCCCCGTTCTCGCATCTGCTGAGTGATGCTGACGTTGCAGCGGTGGTCACTTATATCCGTGTCGCCTGGAACAACAGTGGCACTCCCGTTGCAGCCGAGCAGGCCAACGAGCTTCGCAAGATTCTTCCGGAGTGACTCAGCTATGGCCGAGCGAAATCCCACCGAAGCCGATCCGACTAACGACTCCGTCGAAAAGATCGTTGCGCGTGGACCGACGGGTGCATTCGTCGTTGCAGGCATCGCAAGTGCAATCGTCGTGGCGATCTACTTCGCGTTCTATTTCTTCGTTTACCTGCCGCGAGGCGCTGTGCAGTGAGCGCGACGACTCCCCATGAACATTCGGGGCACGCGGTAGCCATCGCGGCAGAACGCCGTTGGGCCATTGTTGTCGTCATCATCATCGGTCTGCTGATCGGCATGATGATCGTCACCGGCGTGCATTGGGCCGCGATGCCGCCATCGAGAGTCGAAACGATCGATGTCCGAACGTTGCATCTGAAAGGCGAATTCATCGAAAGCAATCTCGGGACTGCGCTCGAACCGGATGGCACGGTGATGATTCGATTGATTGGCCAGCAATACTCATTCTCCCCGCAATGTCTGGTCGTGCCGGCGGGCATGCCCGTGACCTTTCGAGCGACGGCCACCGATGCCATTCATGGTTTTGTGATTGGCAAGTCCAATGCGAACACGATGCTCATTCCAGGATTTATTGCCACGTTCACAACGAGCTTTCCAGAGGTGGGCGAACAACTCATGCCGTGCCACGAGTACTGCGGTACGGGACATGAAGCGATGTGGGCACGCGTGCAAGTCATTCCACAGCAGGAATTCCTCGCGAAAATCTCAGGCACCAGCAGGTTGAACTGTGTTCCTCGCTAAACGACTCGTCCTCGCGCACTTCTGGGTGGCGTTCGTCGCTTTCCTCGGCGCGACCTTTCTGGGTGAATGGCAGATGTTCGTGCGCAGCCCGTTGAGCGCATGGATCAACAATCCCGAACACTACTATCGTTCTGTGACGGCTCACGGAACAGTGATGGCATACGTGCTCCCCACGTTGGTCGCGATGGGATTCGGCTACGCAATCTGTGAGCTCGCATTGAAACGTCCACTCATCGGGCTGCGCTGGGCGTGGGCAGGATTCTGGTTGGTCATCGCAGGCACTGCCCTGGCTGCTACGACGATCGGAATAGGCAGAGCTTCGGTGCTGTACACCTTCTATCCACCGATGATCGCGAGTCCCACCTATTACCTTGGCGTGGTTCTGGTCGTGGTTGGATCCTGGATCTGGGTCGCGCTCATGTCGATCAACCTGCGAGCGTGGAAAAAGGAGAACCGGACAGAAACTATTCCGCTCGCGATGTTCGGCAACGTCGCAGGCGCGTATCTATGGGCATGGACATCGGTGGGCGCGGCCATCGAAGTGCTGGTGCTCATTCTGCCCGCTTCCTTCGGATGGACGGACACCATCAATGCAGGACTCGCTCGCGTCTTCTTCTCCTGGACCTTGCACGCGATCGTCTACTTCTGGCTGATGCCCGCATACATTGCGTTCTATACCATCGTGCCGCGCGCGATCGGCGGACGGCTCTACAGCGATCTGATGGGACGCGTCGCCTTCGCGCTCTTTCTCGTATTCTCGATGCCGATAGGCATCCATCATTTGTTCGCCGATCCGCAGGTCGGCGCCGGCTTCAAGTTCGTACACGCGGCCATGACAGCACTCGTCTCAGTGCCGACCTTGCTGACTGTCTTTACGATCGTTGCCTCAGTCGAGATCGCTGGACGATTGCGCGGTGGACAAGGCCTGTTGGGTTGGGTGAAAGCGCTGCCATGGAGCAACCCCATGATGCTCGGCGTCACGTTTGCTTTTGTGATGCTCGGACTCGGTGGCGCTGGCGGCATCATCAACATGAGCTATCAGCTCAACGAGACGGTGCACAACACGCAGTGGGTCACGGGACATTTCCATCTGATCTTCGCAGGCGCGATTGTCATCATGTATTTCATGGTGGCTTACGATCTCTGGCCACAACTCACGAACTGTTCGCCGTTGTCGCTGACGTTGATCCGCACCCAGCTATGGCTGTGGTTTGTCGGCATGCTGGTGCTGACTCTTCCATGGCACTGGGTGGGTTTGCTCGGCATGCCGCGTCGCATGGCGTATTACGATTATCGTCATCCGGCGCTGCATCCCCAGGCCTGGACAGTTTCAATCTCAACACTGGGCGGTGCGCTCCTGGTACTTTCGGCCTTGTTGTTCGTGTTCGTCCTCGCCACTGCACGAAAGCAGGCCAGCGCACCAGCGGTGTATACGTTCAGTCGGCCAGTGCACGCTAGTGTTCACACGCCTGTCGCATTGAACAGCTTCGGATTGTGGGTGGCCATGATGATTGCGTTGACGCTCGTCAACTACGCCTATCCGATCGCGCAGCTTGCGTCGATTCCCGAAGCTTCGGTCCCCGTGATTCCAATTGGGAGCCGATGATGGATGAGCCCCATCTCTTTTCATGGCGGAATAGAATTTTTCGAATCAGTGTGCTCACGCTCGCCGCGCTGACGATCGTTCTGGTCCTCGTCGGTTTCGTGTGGCTTCCATCTGTACAAAAGGATTTTACGGTTGAAGGCGTGTGGGCAAGCCTGTGCCGCGCCGCGGGTGTTCCCTCCAAGTGGCGCGAGAACTCCAACATCGGGTCGGATGAGACAACGACGCAAGTTGTGTTGGAGCGTTCAATGGCTCATGCCGGAGCGGGAGATGCTATTGGACGAGGCGCAACGCTGGCGGCCCTCAACTGCACGATGTGTCACGGCGCGTTAGGCATGAGTAAATCCGATGCGCCGAATCTGGCAGGCCAGTATCCAGAGGTCGTGATCAAACAGTTGGAGGACTACCGCAGCGGTCATCGACGCAGCCCCATCATGCAAGCGTTTGCTGAGGCAATGACTCCCCGCAATATCGAGGACCTCGCTGCCTACTACGCAAACCTGCCCAAAGCCCGCACCGCACCGACCACCTACGATGAAAATCTTCCGGCGCTCGTACGTGTCGGCGATCCACTGCGCAACATCGCGCCATGCATCTCTTGTCATGGCGGCGTGGATCAGAAACTCGGAGCGCCCTGGCTCGAGGGAATGCCAAAGCGCTATCTGATCAATCAGCTCAACGCTTTTATCAGTGGCACTCGTCGAAACGACTCTGAGGCGCAGATGCGGAACATGGTCCGCACGATGACCGCCCAGGAGATCGAAGAAGTGGCGACCTTCTACTCAGGGAAGGCAAGTGCGAGTGAAGGCGCGACCGGGCAGCCATAGTTGTATCAGGCCCAGAGCAAAGACGGGCACGACTATCATTTGTGATTGTTGCCCGCGTCGCCGATCAGAGCACGCCTAAGCCCGCGCCGTACTCGCATTGGCATCACCCTTTTTCAGATCTCCGAACGTTCAAAGAGCAGTGAGCCGCTGCGATGGACGCTCATTAGCCTGTGTGCAAACATCCGCGGAGGTTCAGGGATAAAAACTAATTCGACGAGGAGCCTCTTATGTTCAGCGGACGATCGATCGCGGCGATTTACTGCGTTTGCTCTTTATGGATTACGAACGTCGTTGCCGCGGATATCGCGGTTCAAACGAAGATCGACGAAGTCACCGTTTATCGCAAGACGGCCACGATAACGCGAACTGCGAACGTTGAGCTTCCTCCAGGCGAGCATCGGCTCATCCTCTCCGGACTACCCGATAAGCTGGATCCGTCAGCACTGCGTTTCGCAGTCGCGAACTCTTCCGTGCGACTGGGCGGTATCGAACTGCAGCGAGTGATCGATACCAAATTCGTGACCGATACTGAGCGGACGCTTCGTGACCGAATCGAGCGGTTGCAGGATCAGAAGGCCGTATTCGA
>JBJMWN010000149.1:0-19649 GCA_045810085.1 Povalibacter sp. | reverse complement strand
TCGAAACAACTCCATATTGTACTCGAGGGACTCAGGTATCGACATGGTTCGGCAATAATCCCAGAACGGCGTGTCCGATCGATCGGTCGCATGATAGTGAAGGATGAAGAAGTCGCGGATGCGCTCGTATTCGACATCCATGATGCGGTTGTATTCATCGATGTTTGCGCGATCGAAGGTTCGATCAGGAAAGAGCTCGAGCAGGTAGGTAATGGCAAGCTGGATCAGATGGATGCTGGTCGACTCGAGAGGTTCGAGAAAGCCACCCGCGAGGCCAATCGCGACACAGTTCTTGTTCCAGGTGCGTGCGCGTTTTCCGGTTGTGAAGCGCAGCACTCGCGGGTCGGCCAGCGCTTCACCTTCGAGGTGGGCCAGTAGCGTTTCTGTCGCGCGGTCTTCTGAAGTGAAGCGGCTGCTGAATACGTGTCCATTACCCACACGATGCTGCAGCGGGATGCGCCATTGCCAGCCTGCATCCCGCGCCGTCGCGCGCGTGTAAGCGACGGACGGTTCACGTGTCGCGCACGGAACGGCAACAGCTCTGTCACACGGCAACCAATGACTCCAATCCTCGTACCCTGTGTGCAAGGCCTGCTCGATCAGAAGACCGCGAAATCCGGAACAGTCAACGAACAGATCGCCCTCGACACGCTCGCCACTCTCTAGTGTCACGCTGCGAATGAAGCCGTTCTCCGAGAGAACGTCTGCGTGAACGACTTTGCCTTCTCTGCGATTCACTCCTCGCGCGATGGAGTACTCGCGCAAATAGGGGCCATAGAGATTCGCGTCGAACTGGAACGCATACGAGAACGTCGAGAGCAGCGAAGCAGGATCTTCAGCGGGCAATGCGAACTTGCGATGCCGCGCTGCCATGACAGGTAATGAGTATTCGGCGATGTCAGTGTTCTCGCCCGACTCACGCAGCCTTAGCCAATGATGATGGAACGCGACACCTTCCAGGCTGCGACCGAATGCGCCAAAAGGATGAATGTAGGAGTCGCCGATCCGTCCCCAATCAACGAACTCGATTCCCAGCTTGAACGTCGCCTGGGTCTTTCGCATGAAGTCGGCTTCGTCGATACCGAGGCGTCGATTGAAAAATCGGATGTGCGGCACCGTCGCTTCGCCAACTCCGACAATTCCAATCTCAGCTGACTCGATCAGCGTGATCGAGAATCCAGGAAGCATCCGCGACAACGCTGCTGCCGTCATCCAGCCGGCTGTACCGCCACCTACGATGACGATGGATCTGATGGGCTCATTCAACATGGAGGCGCACTAAGACTGGGTCTGAAAATATTTTTTATGGCGATGAAGATACGTGGAAAGGATTGCGTGCAGCAATCGATCGCAGTCCTCGATCAACGCCGCTCACTGAAATCCGAATCGTGGGGCATGCGATGTCATTACTCCGACATGATGAACGGGAGCGTGATCGATTCTGAGCGGAGATTGCACGCTATTGGCAAATCAACAGATGTGAAGGCAACGCGCTGCGCTGCGTTGTGGTACCGCTCCCATGATGGCTATGATCGGCCAGCCCAGCAATGCGGAGGTAAGTGCCGGAAATAACAGTCAAATGTTGGAGTTTTGTCGCGTCTATTTGTTTGAGTTTTCAAACGGCGCGTGAATCATCGATCACACAAAAGAGTTGGGGGGAACCACTCATGGGGTACGGAAATCATGTCTTCAAAGGCAGGCCATCGTCTGCCGAATGCAGAAGCCTCAGATCTGCATTAGCTTCCATTCTGCAGAAAAGTGCGCCGGGGATTGCTCTGTGCGCACTCGCAATCGGACCACAGGCGTTCGCGCAGCAAGTGGCAACCGGTAGCGCCTCGAAGGATGACGGTCTCGAAGAAGTCATCGTCACGGGCATTCGTCAGAGCCTGCAAAGTTCGCAGGACATCAAGAAAGACGCCGAGGTCTTCGTCGACTCGGTTACGGCAGAAGATATCGGCGCGTTGCCGGATCGCAGCGTCACGGAAGTGCTGCAGCGAATTCCTGGTGTTGCGATCAATCGCTTTCAGGGTGCCAATGACCCGGATCATTTCTCGATCGAAGGCAGCGGCGTCGTGGTGCGCGGTTTGAATCAGGTGCGCAGCGAGTTGAACGGACGTGACACCTTCTCCGCGAACAATGGACGCTTTCTGAGTTTTGCAGACGTGCCACCGGAGCTGATGTCCGGTGTGGATGTTTTCAAGAATCAGTCGGCGGACATGATCGAAGGCGGATTGGCGGGCACAGTGAATCTGCGAACGCGAGTGCCCTTCGACTCGCAGGGCCAGACCATCGCATTCTCAGCAGAAGGTAACTACGGTGACTTCGCGAAGGAATGGTCGCCAACCGCGTCAGCGCTGTATTCGAATCGGTGGCAGACAGGCATCGGCGAATTGGGCGTTCTGGTGAACGGTGTGTACTCGGAGCTCAAGTCGCGTTCCGACGGTGCCCAAGCATCGAGCTTCCAGCAGCGCACCGGTCGCGTACCCGGCGATGCGTCGGCCGACGATCTCTGGTTTCCGAGCGGCGCTTCGTTCCGTACGCAGGACTACGATCGCGAGCGCATCGGTGGTGCCTTCGCAGGTCAATGGCGCAGCAATGACGAGTCCATGACTGCAACGCTGCAGTTTCTGCGCTCGGATGCGACGACCGAATGGACGGAACACGCGGTCGAAATCGCAACAGACGTGGTAGAGCAGCAGTCCCGCGCTTCATTCCCGCAGGTGGGAACATCGTTCGAGTTCAACGACGACGATATTTTCACGAATGGTTTGATCACAGCCGCGACGGGCTGGCGTGACGATCAGAACGGCACTGATAAGCGCACGCCTGTGTATGGTCTGCAGAGCAACAACATCGTCCGGGGTCAGAACGATAACTATGTGACTTCGGACTACAGCTTGAACTTCAAGTGGCAAGCCACCGATAACTGGGCCGTCAACGTGGACGCGCAGCACATCGAGTCGACAGTAGAAGTTCTGAGCATGACGTTGTGGGGCGCGACGTTCCAGAATGCGTCCGTGGATTTGAGGAATGGGATTCCACGCGTGCAGTTCTCGGGACCGTCTCTGAATGGCACTGTGGCCAACTGCACGCCGCCAACGGGGAGCTGTCCCAGCTACTTCAATGGCGCGCACAACAGCTTCAGCGATCCTTACAACAGCTTCTGGCGCGCGGCGATGGACCACGCGGAAGACAGCGAGGGCGATGAAGATGCGTACAAGCTCGACATCGAACGCTCGTTCGAAGACGCAGGTTGGCTGAATGCGGTCAAGTTCGGCGGTCGTTACGCCGAGCGCGACCAGACCACGCGCTACTCGATCTATAACTGGGGTGTGCTCAGCGAGATCTGGGGCAATGGCGGACCGGTCTGGTTCACCGATCCTGCGGATGGCGTGCGTGGTGGCACGGGTGGCGAACCGTCGGGATCGCAGACGCAGCTGTTTGCTTTCGACAACTTCATGCGAGGCAAGGTCCCGGTGCCGGCAGTTCTGCCGTTCTACGCCGGCGATCTGACCAGTCGGAGCGGGTATGACCAGATGGCTGCGTACGCGCTCAACATCGGTCAGGAATGGGTTGCTAACACCGGTGGCTCGAACAGCTGGGAGCCTCTCGCAGATCCTCGTCGTGGCGATCACATCGCTCCTGGGAGCATGTATCTGCCTAATGAGGTGAACGTCACGAGCGAGAAGACTGAAGGCCTGTACGCGATGGTGAGATTCGGAAACGACAAGTCCGGAGCGGGATCCGTTACCGGCAACGTCGGTGTGCGATGGGTTCGTACGGACTTCAGTGCCGATGGCACGCAGGCGTTTCCAACTCCAGGTTCTCTCACCAGCGAAGTGGACTGTTTGACGCCTCCGCAAAACGGGCAAACTGTGTCTGCGTTCTGTCAGCTTCCAGTAGCTGAAAGAGACGCGGCACGGAGATTCGCGACGGGTGGCAGCGTTCCCGTGGTCGCCGAGAATACCTATGAGAACTGGCTGCCGAGCCTGAATCTCAAGGTCAATGTGACCGACACGATGCTGTTCCGGTTCGGCTTCTCACAGGCGATGGCACGTCCTGATCTGGGTTTGACTCGAGCGTTCTACAACATGACGCCACGAACCGATCCCGATACGGGTGCCTGGGTTGGATTCCAGGTGGCCAACAACGGCACAGGAAATCCATACCTGAAACCGACGAAGTCCACTCAGTACGATGCATCTGTGGAGTGGTACTTCGCGCCTGTCGGCTCGGTCACGTTCTCGACGTTCTACAAGTCGCTCACGGATGTGCTGACTAACGGCATTGGATCAGTACCGATCACCAACGGCGGTGAGACGTATGACATCTACACCGTGAGTCCGGTCAATGCGCCGGGTAAGGGAACGATCAAGGGCTTCGAAGTCGGGTATCAGCAGTTCTACGATTTCCTGCCCGGTATCTGGAGTGGCTTCGGGTTGAACATGAACTACACGTACATCGACAGCAAAGGTGTAGCGCAGAGTACGTTGTCCAACACGACCGGTTCGCCGGCGGCGACGGAAGCCAACGTGGATACGAGTCTTCTGCCGTTGCAGGGATTGTCGAAGGACAACTTCAACGCCACTTTGATGTATGAGAAAGGGCCGATCTCGACCCGAGTCTCCTACAGCTGGCGCTCGAGGTTCCTGTTGACGACACGTGATGTGATCACGCCATTCGCTCCCATCTTCAATGAAGATACGGGGCAGCTGGATGCATCCGTCATGTACACCATCAACAACAACATCAAGGTGGGCTTCCAGGGTGTGAATCTGGCCAATGAGGTCACGAAGACCACTCAGGTGCTCAACGATGACCTGCTTACGGCAGGGCGTTCGTGGTTCATGAACGATCGACGTTACTCGTTGATCGCTCGCGTCACGTTCTGATCCTTCCGGATCATCGACGCACCGTTCGCAGCAATGCGGGCGGTGCGTCGCTTCCAACGACTCGACTGAGTTGCATGCCGGCCGGGGCTATGCCCGGCATCTGGCGCGGCTGAGTGACTATCCCGTGCTGCGAGCAGCTTGCTCTGCCGCTCTACCGTCACTCAGGAAATCTTCAAGCGCTTTCGCATCCAGCGCGGGAGCGAACAGAAATCCCTGCAGCAGATCGCAGTGCAGTTCCTGCAGTACCTGCAGGTGCTCGATCTGCTCGACGCCTTCCGCCACGACTTCAAGATTCAGTGCATGTCCCACATCCACGAGCGCTTTGAGCAACGCTCTGGATTCGGCCGAAGTGTGGCATCCCATCACGAACGATCGATCGATCTTCAACGTGCTGATCGGATACTGGCGCAGCAGAGACATCGACGAAAACCCGGTACCGAAGTCATCGATCGCGACACGGACACCTGCATTCATCAGGCGCGTGAGCTGACGCGCAACGTCCGTCGTGTTCTCGGCAAACAGTGACTCCGTCACTTCGATCTCAAGACAGTGGCCTTCGAGCCCCGCGTCAGACAAGCACTTCAGAATCACTTCCGCAAAGGCTGGATTTCGCATCTGCACGATCGAAATATTGACGGCCACCTGCTTCACAGGAACTCCGCGGTTCTGCCATTCGCGAATCTGCCGACAGACATCTCTCAACAGGATCTCGCCCATGGGCACGATCAGGCCGGTTTCTTCTGCGAGTGGAATGAAAGTGCCCGGCGAAATCCATTTGCCTTCGGCCGTCTGCCATCGCGCAAGGGCTTCTACTCCCACGATCTCGCCACGCAGGTTGAGCTTCGGTTGGAAGTGCGAGCGAATGCGGCCGTCGCGAATGGCTTCGCGCAACTGATGCTCGAGTTCCAGGCGCGCGTTCAGATCGCGACTCATGCTTTGATCGAAGAAACTGATCCGCCCGCGGCCGTCGGATTTTGCTCGATAGAGCGCGATGTCGGCATGCTTGAGCAATACATCGACGTCCGTGCCATCACTCGGATACGTTGCGATGCCGATCGATGCCTGGCTCACGTATCGAACTTCCTGCAGTTGGCAAGGTTCTCTCAGCGCCTCAAGTAATCGCTGCGCCACTTTCGCGACTTGATCTCGCGACAGCGTGGGGAGGATCGCGACAAACTCATCACCACCGAAGCGGGCCAGAAGGCAACCAGGCTCCAGCTGGGATTGCCACCGAGCGGTGACTTGCTGCAGCAACGAATCGCCCAGCGTGTGACCCAACGAGTCGTTTACTGCCTTGAACCGATCGAGGTCGATGAACAAGACAGCTCCCACCGCATTCTCGCCGGCGAGTTCTGTCGAGAGATGCTGTCGAAGGGCGAGACGGTTAGGCAAGCCAGTGAGCGCATCGGTGTGCGCTTGCGTCCACAGCGTGCGCTCCCAATCTTCATTATCGAGCGCCACTGCCAGTCGCTGAGCGATGTCCTGCAACTGTCGAGGCGAGTGTGGAACGACGTTCTCACTCACGATCAGATGAGCGCGCAGTTCATTCTTGACCACGATGGGAACGAAATAGAAAGCGCTGCTTGCATTATCTCTGAGATGCTGGAGCACGTGGCTCGAGCTGGGATCACCAGATTCGCGCCGTTCGATCTGTGCAGTGCGCAGGAAACGAACATCCGGGTCGATGAAGGTCTGGGAAATGTGCTTGGAGCCGGGCGCATGGGCGATCAATTCCCATGACTTCGGCCCGTACAACAGAACGGCTGCCGATCTGCACTCCAGCGTTCGCGGAAGCCGGCGGAGCAGAGACTCGATGGCGGGACGTGTGCCTGCGCGGGAGAGAATCGTCCTGTCCATGCGAGCGAGTACTCGCAAAAATCGAAACTGACCGCGAAGGCTTTGCGACATCTGGTTGAAGGCGCTGGTGAGGCGGCCGTATTCATCCACGCTCGTGATCTGGAGTGGTCTGCTGAACTTGCCTTGTCCGATTCGATTCGCTGCATCCGCAAGTGAGCGCAGAGGTGCATGACTGCGGCGGATAAAGACCGATGCGAGCAGCAGAGCAATGGCAACCGCGAGCGCAGCTGTGACAGGCAGGATCCAGCGAAACGATTGCAATCCATTCAATGCAGCGCTTTCGGGAACCTGGAGGCTCACGGTCCAATTGGGCACTTGATAGGTCGCGTTCAGGAACAGTGACCAGCGACTACTCAAAGTCTTTTCAGACGATCCTGTGTCAGAGCGAGTGGCTGATGACAAACGAGTCGTGACCGTGGCGCAGTTCAACTGGACATCGTTTTCGCTGAACACGCAAAGCCGCGCATCCGGCGAAAGCAAGGCATCGCTGTTCCAGAGATATTCGGGATCGACCTGAGCTTCGAGGATGATGTTCGAGGACGGTGCCCGCGGTCGTACCTTGATCAGCACTTGGGGCTTGCCGTCCTGCTGCGAGATCAGGAGGCGACGAAAGATCGAGTCTGTCTTGTGTGAATCGATGGGCTCGGCGGAAACCTGTGCGACGCGGATAATCGCTCGGGCATCCGAGGCTGTTGCGATCTCATCCGCAGAGAGATCGCCTTGCTCATAGCGACGAGCTAGACGTGTCAACTCATCGTCGATGGCTTTGAGGCGCTCATAGACCAACAGCCCGTAGTTCTTGGTCGTCGCATCGAGTTGCGCTTGCGTGAGATCGCGCAGGTTCTGCGTGACGACAGTAAAACCAAAGACAGCGAATGCAGCGACGGGGATCAAAGCGCAGGCGACAAAAAGAGCCAGCGTCCTTGTCTCGACTCTCGTGGGTAAGCTAGCGCGCATCAGCGTGAATCAGAAATCGCTGGCTGTACCGATGAAGGAGCCGTCACGCGCCCACAAAATGTCATCCCGACTGGCCTGAGCAGTGAGCGGTGATTTCGAATCGCCATCGGGCCCCATGCTGTACAGATCGAACTCACTGTTGATCGGATGCAGATTGTGATCCTTGCGAATCATTCCGTTCACGCCGGGCACAGGCGAGTCGAAGTTCAGGTACTGATACGCGTTGCCCCATGGATCGCGTAGACCATCCATGCCTACCTCGGCCAATGACATGGGAGGTTCGAAGTGCTGAGTGCGGAATTTTTCGATAGCCATCGCGATGTTGGCCAGATCGGAAATGGCTGTGGAAACTTTCTGACGCTCGATGATCTGGCGGTACGTCGGCAGGGCAAGCGTCGTCAGCAGTGCAGCAACTGTAAGTGCTGCCATCAATTCAACCAGCGTAAAAGCGCGCGACCGCGACCGCATGCCGAGTGCACGATTCGGTCGTTGAAGCTGAGTAGGTGAGTCGGCAGTCACTGCGTTGTTGTTCGAGCGAATAGGCCTCAAGCCTAGCAATTTGCGGCTTTTTGACTGCGTATCCCCGTCACGGAATGCGTGCGATCTGCACTGTGCTGCACTGCTTATGAGCCATTTCCTGAACCCTTATGTGAGCTGGCTCTGACCGCGTGACGTCGTTAACTCGTCAACGCATGACGTACATCACACTTTTCTGCCTCCAGCCGCTGCGGGATGACGGGCACCCGAGCTTCTGGGGATTTGGAAACTCGCCTGTTTCGCAATGCGTTAGTTGAGTCTTCTGGATCTGGAAATTACGCGGATGAGCACGGTCGCAAATCATTCCAACCAAGTGAACGACGAGGGGCGGGGACGGCACGCCGATCGCCCGGCGGACATCCCTAAGCGCGGCTGGTGGGACATCACGATGCGGGTGAAACGCTCGCTGGATCAGGACAACGTCTCGCTCGTGGCTTCAGGACTCGCGCTGTACGCACTGCTCGCGGTATTTCCCGCCTTGGCAGCAGCGGTGTCGATTTATGGTCTGTTCGCTTCGCCGCAGGAGATTTCGCAGCATCTGCAAACGCTCGGCGGCATGCTGCCCGAAGATGCAATGCGCATTCTCAATCAGCAGCTCTCGCAACTCTCGAGTCGGGGGCAGGAGACCCTGAGCGTCGGTGTAGTCATCGGGATCCTGATCGCCTTGTGGAGTGCGCGCAAAGGGATGACAGCACTCATGGCTGCGACGAACATCGCCTATAACGAGCAAGAGGAGCGGGGTTTTTTCAAGCAGATCGTTGTGTCCTCCACCTTCACCATCGGCGCGGTGGTGGGTTTTCTGGTGGTGTTGTCATTAACCGTTGCCATTCCCATTGTTCTACATGCGTTGCCGTTGGGTCAGCTGGCCGAGATTCTGATTCTGGCGCTGCGTTGGGCTTTGTTGTGGCTAGTGGCGGTGGCGGGATTGGCTGTGGTCTATCGATACGCACCCGATCGCGAGAAAGCCCGTTGGCATTGGATCACGCCTGGCTCTGCAATCGCAGCTTCGCTCTGGCTTGCGGGTGGTTTGCTGTTCGCGGTTTACGTACGCAACTGGGGTAGCTATGGCGAAACCTATGGCGCATTGGGTGGAGTGATCGTGCTGCTCATGTGGTTCTACCTGAGCGGTTACATCATTATTCTGGGCGCCGTAATCAATTCAGTGCTGGAGCGTCAGACGGTCAAAGTCACTTCTGAGGGTAGTGAAAAGCCGAGTGGTCAACGCGGTGCGTTCTCGGCAGTCACCATCGGTCCAGCATCCGACGGCCAGCGCGAGAACCCAGGCAAGCCGCCAAGACCTGCGAACCGATAGATCACTCGCGCTGCTGGAGATTGATGATCCACTTTCGGGCGACGTGCACATTCGTGGCATGTGGCGAACGTTTTGGGCGTTTTATTGATCTGGCTGAGGCGGCCGTTGTCGACACCTATTCATTTGCATCAAGCTCTGATGGACGCAGTTCTGGGTCTGAGAGAAAACGTGATCGTCGATGATGAGTTCAGATGATTTGTTCTGATCTGTGCGGCTCGACAAGCTCAGGAGAAGGCTATGCGACGCGTGCTCAGAAGTGTGCTGCTGCTTGCAGGACTGCTCGCCTGCAATGCTTTTGCACAAACAGAGAGTGAAGCGGAGATTCGCGGGATCGTTGCGGCTCAGGCCACAGCATGGAATGCAGGTGATTGCAAAGCGTACGCACGCAACTTCGCTCCCGAAGGAGCGTTCACGAATCTGTTTGGAATGGTGATGTATGGGGCAGCTGCCTTCCAGGCGAGACATTGTGAAATCCTGGCGGGCTTCTACAAAGGCACGCGCAAGGTTCACACCATCCATCGCATTCGTTTCGTGACGCCCGATGTCGCCATCATCGACATCGACAACGAGATTCACGGAGTGAAGTCAGTGCCCGCGGGTCTCAGAACACCGCCTGGCGGAATTTTGCGAACTCAGTTGATGGAAGTCTTCGTGCGAAAGGAAGGCCAGTGGCGCATCGAGGCGTATCACAACGTCGACCTGAAGGTTGCGACACCGCACGCATCGAAAAATCCCGAGCCTTGAAAGAACAGCCCTCATCGTGGAGGAGGGCTGCTTGCATAGTTATTGGGTCGAGATCACTCGCGGATCTGTGTAGTCCTCTTCAGGCGTGAGGATCCAGAACAGCACGTACACCAGAATGCCCGGGAATGCGGCCGAGCAGATCGAGATGACGACGTAGAGAACGCGGGCGAGCGTCACATCAAGGCCAAAGTACTTGGCCAGACCCGATACCACACCGCCAATCATGCGGCCGGACCGCGAACGACGAAGGGGACTGCGGATCTCTGACATGGACTTCATCTCCTGCAAATGCCTGTTCATCGAACAGGTGGCGCAATGATGCTGTTCCATGCCCCATCTTCATAGTCAGCGTCGGTCAGCTGCGGCGTGCTGCCGGCAAACGCATTCCTGCGTCGGCTCGTGCGTCGCAACTCGAACTGCACGCGGCTATTTCTCTGCCGAGTTTTTGGCGACGCCCGTGGATGCACGCGGAATCAGTTTGTGCGGCAGGCGAAGGGGTTTCGGCGGTGAACCCGCGACTAACGACTTGATGAGCAGATCGGCTGCCGAATATGAAAGTTCGTAAGTGGGCTGACTCACGGTCGTGAGCGGTGGCCACACTGTTCGCGAGATTGCAGCGTCATCGAAGCCAGCCACCGAAAGTTCTTCCGGAACGGCGACACCCATCTCGTGTGCGGCCATGAGAGCGCCCGCAGCCATGTCATCGTTAGCTGCGAAGATAGCAGTGGGTCGTTCAGGCAACGCGAGCAACTGCCGACCTGCTTCGAGACCCGACTCGAACAGAAAATCACCCTGCCGTACGTAGTCAGGATTGAATGCGAGCTTGTGAGCTTTCAGTGCCGCTTTGTAGCCTTTCAGGCGCTGGCCGCTGGCGTAGTGTCCGAGCCGCCCGATCAGGAAGGCGATTTTTCGATGGCCGAGTCCGATCAGGTATTCGGTCATTTCGCGCGCAGCACCTTCATCGTCCATGTCGACGTAGGGCGAGCGATGCTTCATCTCATCCGGTGCAATGCGCGTGAAGGGCAGGTTGTATTCATCCAGTGCCTGAATGATCGAAGTCGCCTCGCTCAACGGTGGCGCAAGGATGAGTCCGTCGATGTGAGTCTGGTTCGCGAATGCCATCACATCCTGAGTTTGTTCATCGCCGGTACCGCTCACTTCGTGCAGCAGCAGCAGAAATTTTCCCTCGCGACAGCGAGCCAGTGCGCCGCGCTGCACTTCGATCGTGTAGTTGCCGCCCGGGTTGTCGTAGACCAGACCGATCAGATACGAGCGACGGCTGGCGAGGCTGCGAGCGGAAGGGCTCGGGTGATAGTTCAGCTTCTTCACGGCGGCGAGCACACGCGCACGCGTTTCATCGCGCACGTTCGGCTCGTTGTTGAGTACACGCGAGACCGTTTTGATTGCAACGCCCGCAGCTTTGGCCACGTCATCGATGCTGGCTTTGCGTGAGCGGACCCGAGCGCCGTCGTTGTCAGGAATCATTTGTAATCGTCGTTGTCGAGGTCGTCTTCGACCGTGATGCCCCTTGCCGCCGACGGTTGAACCGCCTGCGAGGACGCGCATGTTACACCTAGTGCGAAGCGCTTCGCACCGCTGCGCGTTTTGACAATACGTGCTGTCTTCGAAGCTTTTCTGCGCCGGCGATTCCCTGTAAAACAACTGCGCGGTGTGAGGGTGCATAGCAGAAGTCGCCAGCACCGCACATGCACCGCTATTGGGGGATTGGATGATCGAACCCGACACATCGGGTGTCAGGGCGCCGGCGCTGGTTATCGCTGAGGTTCCCGACAATCAGATCAAGCGTTCGGAGCCTGTCAATGCAGTCTCCCATGTGTTCGTCCTGCTCTATGCGGTCGCGTATACAGGCATCTGGCTCGCACTGCTGACACCCATGCTGGTGACGATCGCAGTACGCGTGCGACAGCTGGCGCCCGCGAACGCTGCATCTCAGCTGGCTTGGGTGCTGGGGATCGGCGCGATCTTTGCGCTAGTCGGCAATCCAGTGTTTGGTCGGATGAGCGACCGAACGGTATCGCGTTACGGAATGCGTCGGCCCTGGCTCATCGGCGGCATGATCTGTGGAACTGCCGCGTACCTGATCATGGCACTCGCTCCGAACGTGCCGCTCGTGATCGTCGGTTGGTGTCTGGCACAACTCGCTTTCAACGCCGTTCTCGCAGCCGCAGTGGCGATTCTTCCGGATCAAGTCCCTGCGCATCAACGCGGCACCGTGTCCGGTGTGCTCGGGATGTGCATGCCGATCGGCCAAGTAGGCGGCACGTTTCTGGTTCAGGCCTTGCCCGACTCGATGTTGTTGCGATTTCTCGTCCCTTCGGTGATCGGGGCCGTGTGCGTGTTCCTGCTGGCCATTGTTTTGCCGGATCGACGCTTGCACCCGAGTCAGCGGCCTGCCAAAGGTCTTCGCAATTTCCTGGGCTCGTTCTGGCTCGACCCGAGTGAGCATCCCAGCTTTTTCTGGGCGTGGCTGAGCCGCTTTCTGTTGGTGACCGGCACTGCGTTCCTCACGACGTATCAGTCGTATTACCTGATCGACAAACTTGGATACTCGGTGGAGCAGGTTCCCACGTTGATCTTCAAAGGCATGCTGGTGCAAGCCGTGACGATCGTGATCGCGAGCGTGCTCAGTGGCCGCGCGTCGGATGCGAGCGGAAGGCGGAAGATTTACGTGATGGTTGCGGCGGCCGTGTATGGAACGGGCTTGTGGATCATCGCTGCAGCACAGGCTTATCCAAGCTTTCTGATTGGCATGGCCCTGACAGGGATCGGGCAGGGTGTGTTCTTCGCTGTCGAACTCGCGCTAGTCACGCAGATTCTCCCGGATCGTGAGCTCAATGCAGCCAAGGATCTGGGTATGTTCAACATCGCCAACACACTGCCGCAATCGGTCGCGCCGTTACTCGGCCCGATGATCCTGTCCTTGAGCCACGGCAATTACACCTGGCTCTTCGTGGTCGCAGGCGGCATTGCGTTCTTGAGTTCGGTTGCGATTACACCGCTGCGAGAAGTGCGTTGAGCTCGCAGCTCGGCGCATTGACAGCGCTCGACAAGTCAACGCAAGATGCGCGCGCCCGAGCGTTGCCAGGTAACAATCGCGCCGACATGTTCGTGGCATGTGGCCTCGCTCCCGATCATCTGACTTCTCGTCTAACAACCCAGAGGAAGGCGCAATGAATCGCCGTGATCTCCTGCAATCCAGTCTCGCTCTCAGTGGACTCGCTGCGTATGCGACCCCTCTCATCGGTGCCGCTGCCGCCGCCGATGCCACGCCTCCAGCGACCAGTACCGCTTCAGGAGTATTCCCTTCCGGATTTCTGTGGGGCGCCGCTACGGCTGCATACCAGATCGAGGGCGCATGGAAAGAAGATGGCAGAGGTGAATCGGTGTGGGATCGCTTTGCCCACACGCCAGGCAAGGTTCTGAATGGCGACAACGGCGATGTTGCATGCGACAGCTATCACCGTTTCCAGGACGACATCGCATTGCTCAAGCAGATGAACCTGAAGACGTATCGCTATTCCATTGCCTGGCCGCGCATTCAGCCAGATGGACGCGGTAAAGCGAACGAGAAGGGACTCGACTATTACAAGCGGCTCACGGACGCGATTCTGGAGGCGGGCATTCGTCCCATTCCCACGCTGTATCACTGGGATCTGCCGCAAACGCTCGAGGACGCCGGTGGCTGGCCCAATCGTGAGACCGCCGATCGTTTCGCCGATTACACGCAGATCGTTGCGAACGCACTCAGCGATCGCATCGGGCAATGGCTGATCTTCAACGAACCGAAGACGTTCACTGGCGTGGGCTACTGGCAGGGCCGACATGCACCTGGTCGCAAAGAGCCTCTGCAATTCATCAAGGCGACGCACACCGTCAATTTGGCGCAGGGCATGGCTTTCCGAGTGCTGAAAGCCGTGCGTTCGAATCTCGAAGTCGGCAGTGCGTTCGATGTGTCGCCGATGTTTCCTGCGACTGATTCATACGCCGATCTTGCGGCCGCAGAACGTTGGCACAAGTTCCAGAATCTCTGGTTCGTGCATACGGCGTTGCATGGGCGCTATCCGGATGGTGCACTCGCTGCAGACAAGCAGGATGAGTTACTTGGATTTCGTGAAGGCGACGATAAGATCATGCGTGCGCCGTTGGACTTCATGGGTATCAACTACTACGCGCCTTTCATCGTGCGGCATGTGCCGGAAGGCAACGGCGTGCCAGGGCTCGATCTGCAGGGTCAATGGGCGAATGCGCCAGGCGAGCAGGAGAAGACAGACATCGGCTGGGACATCTATCCGGTGGGCTTCTACGAAATCCTCATGCGCATGTCGCGTGAGTGCGGCAATCTGCCGATCGAGATCACCGAGAATGGAGCGGCCTACAACGTGGGACCCGATGCGAAAGGGCAGATCCACGATCCGCAACGGATTGCGTATCTGCGCAGCCATCTCACTGAACTCTCACGCGCGATTAACGACGGTGCGCGTGTGCGTGCGTATCACTGCTGGAGTCTGATGGATAACTTCGAATGGGCTTACGGCTATTCGCAGCGATTCGGCCTTGTGTACGTCAATTTCGCGAAAGGTCAGAAGCGCACGATCAAGGACTCGGGACAGTGGTACGGCAAAGTCGCCGCGGCAAACAAGGTTGTCTGATGTTGCCGTCGCGCAGGTTCATCTGACTTTGCTCAAGCGCGCTCGGCTCGTGCGAGCGCGCTTTGGTTTCGAGCGAACAGCAGATAAATAAGAATTCCCAGCGTGTTCCAGGCAAAGAAGAACACGATCGTCACTCGCGACAAGCTTGTGAACAGATACAGGCAGCCGACGATCGCGACGATGCCGACCGGCCAAGCCAATGGAGTGCGGAACGGCCGGGGGTAGTTCGAAGCTCGCACTCGCATCACGAGCATACAAACTGCGACTGCGATGAATGCGCACAGCGTGCCGGCGTTCGCGACGGCGGCAATCTCACTCAGCGGCAGAAATCCAGCGATGGTTGCGACGATTACCCCCGTCAACAAGGTCATCAGGATTGGCGATCCGGTTCGCGGACTGATGCGGCTCAGACGCTGCGGCAGCAGACCATCACGTGCCATCACAAAGAAAATGCGCGACTGCCCGTACATGAACGCCATGATGACCGTCGGCAGCGCAAGCACTGCGGCACCGGCGATCAACGTCGCCGCAGCCGGATGATTGAGTCCTCGCAACACCATCGCCAGAGGCTCGGGACTTTTCGCGAGTGCAAGATAATCAGACCCGCCGAGTGCTGCGGTTGCTACGATCATGTAGATGAGCGTGCAGATCAGCATCGAGCCGATGATGCCGATCTTGAGGTCGCGCGCCGGATTCCTGGTTTCTTCCGCGGCGGTCGAGACCGCATCGAAACCGTAGAACGCGAAGAAGATGATCGCCGCTGCAGCCATGACACCGTGCTTTACGCCATCGATTTCCACGGCACCGAACCCGTAGGGCGCGAAAGGGTGAAAGTTGTTGCCATTGAACGCTGGTACCGCGAGCGTGACGAATACGGCGAGCGCGACGAGTTTGACGAACACCAGGAACAGATTGACCGTCGCACTCTCGCGTGTGCCGATCGTGAGCAGCCCGGCAACAGCGAGCGCAATGAGAATGGCAGGAAGGTTGATGATTCCACCTGCATGCGGGCCGGCCAGTAATGATTCCGGAACGTCCCAGCCCATGGATCGAATTACACCGGACGCATAGCCGGACCAGCCCACCGCCACGACGCTACAAACGACCGTGTATTCAAGAATCAACGACCAGCCGACGATCCAGGCGAGAAGCTCACCCAGGACCACATAGCTGTAGGTGTACGCGCTGCCAGCCACTGGCATCATGGTGGACATTTCCGCGTACGCGAGCGCAGCGCAGGCACACACGATGCCGGCGATCACGAATGATAGGATCACGCCCGGTCCGGCGAGCCCTGCACCAACCCCGGTGAGCGTGTAAATGCCGGTTCCGACGATGCCTCCGACCCCGAGACCGACCAGATGCAGCCAGCTCAGCGTGGGTTTGAGTGCATGTCGCGAATCGCGACTGATCAAAGAGTCGAGTTGTTTGCGCCGGTTCCAGAAAGGCATGCAAGCACTCCAGCGTCGATTGTTGTGTGGCCATTGTATGAAGGCGCGGCCCGAGTGAGAACTGCCTGGAGGCAGATAGCGCTCGGCATAAATCGCGTGCAGCTGCTCGAGCGAGAAATATGAACCAGGTGATTGCAGTTCTCTTCGGTGTGTCGGTCACGCCATGGAAGATCGTAGGTTACGTCGGCGTACTGCTTTTTGCGGGACGCTGGGTCGTTCAGGTGCTCGCGACCCGAGCAAAAGGCAAGCCGACCATTCCCCGATTGTTCTGGGCGATGAGCATTACAGGAAGTGCTGCGCTACTCGCATACTTCACGTGGGGCAAGAACGATTCTGTCGGCGTGCTCTCGAATCTGTTTCCCATGTCCGTCGCCATCTATAACTGGGTCATGGATGTGCGATCACACCGCAAAACTCAAACCCAAAGCTCGCCGAACGTGACCTGATCTCACATGCCCTTTCGGGCACTGTGCTTCAAGGTCAACCGTACTAGGCTGCGAACTGCGCAAGAGCGCAGTGAGGACAACAAGAGCACTCGGCATGCCAAAGAACATCATCATCTGCTCCGACGGCACGGGAAACACCGCCCTCAAGGGTCGCGGGACGAATGTCTTCAAAATCTTCGAGTCGGTCGATCTTAATTCCCATCGTTTTCATCCAGAACGTTCACCGCAGGTCGCGATCTACGATGACGGAGTCGGCACCGAAGCATTCAAGCTGATGCGGATTCTCGGCGGCGCCGCCGGTTACGGACTCAGTCGCAACGTGCGGCAGCTCTATCGAGAGTTGTGCCGGATCTACGATCCCGGCGATCAGATCTATCTGTTTGGCTTCAGTCGCGGCGCTTTCACGGTCCGCAGCCTGAGCGGCTTCATTGGCACCTGCGGCATCATCGACCCGAAGCGGCTCAAGAGCAGCGATCAGCTGGATGCTCTCGTCGAGAGGGCTTATCGAATGTACCGGGGCTGCTACCGCACTTGGCTCATGCGCAAGGTTCTCGGAGAACCGAAGAGATCAGCAACGCGCGATTTCAGAAGCGAGCATTGTCACGGGAACGAGAAGATTCATTTCATCGGCGTCTGGGATACGGTCGATGCTGTGGGTTTGCCGCTGCACGTTTCCGATCTGGTGAATAAAGTCATCTACCAGTTCAAGTTTCCGGATCTGGTGATGAGCTCGAGCGTGGAGCGAGCGGTTCATGCGTTGTCGATCGATGATGAGCGGCAATCCTTCCATCCGCTGATCTGGGATGAACAATCGCCATTTCAGCCGGGTCAGTCTCTCGAGCAGGTGTGGTTCGCCGGTGTTCATTCGAATGTGGGCGGCGGCTATCCGAAACAGGGAATGTCTCTCGTGGCGCTCGATTGGATCATGCATCACGCGGAAAACGCTGGCCTGAGATTCATTGAAAGCGAGCGTGAGTATTACCGCGAACACGCCAATGGCGATGACAAGCTGTATGACCCGCGCTCTGGCGCTGGCAAGTTCTATCGATGGTCACCGCGCAATCTCGTGAGCATGTGCAAGTCGAGCGGACTGCAGC
The DNA here is from genome assembly GCA_045810085.1 of Povalibacter sp. GTDB lineage: Bacteria > Pseudomonadota > Gammaproteobacteria > Steroidobacterales > Steroidobacteraceae > Steroidobacter. The sequence continues at coordinate 1,686 of JBJMWN010000149.1, read as the reverse complement.
CGAAACTTCATCTCAGTGTGCTTGAGCGTGTGGCGCATGGGACTGAAAACTATTGCCCTGGAAATCTTCCGGCCAACGCTCAAGTGGTGATCACGCCAACAGGCGATCCGGTGAAGGATGCTTCCGCGACAGCACGAGCGCTCGCCGTTCAGCAAGTGTTGCGCGACGCCCATCGTTCGGGTGAATCACTGCTCGACAGCGTTGCTTTTCGCGTGCGCGTGGGGCGCTTCGCTTATCGAGTGTTCGTGCTTTCCATTCTTGCCACGGTGTTGCTCGGTGCTTGGTTCACAGGTGCGAAGGCGAACACGAACTACTTCGAGCGTTTGTTCTCGCTGTTGGCAAATCTGGTCATGAATCCGATCGACACCGTGCTGCATCTGTTCTGGCGCGCTCCAGCCTCATTCATGCTCGCATCGATTCTGATCGTCGGGCTCGCCGCAGCAGCCTTGCTCTCGCGCTGGTCAACACACGGCATGAATGAAGTCTTTCGCGGCTTCTGGTTTACTCACCAGCAGAACCTGCGTGAAGCGATGAAGCGAGCACGGGCGCAAAGCACTACGGAGCAGGCGCTGCGTAAGGTTGCTACTGCAGAACCCCACTCATCAGAACCATAACGCCCATGACTAGGAAGATTGCGGCAGCAATGCCGTGAACGAGCTTCATGGGAATTTTCTTCGCGGCGGCATCGCCCACGAGCACAGCGGGTACGTTCGCCAGCATCATGCCCAACGTAGTGCCGGCGACTACGGCGATCAGCGAAGGATACTTTGCGGCGAGCGCGACAGTTGCGATCTGGGTCTTGTCGCCCATCTCGAGAATGAAAAAAGCGAGTAGGGTCGCGCCGAAAATTCCGAAGCGCGGAGCTTGAGCTGTCTGCTCTTCGTACTTATCTGGAACCAGCGTCCAGATCGCCATGGCGATGAATGAAAGTCCCAGAACCCAACGTAGCGCGCCAGGACTGATGAATTTGGCAAACAGCGCCCCGAGCACGCCTGCGAGCGCATGATTCAGAAGCGTCGCAACGAGAATCCCTAAAATAATGGGCACGGGCTTGCGGTACTTGGCCGCCAACACGAGTGCGAGAAGTTGGGTCTTGTCGCCGATCTCCGCGAGCGCAACGACTCCAGTCGAGACGAGAAATCCTGACATCGATTGTTTCCGGGCCGAGCGGATGAGCCAATGACGCGACTTCCCCGCTCGGCCCCAGTCATGCTGGACGCAAGGAAATGCATCATCGGTCTCGCCATGCCTGCTAGGCCGACTGTGCCATGTTCGGTAAGAACAAGTTTGTTGACACAGTCCCGCGGTTGTCCGCGGCGGCTACTCCCCAACGAGGGCGGCAAGCTTAAGGACGTCTGCCATCAGCGTCAACGCACCGCCGCCGTTCACAGATGATGTAACCGGTTGGGACTTCGTGTGTCCTGAACCTGCCGACCTGAGAGAACAGGGTGGTGAGCTGTAACCTTTTTGAGAGTGATCACGTCAAAGAGAGACGTGGCTGCGATGAGCCGCTGGTCGCATACAGATGCGAGAGGGACCGGGCTGCCGCTAAGCTCGCGCCGCTCACCATCACATTGCATTCGGGAAGCTCGCATTGTGTCCGGCCAGACCGCGGTGACATGAGCTCCGCACCGATGCAGAGCTGACGACACAGGAGTCGACGTGAAGAGCAACGCCAGGAAATCG
>JBJMWN010000148.1:0-33996 GCA_045810085.1 Povalibacter sp. | reverse complement strand
ATGATGGTCGCGCTCGAGCGTCTGACTTTCAGGACGGCTAACGTCTGCATCGCGACCAACGAGTCTTACCGACGCATCGCGGTGGAACGAGGCGGTCGTCGGCCGAATGAGGTGTTCGTAGTGCGCAGTGGACCGGATCTGCGGCGACTCTCGGTGCAACCTCCCAAGCCCGAATTGAAGCGAGGCCGAAAGTATCTCGTCGGCTATGTCGGCGTGATGGGCCAGCAGGAAGGCATCGATGGATTGCTGCGCAGTGTTCAGCACATCGTGCACGTCAAGAATCGGCGCGACGTGCAGTTTGGCCTCGTCGGTGGCGGCACTGAGTTGCCGGCGCTGCGCGAACTCGCCAAACAGTTGGATGTCGAAGAGTACGTCACCTTCACCGGGCGTGTTTCCGATTCCGAACTGCTGGCGATGCTCAATACCGCCGACATCTGCGTGAACCCAGATGTGGCCAATGCCATGAACGATAAGTCGACGATGAACAAGATCATGGAGTACATGGCGCTTGGCAAACCGATCGTGCAATACGACCTGACTGAAGGCCGGGTGTCTGCACAGGATGCTTCCGTTTACGCCAGGCCCAATGATCCGATCGACATGGCAGAGCGCATTGTCGAGTTGCTCGATGATGAGCAACGGCGGAAACGTATGGGAGAGTTTGGTTACGAGCGCGTGCGCACGACGCTGGCCTGGGAGCATGAAGCGCCACGCTTGCTCGCCGCCTACGAGCGGCTGTTTGAATCATGACGACCTAAGGAATGCACTACGTTGCAATTGCCGCGGGATTCGACGGCACCCTCGCACAAGAGGGCGCCAGCGATGCTCGCTGCGTACATGCTTTGCGTTTGCTCGGCGCGTCCGGTCGCAAACTCATCCTGGTTTCGGGACGTGAGTTGCGCGATCTGCTCGAACGCATGCCGGAGATCGACGTGTTCGATTTCGTCGTGGCCGAGAATGGCGCCGTGCTGTATCGACCTGCGACGCGCGAATCAGCCATTTTGGGTCAAGCACCTTCAGAGCTACTGTTGCAGGAGTTGCAGCGGACCGGAGTCGAACCCCTGTCGGTTGGCAACGCCGTGATCCGTACAACGCGCGAGAACCGGGAAAAAGTTTCGCAAACCTTGCACAAACTCGAGCTCGACATTCAGGTCGTGGAAGATCGGGTCGCCTTGATGATGGTGCCGGCCGATGTCAGTCAGGTCTGCGGCGTTCAGGCGGCGTTGAGTGAGCTGCGTCTGTCTCCGCGCAATCTTCTTGCCGTCGGCGACCACACAGCGGATTCCGGACTGTTTCGTTTTGCTCAGTGCTCCATCGCAGTCGCGAATGCGACGGCAGATGCGAAGAAGACAGCTGACCGCGTGACGCGCGCGCAGATCTGCGATGGCTTCCTGGAAATCGCTGCCGAGATGCTGTCCGGCGAGGCAAACGATGTCCCTGAGCGTCATCGAATCACTCTGAGCCTGAATGATGAGGATAAGCAGCTCACGTTCGCGCCGGGCACCGACTCACTCCTGATTTGTGGGAACAGCGTCACGGCAAAAGCCTGGCTGTGTCAGCGCCTGACGGCAGAGCTTCTGTCGCGAACGTATCAATGCTGCATGCTCACCGACTCGATTACCGATCTGGGCTCGGAAATGGCTGCGCTACGCGGACACATGACCGTGGTTGGCAGTGCGCTGGTGCCGCCACGAGCAGCAGATGTGCTTGCAGCGTTGGAATTGCCGCAGAACAGTGTAGCTGTGGATATGACAGCGTTAACGGACCGCAAGCGAGTCGCTTTTAATCAGGATCTGTTGCGACAAATGCGTGGGCTGCAGGAAGCGAGCGGACATCCTCATGCCGTCTTGATTCACGATCCGCGACAGATTCACGCTTCACAGCCGGAGCTTGCGGCGCTAGCTCGCTCGAGGGAGTTGAGTATCGTGTATGTGGCCTCGGAGGCGATGACGCTGCCGGAGGAGTTGCGCAGCGCCGCGACGCATGTGGTTTCGCTCGATCTGGCGAATGAAGCCGGCGGTGGCGTTCCAGCGGCTGCTAGCGTGAAGATTTCTACGCCTTCGGGCTCGGCGGACATCGGCACGGCCGATGCCGCCAGCCAAAGTCACACTGCAGCGGCCGCAGGCGGCACGTTCGCGCGTCTGTCACCTTCGTTCGAAGATGGCGCTACGTCATCATTGTCAGACCGGACGCTCGTCACCGGATAGTGAACGACCGTTTCGACGCGGTAGTCCCTTACGCTGCGCGCGTGCGTGAAAATGATCAGCTCGCCCAGCAGGCCCAGCGCGAAGATCTGTAGACCGAGCACTAACAGCAACGCTGCAAGCAATAGCGCAGGCCGATCCGCTAGCTGCTGATCCAGGAAAATGCGCTGAATTCCCAGCAGCGTGATCAGGAGCGCACCGATACCGAAGGTGCCGGCACCGACCATGCCGAAGAATCGCAGCGGTCGCTTGGTGAATCGCGCCAGGAAAAAGACGCTGAACAAGTCGAGCATGTGGTGCGCGTACTCGCGTGGTCGATAGACACGCTGCCGCCGATCCTTGCTCGATTGCCGTACATCGACTTCCCGCACGGCGAATCCGAGACGCGTCGCCAGGATCGCGATGAAACGATGCTGATCGCCGTAGAGCTCCAGTTCTTCGAGCACTTGTCGGCGCATCGCTCGTGCACCGCAGCCGAGATCGCGATATCGGGCACCCGTCGCAAAGGTGACCAGGCCGTGATACACCGACCTGCGCGCGCGATCGAGCGCACTGCCGATCCGGGGCACGCGATTGGAGATCGCCATGTCGGCAGCACTCAGTGTTTGCACCAGACGACCGATGTCCTGTGGATCGATCTGGTGATACGCCGGCAGCGTCACGATGTAATCACCCGTCGCACGTTCGAATCCCGCCATCAATGCAGCGGACTCGCCGAAGCAGCGCGTGAGGGAAACGATCGTGAGCGCCTCGCCCTCTCTCAAGAGTTGTTGTAAGTCGCGGCTCGCGTCCGGACGTGGACCGTCGAGTACGAAGATGAATTCGAACGACTGACCGGTGGCCGCGAGCCCGCTCTTATATTCACGGTACAACGCATCGATGGGTGAGCGTCGTGAGCCGACGGGAATGATGACGGAAATCATAGAAGTGTCCTTGCAGATGCGATGACTGTAAGTGCTTGGGTCAGGTCGAGCCGCGTCCGGTGAGCACCGTGCGCGTAAGTTTCAGGAATTCGGTCTCGCGCAAGTCGCCGCGCGAATAAATCAATTCGGCCAGAACGCCGCCGCAGACAAGCGTTACAGCACACGTGAGAAATATGACGCCGCTGCCAGCGAGCATCATCCAGCCCTCACCGTTGTGAGAGAGAAGGTTCACGATCGTCTCGCCGAATGCGAGCGTCGCAAGCACGAGCGGCACCAGTGCGAGCATGGCAAACCAACGCAACGGACGCGACGCGAAGGTGGCGATAGTTTTGATGACCATGAGGTCAAGAAGAACTTTGTAGATGCGCGACAGACCGTACTTCGATTCGCCGAACCGACGTGCGTGATGTCGTACGCGGACCTCGGCGACTTTCGGACCTGCAATCGATGCCATGGCCGGGATGAAACGATGCATCTCCGAGTACAACGGAATCTGTTTGATCAGATCAGCGCGGAACGCCTTGAGCGAGCATCCGTTGTCGTGGATCGGCACGCCCGTGACCTTGCCGATCAGCCAGTTCGCAATGCGTGAAGGGATTTTGCGGGTGATGAGTTTGTCCTGACGACGCTGACGCCAGCCCACTGCGATGTCGTAGCCGGTGTCGATCTTGTCGAGCAGCGCACCAATGTCGGCGGGATCGTTCTGCAGATCGCCATCCATGGTGATGAGGGTATTTCCACGCGCATATTCAATGCCTGCAGCCATTGCAGCGGTCTGTCCATAGTTCCGGCGGAACTTCACAACTCGCAAATGTGGATCCTGCCTCGCAAGATCCGAAGCCACTTGAAACGTATTGTCACGGCTGCCGTCGTCGACGAATACGATTTCGTAGCTGCGCTGCAGCGGCTGAATCGAGGTTGTGATTGCCGTGTGCAGTAACCCCACATTGTCCTGCTCGTTATACAAAGGCACGATCACCGACAGTTGCGGCCGTTCTGCTGCTGTCGAATCGGACACGGTAGGCGTTTCTCCCTGCATGCCCGGAATTCCTGTGTTCTTGCTTGTAACAATTTCACCTGACATTCGACAGGCCCCCCGTTCTTACAACTTTTCGTCGCACAACTCCGTGGCCGTACTTAATGCCAACGATTCGGCACTTAGATGGGGAGTGCCCACTCACCGCTTCAAGGCTCAGTGCGGAGCACACACGTATGAATGAGGGTTCAGTCATTGAAAGCATCTACCTGACAGCGGCTGTTTGCTGCGTTGGCATGTGATCTGCAAAGGACAGGCCAACGAGAGGCAATCGCCTCAACGACTGAGGAGCGATCTGATGCAGCGATGGTGGCGTGGATTGATCACTGTATGCCTGTGCTTGGTAGCTGTGGGGTACGCCCACGCGCAACAGACGTCCTACGTGGTGAAGCCCGGAGACATTCTTGAAATTTCCGTATGGAAGGAACCGGACCTGCAGCGGGAGGTGTTAGTACGTCCCGACGGTGCGTTCTCTTTTCCATTGGTGGGCGAGGTCGACGCACGTAACAAATCGGTGAGCGATCTGACCAAGACTGTCAGCGAGCGGATTTCGAAGTACATCGCCGATGCGGTTGTCACTATCGCAGTCAAGCAGATCAACGGAAACAAGGTGTACGTGCTCGGTCAGGTCAATAAGCCCGGTGAGTTCATCGTCAATCCAAGCGTGAACGTGTTGCAGGCGTTGAGTATGGCGGGTGGCACGACGCCTTTCGCATCCGTCAATGCAATCGTTGTTCTGCGCGGACGCGGCGCTCAGCAGAGCGCGATGCCATTCAAGTATGCCGAAGTACTGCGAGGGCGCAGCCTTGAAAGCAATATCGAGTTGGTGGCGGGTGATGTCGTTGTCGTACCGTAATTCTCGTGCGACGCATTCGATGCCTCGAATGAAGTCGCGCGTTGCACTTGCGATCAGCGCTCTGCTATTCGGATCGCTCGCATCAGCAGCCAATTGGGAGTTTGCGCCCGTAGTCGAGGGCGGCTGGCGCGTAAGTGACAACTATCGTCTCGGTCCGCCGGGAACCGAGGTCGAAGTCTCGGGAGCAGAGGTCGATGCCGCTGTCACGATGCGAACGGTAGATCCTCGCTTGCAGATCGAGCTGACCCCCAGGATCACGACGACACGGTTTCCGGGCGATGACGAACAGGAGTCCACCGACTACTACTTCACCGGTGTTCTCGCCGATCACACACCCGTGCGCGACATGGGCATCCGCGGCGATTTCTCTCAGGAAGACGTAGTACGCAGCGAATTGCCTTCACCTGGCGCAGGTGGCGATCTGGGTTCGCCAGAAACCGGAGATTCGGGTCGAGCGCTCGAGCGCAGTCGACGCGACATGATCAATCTCACGCCTTACTGGTACTACAGCTTCAGCGAGCTCAATCGTCTGGAACTCAGCGGGCGTTATATCGATGCGAATTTCAGTCATGAGACGGGCGACGAGCTCCAGGACTTCAGTCAATCGGATATCAGTGCTGGATGGCGCAGGCATTACTCGGAGCGATCCTCCTTCCTGCTGCGCGCCGTTGCGTCGGAGTTCTATACAAACTTCACCACCGATTCGTACGGCGCCGATTTTCAATGGGACCACGACTTCTCGCCTGTATCACGGATGTACGCGCGTATCGGCGGCCGTAACATCAGTTCGGATGAACGCGGTGAGGACACGAGTTTCGTCGCCGGTCTCGGCGGGCGCTGGTCGTCGCAACGCAATCAGCTGTTCCTCGATCTGACTCGCACCGTCGAGCCAATCTCGGCAGGAACCGTGGTCGAACGCTATCAGTTGCGACTGCGGCTCGATCACGACATTTCTCCGCGGGTAGCACTCGTGTTCGGCCTTCGTGGTGCGCACGATCAGGACGTCGATGACGCATCGACTTATCCGACCCGCAAATTCGCCTCAGGTGAAGTGGGAGTTGAGTGGCGTGTACAACGCGTGCTTTCGTTGACCGCAACCTACAACCGCTTATGGCAGGAGTACGAGGATGAGCCTGCCGACCGCAATTCGAATGGATTTCTGATCAGCCTCGTTTACGAACCCAAGCGTACGGATTGAACATGCCGACTCAAAATTCTGTGGCCCCGCAAGATGCCTCGCCCGACTTCGGCGAGTACTTCGGCATCCTGCGCAAGCGGCGGCGTTTGCTGTTGCTGGTCGCCTTGCCGATCATTGCGATCGGCGCCGCGTTCGCGTTCCTGCTGCCGGATGTTTACCGCTCGGAAGGCAACATCGAGATCGAAGGAGCTCAAGCTTCCAAGAATCTTATCGCACGCACTTCCAAGGACGATGATCCGTATGCCGATCAGTACGTGCAGAGCCTGAGCACCGAAGTGCTGAGCGATGAGCACCTGAAGCAGCTCCTGGCCAAGTACAAGCTCTACGACGACCAGACGGAAAATCCTGCAGCCGCGATCGCCAAACTTCGCAAGGACATCAAAGTTGACATCGTGACCGCGACGATCCTCGATCCGGAGACAGGCCGCGAGCGCAACATCGTCACCTCATTCAATGTGGCGTACGAAAGTCATGATCCGCAGCGTGCGCAGCAAGGTGCTGCGTGGCTCGTGAACGCGTTCATGCAGGAGAATCGTCGCGATCGCGAGCAGGAGGCATCGAGCACCGCAAAATTCTTCGCGGGCGAAGCGCAGCGCATGAGCCGACGTGTTGCTGATCTCGAAGGCAAGCTCGCATCGTTCAAGACCAAGAACGTCGGTTCGCTGCCCGAGCTTACGGGCGCGAATCTCAATGCCATCGATCGCACCGAGCGCGACATTCAGGATATCGAGACACAGATGCAGTCGTTGCGTCGCGAGCGCGTGTTTCTCGCGAGCCAGTACTCGCAAGCTCGTGCAGCGAATCCAAACGGCGGAGCCAATCTGGGCCAGCTGCAGGCGGAGTATGACCGCAAGAGCTCGATGTATGACCCCAGCCACCCAGACATGGTTTCTCTGCGTCGGCAGATTGAAATGTTGAAAGCGGGCGGCAACGCGGGCGGCTCGCTGAAAGCACAGCTTCAGGCGCAGCGCTCAGTGCTGGCCGAAGTGCGTCAGCGATACAGTGCCGACCATCCTGATGTACGTCGCATTCAACGCAACATCGAAGCGCTCCAAGCGCGAATCGCTTCTGGTGAAACCGCCGATGCGCCGACGGAAGTCTCACCGGTCGCCATGCAGTTGCAGACGCAGCTGAATGCAACTGATACACAGCTCTCCTCACTGCAGGCGCGCTCGATGGAACTGCGTGCGAAGCTGAATGATCTCGAAAGCCGCATGAACACCGCTCCGGAAGTAGAGCGCGAGTTTCAAGCGGTCACGCGTGATCTCGACAGTGCTCGGGCGAAGTATGAAGAGCTGCTCAAGCGTCAGATGGATGCGGAAGTGGATGAAGCCGCGATCTCCGGTGGTACCGCAGACAAGTTTACGGTCAAGAGTTTGCCGGGTATCCCGGACGAGCCTGCCAAGCCGGCGCGTCTGCTGTTGTTCGTCGTGAGCTTGATTGCCGCGGGCGTGATTGCGCTGACCACAGTATTCATCGCTCAGGTGCTGGACCAGACCGTACGCGGCGCCCGCGACATTCGCGACATCCTGGATGTGGCGCCGCTGACCACCGTGCCCGTGATTCGCAGAGGCTCGGCGCGACATGGAACACTCTTCGCTCGTTAGTTAAGTATCTCAACTATCGTTCACTTTCAGTTTGACGTTCGACTCGTAGCATCGAAGGAATAAGCCGCATGAGCATTATCGAGGAAGCCGTCCGCAAGGTGTCACAGCATGCACCCAGGCCTGCCGCGGCCGCGCGTGACGTTCGTCGTGAGGCTCCTCGGCACGAGGCGCGCGGTGAGCCGGTCGATACGACTCAGGCTCTGAGGTTTCAACCGGTCATGCTCGATGACGAGCTGCTGGAAGAGAACAACATCCTCACACGCTTGTCGGATCCAGCCGCGCTGCGTGCCTACAAGATCCTGCGCACGCGGGTATTGAGGCGTATGGAGACTCAGAACTGGCACACCCTCGCCGTCACAGGGACGACGACAGGAGAGGGCAAAACATTAACCGCGATCAACCTCGCACTCGCGCTCGCGCAGGATTCAAATACCTGGGTCTTTCTCGTAGACCTGGATCTCACGCGTCCTGCAGTGGCGACGTATCTCGGAATCAACGCGACACGCGGCGAGCGTGGGCTCAGCGACTATCTGACCGGAAACGCGACGTTGGACAACATCGTTTACCGCATCGAAGGTGAACGTCTGGCTGTGGTCCCGAACTTTACGGCTCTGCCGCATTCTTCTGAGCTGCTCACGTCACCGCGCATGGTGGAGCTGCTGCACGCACTGTCCGCCGAATCGCCACGACGCATCGTGATCTTCGACATGCCCCCTGTACTTGCGGCGGATGACGTATTGGCCTTCTCGCGCAGTGTGGATAGCCATCTGCTCGTGGTGGCTGAGGGCACCACGGGTCGTGATCAACTGCGTAGCGCGAAGGAAATGCTTTCCGAGATGAATCTTCTCGGTGTGGTGTTGAATCGTTCCGCGGACCGCGGCGAGAACCCGTATTACTACGGCAGTGAGCGTCGCGCCTGAGTCAATCGGTGGCGCGATCTTCATCGCGCCACTTCATTTCAGAGATTGATCTTTACACTGCGTCGATTGCAGGCGCGGGCTGAGGCGGCGCATCGATGCTGCGGCGTCGTGCGGCGGGGCGCTCGGCGAGCAGATCGTGGCGCAGGTCCTCGGTACTCTGTCCATCGATCATCAATCGGTACCAGAGCTCGGCGTTGATCAGCAGCCACAGACGGTGCCCGTGATCTGCGCGCCGCGAAGTGTGCTCATCGATGAGTCGACGCACAGTTCGCGGTTCCAGAATCCGTTCTTCGACGAGGCGTGAGTGCTGCAAGCTCACGGCATGCAGCTGCGAGAATTCGCGTTGCAGAAGATAGGGCAGTGCAGAGGCGAATCCCTGCTTGGGTCGACGCAGGATGGACTCGGGCAGATAGCGCTGGGCCAATCGCCTTTGAATGTACCGCAAACTTGTTCCGCGTACTTTCAGTGGGCCGGGCAGTCGCGCCGCGAACTCCACCAATTTGTGATCCATGTAAGGACTGCGTGCCTCGAGACCATGGGCCATGCAGATGCGATCCGTGATCATCACGGGATGGTTCGGTAGTCGCACTTCTCGATCGGCTCGCAACATTCGATCCAGGGCATCGCCATCTCCGGCGTCGTACGGCGTACGAACTGCGGCTTCGGCATCGAGGTGTGCCCATTGCTCGTGAATGCTCGAACTGAAGAGCTCTGCGCGTTGCTCACGATCGAAATAGAAATAGTTCAGGCTGGCCGCGTACCGAGCACTGCCTTCGTGCGAGGCGAGGTGCTCGAGCCAGCGCAACTGATGGCCAACGCTCTTGTACCAGCCTGACTCCGGGAGCAATGCCATGACTGGCGTCATGAGTCCGCGCCGGAGAATCGCCGGGACGCGCGCGAAATGGCGAGCGTACAAATTGCCAAAGTAGCGATCATAGCCGCCGAACAGTTCGTCACCGCCGTCGCCTCCGATGACAACTTTGACGTTGCGGCTCGCGAGCTGTGCCAGCAACCAGGTGCATAGCGAAAGCGGATCGGAAGGTTCATCGAGCGCTGTGACCAATTCCGGCAACGCGGCCGTGATGTGCGGTAACACGCGTTCTTCGCGATGCCTGGTCTCGAACAGCTTGGCGACAGCGCGTGCCGCAGGTGCTTCATCGAAGCGTTGATACTCGAGCCCGATGGTAAAGGTCTGCAGATCCTTGGTGCCGAGCTTGCGGGCCATCATGGCAACGAGCAGGCTCGAGTCGAGTCCACCACTCAGGAATGCGCCGACTGGCACATCGCTCACCATATGGAGCCTCAGTGCCTGTTCGAGTTCTGCCTCGAGTGCATCAACGAGTTCCTCGACCGTTCCTTCGAGTTTCGGCAGAGAAGGAGCAGACCAATAACGTTGAATGCGCGGCGGTTGTCCCGCTTCGAGCACCAGCGAATGTCCGGGAGGCAGTTTGTGCACGCCTTCGAACATCGACAGCGGCGCATCAATGACGCGTAGTGCGAAGTATTGGTCGAGCGCGGCGAGATTCATTTTTGGCCGCGACGAAGTTACTTCGAGCAGCGATTTAATCTCCGAGGCACACGCGAACCCATTCGCGCCGTAGGTGTAGTACAGCGGTTTCTGGCCCAGATGATCGCGAGCGGCGAGCAGGCGTCGGCGTTTGCTGTCCCAGAGAACGAACGCGAACATGCCGCGTAAATGCTCGAGCAGGCGATCGCCATGACGTTCGTAGAGCGCGAGAATGAGTTCACAGTCGCTGCCCGTGCGGAACGAATAACCGCCTTCACGTTCGATTCGCGCGCGATGCTCCTGATGATCGTAAATCTCACCGTTACACACGAGCCAGACGGATCCATCTGCATTCGAGAGCGGCTGATGTCCTCCAGCCAGATCTATGATGGAGAGCCGTCGATGACCCAGCGTTGCGAAGCGATCGTGATGAATGCCTTCGCCATCGGGGCCTCGATGACGCAGACGCCCCAACATGCGCTGAACCAGTTCATCGCGCCGGGTGTCGTCGCTGACGATAGCCGCAATGCCGCACATTTGTCGTTCAATAACCCGTGCTGTTAAGGCGAGGTGAGGCGAACCATGCCGGTTCGCTCGCGCCTGGCACGCTCGATGGTTTCCGTGAACAAGGCTTCGTAACGCTCCGCGCACGTGTCGATATAGAACTGCACGACTCGCGAACGGTTCTCTGCGCCCAGGCGGCCACGCAACGCTGCGTCGGCTTGCAAGTCGACCAACGCCTGCGTGAGCGCCGCACGCTCATTGAGTCCGATGACGTATCCCGTCTCGCCTGAGGAAAGAAAATCGACTTGGCCGCCGCGGTTGTAACAGACGACCGGCAATCCAGCCGCCATCGCTTCGAGGAATACCAGGCCAAAGCCTTCGTGCTGGCTCGCAGACACAAATACATCCGAGACGGCGAGTGCCGCTTGCTTGGCTTGGTCAGACACAGCACCAAGCCAATGGACGCGATGCCGAAGCGCAGGGTTTTCGCTGAGCCGATGCAGTTCAAGGCCCTCGGGACCATCGCCGACGACGAGCAGGTGTGCTTTGGACATTCGCGGGTCCTGCAGGACCTCCAGCAACTGAGCAGTCGCTTTACGTGCGACCAACCGGCCGATCGTCACGAGCGTGAAAGCATCGTCAGGCAAACCGAACGAGGAGCGATTCGCAGTGCGTACGGGAGGCGGGCGTTCGATGCCGAGTGGGATCAACTCCACATGGCGCTTCACACCGTAGAGCGAGTCCACGTGGCGAGCGGTATCGCGAGACTGTGCGACCACCGCATCGGCGCTTCGAAGCAACCAGCGCACGGCAGAGCGAAACATCGCGTGTCGATGCGGCGAACTCTTCTTGCTGGGGTCGAACAGATCGCCACCGTGCACCGACAGTACATTCGGGACTCGATAAATTTTGGCCAGCATATGACCGAGCGGACCGCTCGGAACCGCGAAATGCGTATTCACCACATCGAAACGATGGGAGTTACGCAAGCCGACGCCGCGGAGAAACCCGGACGGCAGATAGGCGAGCATCGAAGGGAAGTTCGCGACAGCGAGATCGCGTCGAAAGAACACAGGCACGCGCAGGACTTCTACCCCTTGATCTTCCTCGCGAGCTGCGAGACCTGGACCCTGGGAAGTCAGAACAGTGACCTGGTGCCTGCGTGCGAGATGACGCGCCAATGCAGCCATGACAACGCCACCCCCGCCGCCCAGAGGTGGATACTCATAGTTGCAAAACAGAATGCGCATCTGCGGTTTATCGTCCTGATCAGCGGCCACTATGCCTTATAACGAATCAGCAAGTTCTATGCCCGTCATGTATGTATCTCGTCAACTTCACGTGGCCCTCGGCCATCAGCGGATCACGGAACTTGGCAGGCCTATGTAGGCTTTATATGTCCTGAATTTCCCACACAAGCGGCGACCTGGAAGCAAAGTTCCCGCGTCGGTTGCAACGTAATCGATGCATGCTTCATGCTGCTGCGACTCGTGTGCAGCTGCAATGCAAACGCTCGTTTCGATCATCTGCTGAGGATTTTGCATGAACGTCCAGCCTCTGGTTCCTGAGCGTACGTCTCCCGAACGCGTGCTCGCTGCGCGACTCGAACCGTTCGATTCGTACTGGCAGGCACCGCGTGATGTGGAGTCGGGCTTCAGCTCGTTTACGGCCTATTACAAGGCTAATTATCTGCCACTGCTTCCAAAGGATCGTGCCGCACGCATCCTCGTGATCAGTTGCGGTCCCGGATATCTGGTGAACGCGCTGGCTCAGGCAGGCTACACATCAGTGGTGGGAATCGATTCAGATCCTGCAAAGGTCGAGTATGGCCGTCGCCGCGGTTTGCCGTGCGAGGCTGCGCGAGCGTTCGACTATCTGGAGCGATGCCGTGCTCAGTTCGACGTCATCATTCCAGAGCAGGAACTCAACCATCTCACGCATCAGGAGACGATCGAATTTCTTCAGTTGTGTCGAGTGGCGTTGAAGCCTTCCGGCTCAATCATCGTGTATGCGATGAATGGTGCGAATCCGTTGGTCGGCTCTGAAAACCTTGCGCATAACATCGACCATTTTTACAACGTAACCGAGTACAGCCTCACTCAGTTGCTCGAGCTTGGCGGCTTTCGCAACGTAAAACCGTTCGCACTGAAGCTGTATGTATTCTGGAAAAATCCGCTGAACTACGTAGGTCTCGCAGTGACCACGGTGCTCGAGTGGTCGATGCGCATCATCTTCATGCTGTATGGCAAGAAGGTGAAAGTACTCAGCAAGAAAGTGGCTGCGATCGCGGTTCGCGATTGAGCCGAAGAACGTAGCTAGGAAATGCCTGCACGCTTGAGGCAGGCATTCGTAAGAGATTTCGACGACGAGTGCGATGACTTACGTTGTCGAGTCAACGAAACCACAGCAGCGCCATCACGATCAGGCACGCTACAACCAGCAGCCAGCCCCAATTACGCCGCGGCCAGATGTCATCGCTCAGCGGTTGCTCCCGCAACGAGCGCGCAGCCGCGATGGCCTGAGGCGTAAAAGAGTGATTCGCATTCTGAGCTGCGATCGGACGCGATGTCACAGGCTTGGAATCCTGCAACGTCTTGATCAGAGCTTCCAGACTGATGCTGCGATCATTGCGTTTCCATGCAAGCGCAGCGACGAGGGCAAACCACTGCGGTGCTGCGAGCGATCCTGAACGCGGCGGAGTCAACTCACGCTCCTTTGCTTCGACTGACGACTTTCGATCGAACGGATGACGTCCGACCAATAGTTCGTAGGCGAGACACGCAAAGCTGTAGAGATCATCGCGCGCATCGGGAGGAGCGCCGGAAAGAACTTCGGGACTTGCATAGGCCCTCGTGCCTGCGGCGGCATGTTCACCATCACGCGAACCGGCGACGACGCTCGCACCGAAGTCGAGAACTTTGACGCGCTCATCGGCGGTGACGAATACATTGCCGGGCGTGAAGTCACCATGCACTACGCCACGTTCGTGAGCATGCAGGAGTGCGCGGCCGGCTGCTTCGAGAACGCGATACGCCAGTGCGGTCGGGAAAGGCATCCATTCGCGTTGCAGGCTGGCGAGCGTTCGACCCTCCAGCAATTCCATCGTCATGAAGCATTCGCGTTCATCGCAAAAGAACTCATGCGTTCTCACGATGTTGGGATGTGAGAGTGCTTGCAGGCATTCATGCTCGCGGCGCAGTCGTGCGACTGCGCGGGTGCGATCGGTTCTGTCGATGTGAGGCGTCTTGATTGCCACTCGAGCTTGCGTGCCCGATCCGGCAACGGTGTGCATATCGCGCGCGCGAAACACGACAGAGTGACCGCCAGCGCCGATCTGCCGTTCGATGAGAAATCGCTCGTGAAGAATGACTCCGGGCTCCACGTTCACGGGTCTGGCGGGTTCAGTCTTTGGCGCGGGAGTCGCCTGGGTTCCTGCAGGTGGTACCGCAGGCTGCGATGCGAGCGGTGCGTTCGGTGAAGGGCGTTTTACAGTGGCCGGAGGAGCCGATGCTGGTGCTCGTTCGCGTGGTGCAGGGCGCGTCACTGGTGGCTGTCGAGCGGCGCTGACCTCTCCGGGCGCGAGATCCTCGGTGTGTTCATGACCGAGATCGGAAGTGATCTCCAGATCCTCTGTCATCGGATCAGGCGTGGGTTGGCGTCGCGCAAAACGCGGAAATGCAGGCGCGTGAAAGCTCGGCATGTCATTCATCCTTTAGACCGATTCGGTACGAGCCATTGCGGGCATGACTTCCTTGGGAAGGTCGCCCTGGCGGCAGTACCAGGTTGCCGTATCGACGGCTCCTTCACGAAAGTCGATCTCCGGCTGAAAGCCGAGCAGTGACTGCGCCTTCGAAGTGGAGAAGACCAGTGACTTGCGGAAGAAGTCGAGCCTGCGCGTATTCAGCGGCGCTGAAATATGCAGCGGTGGCAAAATCGTTTCCATGATCCTCGCAGAGGCCAGCAACGGCCACATAGGTACACGCCGTTTCGGACGTTCAACACCGATTGCATCGGCGATGCATGCAACCATCTCTTGCGTGGTGATCGCGCGCGGACCGGCGAAAATGAATGTTTCACCCGCTGCGCCCGGATGCTGGGCGGCCAACAACAGAGCACGAATCAGATCCTGCACGTGAATGCACTGGCGCTGATTCTCTCCCGTGCCGATCATGACAAAGCGATGGCGCGACACGGAGCGAAAGAGTTTGAGCAGACGATAGTCACCAGGGCCGTAGGTTTCGCCGATCCGGGCGATGCAGGTTTGCATCGACGAGTGATGAGCACGCACGACACGCTCTGCTGCGGCCTTGCTGCGTGTGTACATGTTGTCGGGATGCAATGCGCTCGATTCGTCGAGTGGTTCGCGACCGCTCTGGCCGTAGACACCAATGCTGCTGCCGTAGACAAACCGTTTGATGCCGGAGGCCGCGCACAGTTGCAGGAGTCGTTCAGTCGCATTGCAGTTCGTTGTGTGAAAGTACGACTCCGGCATGTTGGATTCGTGCTGAGCGGCTGCGAGATGAATGACGGCCGTGCGGTCTCGCAACAGCGAAATCACCAGACCTTCGTCCTGAAGCAAGCCAGGCTGAAACCGAACTCCGTTGCGACGAAGTTCTTCCGCGCGTGTGTGCTCGACTGGAATTTCAATGCGGCCCGTCGCGATCGCATCGATGCCGGCACGATGTGCATGCAACGCGAGCCTGCAACCGATAAACCCGGTCGCGCCAGTGATGAGTAATCGAGGGATCTCCGCGTTCATGCATGCTTCCTGACTGAGCGTCGCGCACACTGACTCACAGACATGCACCGCTCGCAGAGAGCGGCGCTACAGCGCTCTCTACGCGCAGCAGTCTGGTCACAGCAGCGCTTCATAGATTCCCGAGAAAGGCCATCGCAGGCATAGTGGCTTGCGGTGATGCAGCCGCATCCACGGCCGGCTGGCGTTGTGCACCTTGAATCGCCGGCTTGGCCAGATGGTTCCGCAGGATCTGTTCCGTTGCATGCACTTCATCGGCGGTGCGTTTTGCCGACCAGCGCAGTCGCGTGGCCATCTCATTCGCCGCAAGCAGCAGAGCCGCGGAACCTGGATGAGAACCTCCGGCGAGATCCGTGCGTCGAAGGACCACATCCTCCAATCGCAGCGCCATTTCATGATCAACCGCGTGCGCTACTTCGCCCAGTAACGTGGTGGTGTGCGGAATGGTTGCGGCCGCCGAAGGATCAGCTTTGACTCGATCCAGCAGAGCAAGATGATCGGTGCCGAAATTGCGCAGCACACCAGCTAACGCGCCACGGCTCACATGAGCGGGCCATGCAGCGTACGCCTCACGTGCGAACTGTGCGAAGTCTGCGATATTGCCACCTGCGACTGGCAGATCCTCAGTCTTCGGTCGTGACGTCTTCATGCCTGATTGTTGCAGCAGCAATTCGAGTGCTTGCGCTGCATCGGCACGGGCTGTCGTGTAGCGAATACCAATCAAAGTGACCAGACCATTGACGCCGTCGCGGGCGCGGTGATCGATCACACGCGACTCCTTGCCGAAGCTCAGTTCCGACTCGGTCGCAGTCTCACCGAATGGCACGAGCCCACAGTTTGCAAAGGTGACTTCCGAGCGATCGATCTTCAGTGCGGGATGCACCTGATTCACCTCGGCAATCCAATGATCGATTTCTTCAGGAGCCACGCGCGCGAGATCAGGATTGCGATCGAACCCGCGATGCCAGACACCCACGAGCGTTTTATCGCGCCACGGCGCCATGAACAGGTGTCGCGTCGCGCGACCGAGCAACGCATCTTTGTCGCGACTCAATCCCTGCACGGCGAGTGCGTGATCGTGCGCCGGAGCTCGATCGATAACGAAATACGCGTCACGCGAAAACGGTTCGCGCTGATGATCCTTGAAGCGATCATCTTGCAGACACAGATAGTCCGCCCAAGGCCCGGACGCATTAAGTGTGAGCTTCGCGCGAATATCGAACTCGTTTCCGGTTTCTGTATCGCGAACACGTGCACCGACAACTGTGTTGTCTTTCCAGCGGTAACGCAGCGCCTCCACGCGATTAGCGACATCGGCTCCCGCATGCACAGCCGAGCTGACGAACGCGAGCACCAGTCTCGCCGGGTTATGCATCTGACCGTCTTCGAAGACGACTGCGCCGCTGAGTTCAGGCGACTCCAGGGCGGGAAAGAGAGCGAGGACTTCTCCGCGATCCAATATGCGGGTGCCATCGATGTGGCGCTCGCGATCACGGATTCCGTTGTTGCGCCCCCAGGTCAATGCATCGTAGAGCCGCGCGCCTGTGCCCAGGAACAGCGAGCCGCGACGACCATGGCCGTAGGTGGGAATCGCAATCGGCAGTGGGTGAACCAGATGCGGCGCTATTCGGAGTAACGCCGAGCGTTCGTGGCATGAAGCGCGCAAGCGTTTGAGATCGGCATGCTGGAGATACCGAATGCCACCATGGACCATCTTGAAGCATTCTGCAGAAGTGCCTCCGCCGAAATCGTTACGTTCGATGAGGGCAGTTCGCAGTCCACGCAGTGCAGCATCCCGAGCGGCACATGCGCCGAACGCGCCAGCACCGACAATCAGGACGTCGTATTCAGTTTCGGAGAGTTGATGAAGATTTCGTCGCATAGAAAGCATTGAAGTGGAACGCGTTGCAGTAATGCATGTTCAATGCCGTTTGCCGGTGTCGCTATTTGCGTGCAGGGGCAAATGCGTTACGGATATTTAGTTCGACCTGTGTAGAAGTTCAGGGCTTCGCCGATGTAAGGTTTCTTCTTTGATCTGTAACGTTTCTCGACATCGCAGCCTGCGCACGACTGGGTTGAGCAGGGCGGTTTCATGGGAGCTGTTGATGTATCAAGCTGAAACACAGGGGCAGGGCTTGGCCTCTGTAAATAAAACACTTACAACGCGAGCTGCTGTATGCGCCGCGTTGACTCTCGCTGGCCTGAGCCCGCTTGCTGCGTCAGCGCTGCCAGTCATTCCGGGCGCCACCGGGTACGGCACTTCTACGACCGCCGGCCGCGGCGGCACTGTCTATCGGGTGACCACACTCGCTGAGTCCGGCGCGGGCTCACTGAAAGAATGTATCGACCACAAAGGTCCGCGAGTCTGTGTGTTCGAGGTGTCGGGCACCATCAAGCTCACAAAGGATCTGCCCGTCCGCAATACGAACCTGACGATCGCTGGCCAGACGGCGCCTTCACCCGGCATCATGCTGCGCGGCGCATCGCTCGTGGTCAAAACTTCAGACGTGCTCGTTCAGCACATTCGCGTTCGCCCCGGCGATGCTCCCGGCGATCCGTATCCTGAGAACCGCGATGCAATCCGGGTCGATGGCGACGAGGGTGCCCCGATCACCCGCAATGTGGTCATCGATCATTGCTCGTTCAGCTGGTCGATCGATGAGATGGCAAGCGCGTGGCAGAACTGGGACAACATCACCTTCTCTAACAACATCTTCGGTGAGGCGCTCAACGATTCGTTACATCCGAAGGGCCCGCACGGCTACGGCGTATTGTTCGGGCCGGTCGATGGTCACGTGACGTTATCGGGCAACCTGTTGGCACACATGGTTGAGCGCAATCCGCTGACGAATGCGACCAGCGCCGTAATCGTAAACAATGTGATTTATAACTGGTCCACGATGGCAGTGGATCTGCAGAGCCAGAAGGGCGCCATCACGAAGAACACAGTCGTAGGCAACGTCTTCATCAAGGGCGCGGATTACAAGACGAACAGCCCGGTCGAGCTGCGAGCTGCGGGCGGCGGGTTGCCGAGCGGCAGCAAGGTTTATCTCGACGACAACCAGGCACAGGAAAGCTCGAGCGATCCATGGTCTGTGGCATCTTCGATGTTCGGTGATCTCGTGATGGCGAACTACAAAGCCAGCACGCCGCCGAGCTGGCCGTCGGGCATGACGCGCCTTCCGACATCTAACAACGTAACGCTTACGAATGTGCTCAAGTGGGCAGGCGCGCGACCCGCTGATCGCGATACGGTCGACACTCGGATCGTGAACAGCGTTCGCAACGGCACCGGTCGCATCATCAACTGCGTCTCTAACGATGGAAGCGCGCGTTGCAAGTTGAATGCGGGTGGTTGGCCGAACATGGCGCAGAACCGTCGGGCTCTGACCTTGCCTGCAAATCCGAATACGGTGACAGCAAGCGGCTACACCAACCTGGAATTGTGGTTACAGCGCATGGCTTCAGAAGTAGAAGGTCTTCCGACCACGACTCCTAAAGCACCGGTTCTTGCTCAGTCAGCAGAGTAAGTTCTACATCTTCGATGTAATTTGCGCCCGCGCTACCGGTTGTAGCGCGGGCGCATCTGTTTTTGAGGCTGTCCCGAGCCGCGCGCCAGTGAAGTTTGGGAACCTGGCGCATGGTACGCATCTTGCTCCTCTGCTCGAATAACAGCACGAGGAGTTCGGATGAGCGCAATCATCGATGGCAGCAGAGAACCTGCGCCAGCGAGTGGTGGTCAGAAGCGGGGCAGCGTACTTCGATTTCCTGGGAAGATCCTTGAGGGCTGGGCTGGGACCGACGAGGTCTCGTACGAAATTACGCAGCCGATTTTATTCAAGGGCCACTCGCTACTCGCCGCCTGCATTCTCTCGATACGCGCAGCCGCTCCGGCCGCGTTGTCGAGCCTCATGCTGTACGGATTTTCGCGCATGTACGGCGTGCCCACGAGCGAGTTCCTCAGCAAGCTCACCATTCTGGTGACCGTGCTTTCCATTCTGCTGCTGCAACCCTCGCGCAACACCGCGGGTGAATTGCTGGCACCGCGATGGAAAATGCCGCTGGATCTTTTGCTGCGTTGGTCCGCACTGTTGATCGCTTTAGCGATCATCGCGTACGCGACGGGTTACTCACCTCATTATCCGGAAGCCGTCATCGGCGTCTGGGCGATCACAACACCGATCGTACTGGTGCTCGCGACACTCGCCTTGCAGCAGCTCGCGCGCAGTGTTTTGTGCCGTCCGCAAAATGCACGCAATATCGTCTTCGTTGGGTTCAATCAAACCAGCATGCATCTGGCGAAACGATTGAAGCGACATCCGGAGCTCTGCATGAACGTGCAGGGTTTCTTCGATGATCGCAGCATCGAACGTTTGCATGCACCGAAAGATCTGGATCTGAAAGGATCACTGAGCGAGTTGCCGGCTTTCGTGTTGCAACACAAGATCGAGGCGATCTTCATCTGTTTGCCGATGCGGCATATTCGTCGCGTCAAGGATCTTCTCGACGACCTGGGCGACACGACAGTGTCTTTGTACTACGTGCCCGATGTGCTGCTTCCAGGCAACTACGCCGCGCAAACCCGCGAGATGTTTGGTGTGCCCATCATCGCGATGCGTGAATCGCCGTTCTATGGCACGCGACTCGCGATCAAGCGTCTGATGGATGTGACGATTGCAGCCACGGCTCTGTTGTTGCTCAGTCCCGTGCTGCTGAGCATCGCACTCGCCATCAAACTCACCAGTCCAGGGCCGGTGTTCTTTCGGCAGCGTCGCTACGGCCTCGACGGACGTGAGATCGTCATCTACAAGTTCAGGACCATGTCCGTCACCGAGGATGCGGGCTGGATGGATCAGGCACGACGGGATGATCCGCGCGTAACAGCGCTTGGCCGATATCTGCGCCGCTGGTCGCTTGATGAATTCCCTCAGCTCATCAATGTCCTGCAGGGACGCATGAGTCTCGTCGGTCCACGGCCGCACGCCGTCGCACACAACGAGGAATACCGTCGTCTGATCCGTGGCTACATGGCTCGCCACAAAGTACCTCCCGGCATCACTGGGCTTGCGCAAGTCAAAGGCTTTCGTGGCGAGACTCGTCGACTGGATGACATGCGCGGCAGAGTGCATTACGACCTGAAGTACATGAGTGACTGGTCCTTGCTGCTGGATCTGAAGATTCTGCTGATGACGATTCCGCGTCTGCTTCGGACTGAGAAGGCGTACTGATCCATGTTCAACGTTGCAAGCCGGGCGCGCCAATGGCCGTCCGGTCGCGCCCCGGTGCGTATAGACATTGAGATCGCAACGCTACTCTCAGGGTTGGTTCGCTCCACTCTGCCGTTGCAAGCTGCGCTCACCACGCATCGAGTCGCGCTCTTCGCGATCATCTGTGTCGGTGCTGTGTTGCGCTTCTGGGGTCTCGGAAACGTGGGCCTGCACGGCGATGAGGAAACCATGGCGATGGCGACCATGGCGATCCTGCGCGAAGGAGCGCCGATCCTGCCAAGCGGGATGTTCTATCCGCGCGGCCTGACAGAACTGTATTTGATGGCGGCGTCGGTCTCCATCTTCGGCGAATCGGAGTGGGCGTTCCGTCTGCCATCCGCGCTATGCGGTGTCGCGTTAATCCCGCTGAGCTATCTCGCTGCTCGACGTTATCTCACGCCCAAGTGGAGTCTCGCGCTTGCAGCGTGTGTCGCCACACTTCCTGAGTTCATCGTCTACGCACAGACAGCTCGCATGTACGGCTTCCTGCTGGCCGCGATTGCGGCGTGCATGTCTTGTCTGAACCTGTGGGAGCGCAATGGCAAGCTCCGCTGGTTGATTCTCGCGAGCATTGCGTTGTTGATCGGCATCGAACTGCACGCGCTTGCGGTGACGGCGGTGTTGCTGTTTCTGGTGCCGGGTCTGGTCAAAGGCGACAGTCGGATGCTGCTGTACGGGATCACGGCAACAGTGCTGCTGATGCTGGGTTTCGTCTTGATCAATCACTGGGTGAACGCGCAGTACCCGGAACCTCCCGCCGATTACGGCGCGGGACTTGGAGCGATGCCTGGAGAGCGAGATCACATCGAGCATGCATTCAGCCTGACGTTCAATGTAGTTCTGGCGCTGGCGGCACTTGCAATCGCGTTTCTTGGAGTGCGTGTCGCGCGCGCAATATCACCGCGTGCGGCAGCCATCGCTACTGGCACGTTCTTGATCGCAGGGCTTCTCAGTCAGTTCCTGCTTCACTACCACATCGCTGCGTTGTGTCTGCTGACCGGTATCGTGATGGCCCGGCGTTTTGGCGGAACGGTGATATGGCCGAAGGTCCTGATGTTCCTGACGGGGAGTGCAGTCCTTGCGATCGTGCATGTCGCGCTGCTGAAGTCGGGCGCGGGCTCGCCGATGAAACTCATCGGTCTGCTCGTGGGACAACCGAGCATCTGGCCTTACTACAAGATCCTCGAGTTCTCATCGCTCGCGGGCCTGCTTGCAGTGATCTGCCTGATGTGGGGAATCGTGCAGCTGGCAAAGGGTCGGCGTGTGCCTGATTACTGGGTGATGATGGTGCTGGGCGTGTGGGTGCCGATGTTCATGCTCGGGGTGTTTCTCTGGAACGTGCCATCGCGCTACACGGCCGCATCGATCCTGCCATTGCTGATCGCCGCGTTCGCATTTGCGCAACATTGTTCGGAGAAGATCGCAGCTCGAGCAGACCGCCGTTCTCAAGGATGGGTGCATGGTGTTCTGGCGGCAGGCATCACGCTGCTCGCAGTCAATCCACTCGCAGTCGCGAAGGTGACGAATTCTGGTTACGACGTGAACCCGGATCACAAGGGCGCCGCGGAGTTCATGCGTCGTCAGAATCTGAAGCCAGATGATGTGATCATTGCGGAAGACGTGCTGCAGCAGACCTACTATCTGGGCAAAGTGGACTACTGGCTGATGAGCCGCAATTTCGCGCGCAAATTCGTCGTGCGCGTCGACGGCGAGATTCGCGATTTCTACACTGGAACTCAGGTCTTGAGCGAGGCCGTCATGCTGGAGAGCGTGCTGCGTGCACATCCGCGCGATCGCGTGTTTGTCATCGGCAGTGGCGAGAATCAGAGCGATCAGCGCAAGAGCATGCGGGGCGACATGGACGGGGTGCTCAATTCGGATCGGTTCAAACCGATTTTCCTCGGGCGAGACGGATTGACGAGAGTCTGGATTGCCAACAACGCTGCGTTGACAGAGGAGTAGGGTCATCGCCGGGTTCGCGCGACGTTCGGCGCTGATCTCGGTCACGCGCCTGTTGAATCAGGGGCTGATGCTTCTCAGCCCCGTCGTGCTGGTGCGTCTGCTGACCGTCGAAGAGTTTGGTCGGTATCGTGAGTTCCTGCTCTATGCGGGCCTTCTGACCACCATCTGCGCGTTTGGCATCAATAACAGCCTGCTCTATTTCATTCCCGCACGACCCGAGAGTGTGCGGCAGATGCTGCGGCAATCAGTCGTCCTCACGTTCATCTGCAGCGCGCTGGTCGTTGGTGTTGCAGTCATCGCCAATATCATCACGCACGGCGCAGTGCTTGGAAACATGGCCTTCGCAGTTGCCGTGTATGTGATGCTGTTTGTGAACTTCGATTTCTGGGAATTCTATTGGCTCGCAGGCAAGCAGACGTTGCCGGTGTTGGCTTACACCTCCGGTCGACTGGTTGCCCGCATGGTCGTCGTCATTGTCGCGGCGAGCATCTCATCGGATGTGCAGATCATCGTCTGGTCGCTCATCGCGCTCGAATCGATTCGATTCATCGGATCCTTCGTTGCATGGCAAGCCCGCAAAGGCGTGGGAAGCGAAGCCTCATTCTGGCGCGAGCAGATCAAATACTGTTTGCCCGTTGGCATCGGCCTGGTGCTGGTGACGCTCAATAAATCGTTGGGAAATCTGTTTGTCGCGAAGGCGATGGGAGCCGTCGCGCTTGCGCATTACTCGATCGGAACGCAGGTGCAGCCCATCATCACGGTGCTGAGGAATTCACTGTCCGATGCGATCCTGCCGGAGATGGCGGCCGTCTCGCAGCCTCAGGACGCTCTGCGTTTGTGGCACCGTTCGACTGTGATGTCCATGCTGCTGCTGCTGCCAGCAGCGATTATTCTCTTCGAATTCGCGCAGCCGCTCGTCGTTACGTTGTTCTCTCCTGAGTACGCGCCGGCCATTCCAATCTTTCAGCTGTACCTGCTAGTGCTGCTGCGTGAAGTGTTCGACTTCGGCGTCGCACTACGCGCGGTGAATCGAAACACCTCCATCGTCTACAGCAATTTGATTGCGATCGTGCTCAACATCGGGCTGCTCGCGATCGCGGTGCCTTACATGGGGCTGATCGGAGCGGCCGCCGCTTTCGTTGTCTCGAGATACCTCGAAGGCATCTACCTGGGCTGGCGTACTGCGCGAGCCTACGGCGCAGGGGTTCGCTCGATCGCGAACTGGTCTGACCTGACGCGTGTCGCTATTGCCGGAACGCTCGCATCCATCGTCTTCTACGGTTCGTTCTGGACGAACTATTTCGGCCTGTTCGGCGTCTGTCTTGGCGCGTGTGCATACATGATCGTCTTCGTTCTCCTGCTATGGCTGCTGCGGGTGCCAGAGATCACCCAGTTGCTGCAGCGGGTCGAAGGTAAATGGATCGCCGCATAAACTTGCATCACGGTTGTAATCGCGAAGGGTCGGCGCGTAGGAATTACAAAGTTACTCGACATGCTGTGCCGAAATGTCCTAGTGACGCGGGCACGGCGTTCAATTTCGCTGGTATGTAATTTGCCTTTCCTGATAGGTATGTCGCATCGAATAGAGGATGAGAAGTTTTCATGCGTTGGCTGCTGATACTGCTGACTACCTTTTTGACGCTGAGCAGTGTCTTTGCATGGGACCCCGGTCCCGCACCCGGCGTGAACATCAAGAACGCCATTCTCTATATGTTGGCGCTGAGTCTGTTCGCGCGCTTTGCGCTTCTGCGGCGTTTTCAACTGCAGCTTCCTAACATCACGACGGCATTCATCATCCTGATTGCCTACTGTGTGTTCTCGTATGTGGTCGTGGTGCTGTACATCGAGTATCCGCATTACAACGTGCTGAGAAACGGCTTCGATCTGAAGAACCGCATGTTCGATCAGATGCTGTTCTTCCTCGTCTTCTTCTATGGCGCACAGTCCCGGGAAGATGCGATCGCACTGATGAAGGTCGTGCTGGCGGCGTGGGTCATTTCACACGCGAGCGCGATTCTCGATGCGGCCGGCATCGTGCACTTCGGTGATATCGAGCGACGCTCGGATGGACGCGTACAAGGAACGCTGGGTGAGTCCAACCAGTACGGCGCATTCGCCGCACTGACATTGCCTGCGGTGGCCGCAGTGGCTTACGCAAGCAGAGGCGCGATGCGTTGGCTCTGGGGTGGGGCGGCTCTGCTCACACTCGCTACGTTGCTCATGACAGTTTCGCGCGGCGCTTTCGTCGGGACGACCATCGCTTGCATGGCAGGACTCTGGATGTTCCGACGCTACGTTTCCGGTCCGCGGCTATTGCAGATGGGGGCCGCCGTCTTCGGCATGTTGTTGATCGTCGGTATCGTCGTCGGAATCTGGTACGGCGATCTGCTTCGCGAGCGGCTCGTCGGTGGGGTGAGTGCGAACGACATGGCAGCCACTTCCTCAGGTCGAACGGAGATCTGGGCCACCGCAATTGCAGCGATGGTGCAACGTCCGTGGACGTTCATCACCGGTTTCGGGTGGAACTCGTATTGGGCGCTGCCTTTCCGCTATTCACCTCACAACTATTACCTGGCGCAGTGGTTCAATCTTGGAATCGTGGGTCTTGTGTGCAGCATCGTGCTGCTGGTCATCCCCATTCGCGTCGCTCGAGCCGCGGTCTTCAAGGCGGATCCTGAAGCACGCATTTATCTGATCGGCTTTGTAGTCTCCGCGGTTGCTTTCGCCGCTTCCACGTTCTTCGTCGATCTCTACGAACCCTGGCTCTACTTCTGGGCCTACGCGGGCGTGCTCCTCAGGCTCGCAATGTTGCAGGAACTTCCCGAAGTTGCTGTGGCTGAGCCTGTCACTGTCGAGCACTCATCTCATGCACAAGCGGATCCGTTTGGCTGGGTCACCCATCGCAGCGCTCATGATTCTCGAGGCATTTAGCGAATGAAGATCTGCATCATTGGTTTGGATGATTTTCCGCAGCTGGCGGGTCACGAAGACATTCAATTTGTCGGCGGTGAATCCGTCCAGCACGTTCTGCTCGCACATGCATGGCGCGATCTGGGTCATGAGGTCTCGATCATCGTTCACGATCAGGGACAAGGTCGTGACCAGACGGTAGATGGCATTCGTGCTGTCGCTGCTTTTCGTCGTGATGAAGGCATCCCTGTGCTGCGCTTTGCGCACCCACGGCTGACCGGTCTGATCGGCGCGATGAGAGAAGTCGATGCGGACGTCTACTACCAATCTCCTTCAGCGGCAGCCACCGGCTTCACTGCATGGTTCTGCCGTCGTTTCGGCAAGCGGAGTCTGGTTCGCATCGCCTCCGACCTTGGATGCATTCCGGGCAAGCAACTGATTCGCTATTGGCGCGATCGTCGGATCTACGAGTACGGACTGCGGCACGCGGACATTATCGTGGCGCAGACGGAGCACCAGCGCACACTGCTGCGCCAGAATTACGGGCTGCAGAGTGAGGTGATCAACATGATCGCCGACATTCCGCCGATGTCGAACGTGCAGCAGAACATCGATGTGCTTTGGGTTGCGAACCTGCGTCCAGTCAAGCGTCCCGAGATTCTGTTCGAACTGGCGCGGCAATTACCCCATCTGAGTTTCGCCATCGCCGGCGGTGCATTGCCAGGAATGGAAAGCTACTACGAGACCATGATCTCCGAAGCGGCGAAGTTTCCGAATCTTTCGATCCTGGGCGCGGTTCCGTATGCGCAGGTCGGTGCGGTGTTCGAACGTGCGCGGCTTCTGGTGAATACCTCGAGCATGGAAGGCTTTCCCAACACCTTCCTGCAAGCGTGGGCGAGGTCGGTTCCCGTCGTGAGCTTCTTCGATCCTGACTCGCTTACGAAACGTCTGAATCTGGGTCGCGCGGTGGGCACCACTGAGGAAATGACGCAAGCCATCGAAGAATTGATTCGCGACGAACCTCTGCGCCGTTCGATGGGGCAGCGCGCACGTGAGTTCTGCATCGGTCAGTTCTCGGCGTCGCAAGTCGCCAATCGATACATCGAGCTGCTTCGCAGCGAGCCTGCAACGCAGTTGCGTTTTGGAACTGCGGGATGAATGCAGTGGTCGCGCAGCTACCCGACGTGTCCGCACGTGTGCAGCACGTGGGAACACTCGATGCGCTGTTCGTGCTGAACAATCTGTCGGTGGGCGGCTCGGAAGTGAAGATCGTCGGGCTGGCCAATGAACTGCATCGCCGCGGTATGTCCGTCGGCGTGTGCTACTTGAACGAACCGCATCGGTTGCGCGATCAGCTCCATCCGGATGTGCCGATCTGGTGTCTGGAGCGTCGGGGCAAGTATTCGATTGCGGCGACGAAAGCACTGCGACGTCTGATCGTCGAGCATCGCGCTCGGACCGTGCTCGCCGTGAATTCCTATCCGACACTGTATGTGGCGGCCGCAACCCGATCACTTCCTTCCAGGCCGCGAACGATCGTACTGATGAATACGAACGGCTATCCGGCAGGCGAGGAGTGGCGACGTTATCTATATCGATCCGTCATGCGACTGGTCGATGAAACGGTCTACGGCAGCGAGGTGCAGCGCGACGTTTGGATCGGCGAGAAACATCCATTACGCACGACGAGCGCGGTCATTCACAACGGTGTCGATACCGAACGGTTCTCGATCGCAGCGGTGGCCGACGCGGGTTCACGTTTCCGCGAGGGTTTGGGTCTCTCCCCGAGTACATTTGTTATCGGTGGTGTCGGCCGGCTGGTGCATGAGAAGAATCACATCGTGCTGATCGATGCTCTGCGAGAGCTGCGTCTGCGAGGAATCGACGCCCATGTCGTGATTGCGGGCGTGGGACCTTGTCGTGAACTGCTCGAGGAGCGTGCGGTTGCTGCGGGACTGCAATCACATGTCACGTTGACCGGAGTGATGGATGACGTGCGTGGATTGCTCGCGTCCCTGGATGTGTTCGTGCTGCCCTCACTCACGGATACGTTCTCGAACGCTGCACTCGAGGCAATGTCGATGAGTCGTCCCGTGATCTTGAGTCGCACGGGTGGTGCTACCGAGATGGTTCAGGATGGCCGCGAAGGCTTCATCATTGCGCCCTCGACCGATGCGGACGAATTGGTTCGTGTACTTTGCTCGTTGCATGCACAGCCCGAGCTGCGAGCGCGGATGGGACAAGCCTCTCGTGACCGCATCCTTCGCGACTTCTCCTGGCCAGCCATGGTCAGTGCCTACGAAAAGCTTCTGACACCCTCGAGTGTCGCAGCCCATGGCTGATGCACCCACGGTATTGCAGATCGGACCGGCGCTTTCGGTTCGAGGCGGTGTGTCCGCGGTCGAGCAGCTCATCGTCGATCACGTGGGAAATGACTTCTCCGTTCGCCATGTGGCGACGATGGAAGACGGCTCGACGTGGCGCAAGATGGTCGTGTTCGCAAAAGCACTACGCAAGTTATCGCGCGAACTGCGCAGCAAACAGCCGCTCGTCGTTCATGTGCATTTCGCTTCGCGGGGCAGCACATTACGCAAATGGATCATGGCCTGGATGACGCTGCGTGCTCATCGACCGCTGGTGCTGCATGCACATGGCGCGTGTTTCGATGAGTTCTACAACGGACTGCCAGGTCTTCTGCAACAGCAGGTTCGCAAGGTATTTGCCCGAGCCGACTGCTTCCTCGTGCTGTCGAGTCAGTGGCGTGATTTCTACACTCGATCGTGCGGATTGCCCGCCGGTCGCGTGGTGGTCCTCTGCAATCCGACCACGGTGCCCAAGACGGTGTCTTCACGCGCCGGTCGCAGCATCGTCCAGTTTCTGTTTCTGGGTCGCATCGGCGCACGCAAAGGGGCATTTGATTTGCTGCATGCGTTCGCTGCATTGCCGGAGCAGATTCAGTCACGAGCCCGCCTTGTGTTTGCCGGAGATGGTGATGTCGAAGCACTGCGAGCGGAAGCCGCAGTGCTCGGCGATCGTGTCGAAGTGAATGGTTGGATCGACAGTGCCAGGCGCAACGCAATGCTCGAAGCGAGCGATGTGTTCGTGCTGCCTTCCTATGCGGAAGGTGTGCCGATGGCAATGCTCGAGTCCATGGCCTACGGACTTCCAGTGATCACGACGGCCGTTGGCGGTATTCCCGATCTCGTCCGCGATCAGGCGCAGGGATTGATTGTGCAACCCGGTGATGTCCAGCAGATAACGGATGCGTTGCGCACGTTGATTGAAGATGAGTCGCTGCGCCTGAAGCTCGGGCGAGCGGCGCGGGATAAAGCTCAAGAGTGCGACGTCACTCAATACAGCGCACATCTGACGAATATCTATCGTCGATTGTTGTCGACCCACAGTTAGCAGCTCAGAGAGTCCAGGTCAGTCATGGCGGGTGCAATTCAGTTGCTCGAGACAGGGCTCAAGCGTTTGCAGGTGAGCGAGCGTCTGGTACGTCGCAATCCTCTGTACTACGGCTCCATTCAGCGTGAGTTTGAGTCGTTACAGGCTACCGGTTTGCGTGAGCGAGCCGAACGTACGGAGCTGCGATTGCAGGAGATCCAGACGATCGCCGGCCATACGCGTTACGGCCGTGAATTGGGACTGCCAAAAGCCGGACGTGTCTGGCCGTTGCTGCACAAGGACACCGTGCGAGACGATCCGACGGCCTTTCATGCGGGCCGTTCCTGGTTCACATCGCGCGCAAACACCGGAGGCACCACGGGCACGCCTTTGCGTCTGGTGCGCTCGCCCGCCTCAGTGGTCGCCGAACAGGTCTGCATCGATCTCATGGTGTCGCTGGCGGGCGTAGATCCTCTGCACGCGCGCATCGCTGTTTTGCGCGGCGACAATGTGAAGTCACCTTCGGATATGCAGCCGCCGTTCTGGATTCATGCGATGGGCGGTCGACGGCTGATTCTCTCGTCGAATCATTTGTCCGACGCGACGCTCGATCACTACATAAAAGCCCTGACTGATTTCGCACCCGACCTGCTGTGGGTTTATCCCAGTACGCTCGAGTCGCTCTGCCGTTCATTGTTGAGAGCAGGGCAACGGCTCCATATTCCGCGTGTGTTGTCGTCTTCGGAAATGCTCGCTGATTCTGCGTGGCCGTTGGCGAAGCTGGTGCTCGGTGCGTCCATCGTCGACTACTACGGACAAGCAGAGCGCGTGGCATTCGCGTATGCGACCCGTGCCGGTGAATACATCTTCCTGCCCGGCTACGCGAGCGTCGAGTTGCTGCCCGCTTATCAGGACGAGTCCGGCTATTGCTACGAAATCATCGGCACGTCGCTGTGGAACACGGCCATGCCACTGGTTCGCTATCGCACCGGCGATCTGATTCGACTGCCACAGTCCCCCACGCAGCAAGCGCTTCTGGAAATTTCGCATGGCTTGCGATCGTTCCCTGGCGTGATCGGGCGCAGTGCCGATGTGTTGCTGGCCCCTGATGGCAGAGGCGTGCTCACAGGAATCGATCACATACCGCGGGGCATTCGTTCATTGTTGCGCCTGCAGGTGAGTCAGGAAACTCCACACAGAGTAGAGCTGCGGGCACTCGTTACCGAGGACTTCACCGAGCAGGACGCGGCTCAGCTGCTCCGCAATGCAAGGCTGAAGATTCCAGAGAGCGTCGATGTGCGATGGGTGAAAGTGGAGCAGCTGCAGCGCACTGCAAACGGCAAGACGCCATTCGTCATCCACTCGCCGGAAGTGAAAGAAGCATTGCAGACCGCGGGCATCACCGGTACCCGCGCATCGCACGCATAAACACCTGATTGAGTCTGTTTCGGAGAAAGAGTTCGTGCCGAGTTTGAGTTGGTATGTGAATCGTCTGGGACGCATGTCCGCTGGCGAGGTATTGCATCGTTTAACGCAGGTCGCTCAGTCCACCACAGATCAATGGACGAGCACACGGGCGAGCGAAGTCCCTGCGCCAACCATGAGCGTGGCCACAGCGCAGTTCGTTCACTCGGATGCCACGATCGATCCAGCGATTTATCTGCAGCGTGCCGATGAATACCTTCGGGACGAGTTTTCATTCTTTGCTCTCGAAGGATGTCATCTCGGCAACCCGCCGCAATGGAATCGTGATCCTCTGACCGGACGCCTGGCTCCGCAGCAGCGCGCCGCAACTCTGGACTATCGCGACGAGCATCTGGTCGGGAACATCAAGTATCTGTGGGAGCCCAACCGGCACCTGCATCTGCCGACGCTGGCGCAAGCGTATGCATTGACCGGCGAGACTCGTTTCCTGCACGCACTGCGCGACCACCTCGACTCCTGGATCAAGCAATGTCCCTATGGTGTGGGCGCGAACTGGACCAGCTCACTTGAACTGGCGATTCGTCTGATCAACTGGAGCATTGCCTGGCAATTGATCGGGGGTGCGTCGTCGCCGATTTTCGAAGGTGTGAGTGGCCGAGCCTTTCAGAAACGTTGGCTCGATTCTGTCTTTCTCCACGCGCGCGGGATCATGAAAAAGCTCTCGCGCTATTCGTCCGCCAACAATCATCTGATCGGCGAAGTCGCGGGTGTCTGGGTAGCCTCGGTCACCTGGGACTACTGGCCGCAGATGCGCGTCTGGGGCGAACGTGCCAAGCAGATCCTGACCGATGAAGCGTTCACGCAGAATGCCGCGGATGGTGGCAACCGTGAACAAGCCACGTCGTATCAACAATTCGTTCTCGATTTTCTCTTGATCGCTGGGCTCGCGGCACGCGCGGCAGAGCGTGACTTTGTGCCTGAATATTGGGGACGGATTGAAGCGATGATGACCTTCATCGCATCGCTCATGGATGTAGCAGGTCATATGCCCATGATCGGTGATGCCGATGATGGGTACGTGGTCGATCTGGCGGCGCAAGGAGGCGGGTTCGATAACTTCCAATCGCTGCTGGCAACCGGCGCGGTGTTGTTCAACCGGCCGGACTTCGCTCGCAAGGCGCGTCGGCTCGATGACAAGACTCGCTGGTTATTGGGTAGGCAATCCGATGCGCGCTGGTCTGCGCTTGTTGCTGCCGAATCTGCAGTGAGCTTGCCGCGTGCCTTCGCCAATTCCGGCTA
This sequence comes from Povalibacter sp., assembly GCA_045810085.1. GTDB lineage: Bacteria > Pseudomonadota > Gammaproteobacteria > Steroidobacterales > Steroidobacteraceae > Steroidobacter. The sequence continues at coordinate 2,235 of JBJMWN010000148.1, read as the reverse complement.
CTACATCCTGGGAGACCGGCTCGACACACCCGAAGAAGTCCGCATGCTCGTCGACGCCGGGCCGCTCGGATATCTCAGCATCGCAGCGCACGGACATGCGGACGCACTGAGTTGCCTTCTGAACATCGCCGGGCGTGAAGTGCTCATCGACCCTGGCACCTACGCGTATCACACTCAACCGGACTGGCGCCGCTATTTCCGCAGCACCCGAGCTCACAACACGGTCAGCGTCGACGGCCTGGATCAGTCACGTCAAAGCGGAAACTTCATGTGGTCGCTGCATGCGCGCAGCCGCTGTGAAGTGTTCGAAGTGAATTCGAATTCACAACGATTTGTCGGATCTCACGACGGCTACCGCCAGCAGGGAACTGCAGTGACGCATCGGCGCACGATCGTCTACGACGCCATCCGACGCACCTTCGAGATCGAGGATGCGATCGAAGGCGAGGGAGCACACGAGATCGCTCGTCACTGGCATTTCGCGGAAGACCTTAATCCGCGGATCGAAGGGAACGTGATCATCGCCGATGTGGGGCGTATGACAGTGCGTCTCGTTGCGAGTGAGACAGACACGCAAAGTGCGAGCTATCGAGGTGGGGATGCAGAGCAGGGAGGCTGGGTTTCCCGTCGTTTCGATCGGAAGTCGCCATCGACCGGCGTCCGTTGGATCAATCGAGTGGTAGCGCCGGTCGTACTGCGCACTCGAATCGATATTCTCGATCGCGGCCTCGACCGCTGATCCATTTCCTTCTCGCAAACGAAAAGGGAAGCGGATCACTCCGCTTCCCTTTCTTGTGAGCTGCAAAAGAGCCAGTGGTGTTCGCCACTGGCTCCTTTCTTCGCTTTTACTGCAGGACCGATTGTGAGATCGGCGTCAGGAAGCCGTCGAGCACGGTGTAGTCGCCATCCCAACGTGACTGACCGACCGCCGGTACCGCGGTAGTTCCTTCGACACGCCAGTGCGCCACGGTCAGGTCATCCGGATTGTTGCCGACTCGGGCAATGACCAGATCGAGACTTGGGATCACCACGATGAGGCTATCTCCGAGACCCCAACCCCAGTACGCATCCTTCGGCACATTCGGCAGCTGCCCGTTCGCATTGGTCCACCAGAGCACGCCGTAATTCATCGTTGCATTCGGGAATCTGACCGGATCGGCAGGTGCGATGTTTGCATTCTCCGGTGGCGGGGTCTGAATCGTCTGCACAAATGACTCCGAAAGGATTCGTTGATCGTTTGCCCAGACTCCCTTGCGCAGATACAGCAGACCCATCCGCGCCATTGCGTTTGGATTGGCAATGATGCCGGATGAGAATTCTCGCTGCTTGATGCCGTTGGCGTTGAGGTCGGTGTGCAGCTTGTTGCTGCGCCATTGCAGATCGTCGGTGGTAATGTTTAGAACCGACCACACGCGCTGGTTCAGCAGATCGTTCATGTCTGTGTTGTATACGTTCGTGAGCACATCGGACAGCCAGTTCAGCGCTCCATCGGAATACGACCAGATGGTTCCTGGCGGACTAATCACAGAACCGTAGCCACCCGTCTTTTCGAATCCAGAGGTGTGAGTGGCGAGTTGCAGCAAGCTGATCTGCGCCAGCGTTGCCGGATCATTCGCCGGTGGGGTACCAAACGTCGGCAGATAAGCCTGTGCTTTTCCGTCAAGCGTGACCTTGCCGTCATCGAGCGCCAGGCCCAGGGCGGTTCCGCCGATCGACTTGGTGGCGGACTTCAGATCGACGCGAATGTCGATGTCGCCCCACTGATAGACCAAGCGGCCATGACGTGAGATCAGGCCCGAACCGCCGCCGCTCAGTGCGTAATCCCGCGCGGCAATGAGCTTGGACTCATCCATGCCTACGTCGGACGGCGTTGCAACGGTCCAGCCGTGAGCGATGTCGGTCTCTGAAGTGTCGGCTCCGGGATAGACGGCTGGATTCACGACGACTTGAATCGCGTCATTGCCGCTCGCCGTCCCGTCACTTGCGGTCAGCGTCAGCGTGTATGTGCCAGTCGCCGTGAACTGTGCCTTGGTGTCTTTCGCTGCCGCGTTTTCGAACGTCACACCTGCTGCGGGATCGGCGCTCCATGCGTAGGTCACTGGCTGTGCTTCGGGATCCGCCACCGTGGCAGTCAGATCAACCGAATTCGTCGGCAACTCGATCGCCGTGTCAGCACCCAGGGAAACCGTCGGGGGTTGGTTCGTAGGTGTCGGGGTCGGAGTGGGTGTTGGCGTC
>JBJMWN010000147.1:0-14855 GCA_045810085.1 Povalibacter sp. | reverse complement strand
AATGACACCTGCACACATGATTTGATTGGTCGCTTTCGCGGCCTGTCCTGCTCCACTCGGACCGAAGTAGGTGACCGTGCGTCCCATGGCTTCGAGAACTGGACGCGCACGCTCGAATGCGATGGCATCACCGCCACACATGATCGCAAGCGTGCCTTCGCGAGCGCCTTCGACACCGCCACTCACAGGTGCGTCGATGAACTGCGCGTTTCGTTCGCGCAAGCGGTGAGCCGCACAACGTGCTGTGTCCGCACTGACGGTTGAGCAATCGATGACCAGCGTGCCCGGACCGATCGAGCTCAGGAGTTCATCGACGATCCAAAGCACATCCGGATCGGCTGACACGCACGACACGATCACATCGCATCGTTTGGCGAGTTCGCCGATAGAGCTGGTCGCTACACACCCGACTTCCGTCGCAAGCTGCTGAGCCTTGCTCGCAGTGCGATTCCAAACTGCGGCGAGCATCTGATGTTTATGAAGCTGCCGGGCCATCCCGACGCCCATGGCGCCGAGACCGATGAAACCGACACGAAAGGGCGTTGGACTCGCACTCATCTGCTTTTGAGAAGCTCTGACGATGGGTTCGCGCGGCGAAGCCGCCGCGCTATTGTACTTTTCGAACGGGCCGCTGCGCAGACTGCAGCGGTGGAAGACTTACTTGCAGAGCTCGTCCATGCTGGCTTTCGCAGAGGTGCGTGCCGTCGTGAGTTCTGCGTCCGAGAGATAACGACGCTCTCCATTGGCCTGCGATTCATAGAGTCGCTGCGAGTTCATGTAGCTGTCGTATCGCTCGCGAGCCTTGACGCAACGTTCGGCTTTGTCCTTCTCTGTCAGCTCGCCTGCAGCTTTCTTGTCAGCCTGCTGCTGTGCGTTCTGGGTGGTGGTCTGATTGGCCGCTTGCATGCGGCTCATTTCCGCCTGCTGGCGCGCCTGCGCTTCGACTACGTCAGTCTTGTGCGACTGCACGCTGAGCCGCTGTGCCGGCAGCGTCGCTGGCTTGTCGGTGTAGAGCACATTGCCGTGCGCGTCCACGAACTTGTAGACGTCCGCGTGAGCAACGCCGGTTCCAAGCACCAGCGTGGCGATGATGAGTTTCAATGAGCGTGGCAACATGCTATCTCCACCGTCAGGCGAATTCAGATCGCGCGGGAATCCGTCTCGCCCGTGCGGATGCGCACCACATGTGGCAGCGCGGTTACGAAAATCTTTCCGTCGCCGATGCGCCCCGTGTTTGTCACGTGAGCGATGGCCTCCATTACGCGATCGAGTTGGTCATCCTCAACCGCCACTTCAATCTTGCACTTCGGCAGAAAATCCACAGCGTACTCGGCGCCGCGATACAACTCAGTGTGTCCGCGCTGTCGCCCAAATCCGCTCACTTCAGTGATGGTCACTCCTGCGACCCCGGCCTCTGAAAGCGCCTCTCGGACGTCGTCAACTTTGAATGGTTTGACGATTGCGGTGACGAGCTTCATCTCGACTGAACCCGTATCTCAGTGACGGCAGGACGACCATTTTCTTGAAGCTCCCGAAGATGTTCTGCGGCACTTTGCCGTTCAAGAATCTTCCTTCAGGGCCAGTGACTTGCACGATGCGCTCGGACGCTTCAGCAAGCGGGCAGGAGTTTATCAGGATGGTATCCCGACGTGATTAGGACAGCCCCTCGGAAGCGCGGGACTGAGGAGTGCGTCACGCTCGATCGGCTGGACAAAAGAAAACGGGCGCCGAGGCGCCCGTTTTGAAGAAGAGGGGCCGACCAGGCCGGCCCCGCAAACTGCAGAGTTACATGGTGTAGCCGCGTTCGCCGTGCTCCACCGTGTCGAGACCCTCTGTTTCGGTCTCTTCGCTGACGCGCAGCCCGATGACGAGGTCGACCACCTTGTAGGCAATGAAGGCGACCACACCGGACCACACCAGAGTGACACCGACGCCCCACAACTGAGAGATCACTTGTGTGCCCATGCCTGCGTAGCCCCAGGTGCCCGCGACGTAGTCATAGATGCCCGTGCCGCCGAGCGCTGGGTCGTTGAACACACCGGTCAGGATGGCACCGAGGATGCCGCCGACGCAGTGCACACCGAAGACATCCAGAGAGTCGTCGTAGCCCAGCGCCGCTTTGAGCTTGGTCACCGAGAACAGGCAGACCAGGCCGGCGATGATGCCGAGGACGATGCTTCCCATCGGACCCACCCAACCGCAGGCTGGGGTGATCGCCACCAGACCAGCGATTGCACCCGAAGCTGCACCGAGCATGGTCGGCGTGCCGCGGAAAATCCATTCACCGAAGACCCAGCCGAGCACTGCTGCCGCCGTGGCGAGGAACGTGTTGATGAAGACCTGAGCCGCGAAGCCGTTCGCTTCGAGGTTCGAGCCGACGTTGAAGCCGAACCAGCCAACCCACAGCAGTGCGGCACCGATCATGATGAAAGGCACGTTGTGCGGCGGCATTGCTGTCGTGCCGTAGCCTTTGCGCTTGCCGAGAACCAGGCAGCCGACGAGACCCGCGATACCTGCGTTGATGTGCACCACAGTGCCGCCGGCGAAATCCAGCGCGCCCTTCTGGAAGAGGAAACCTGCACCTGCTGTTGCAGCCGCACCGGCGTCCGCAGTGGTGTAGGCGTCGGGACCCGCCCAGAACCACACCATGTGAGCGATCGGAAGGTACGAGAACGTGAACCAGAGAACCATGAAGGCGAGCACCGCAGAGAACTTCATGCGCTCTGCGAACGCGCCGACGATCAGGCAGGGCGTGATCGCTGCGAAGGTCATCTGGAATGCGCAGTAGAGATACTCAGGGATGTAGACACCTTTGCTGAAGGTGGCAGCCGGCGTGAGATTGCCTGCAGCATCGAGCATGTTCTTCAGGAACAATCGGTCGAAGCCGCCGAAGAACGCATTTCCGCTCGTGAACGCCAGGCTGTACCCGTAGATGGCCCAGAGTACGGAGAGCAAGCTGAACGTCACGAAGATTTGCATCGACACCGACAGGATGTTCTTCGCGCGAACCATGCCGCCGTAGAACAGTGCCAGAGCGGGTACCGCCATCATGATCACCAGCAGTGTGCTGACAAGCATCCAGGACACGTCACCCTTGTCGTAAGAAGGCGCGGCAGGCGCAGCTTCGGCAGTAGTTGCCTCGGCAGCGGCAGGCGCAGCTTCAGCAGGTGCTGTTGCGGCGGGGGCTTCGGCGGGCGGTGTGTCCTGCGCCAGCGCCATGTCGGACCCGAGGAACGTCAGTGCTAGCAGCACCACGCTCCACAGGTGAGTGAGCACGCGGCTCGTGCCAAAAGGTCTTTTCACTGTCGTTCTCCTACGGAAGAGATGATTTATTAATTGCCAGGAGGTGCTCGGAAACTAAACCGCCTCGACGCCGGTCTCGCCTGTGCGAATTCGAACCGCTTGCTCGAGATTGATCACGAAAATCTTGCCGTCGCCGATCTTTCCCGTCCGGGCGACATTGGTGATTGCCTCAACCACCTGTTCGGCAATCGAGTCGTCCACAGCGAGCTCGATCTTGGTCTTCGGGAGAAAATCCACGCGATATTCAGCGCCCCGGTACAGCTCGGTGTGACCGCGCTGACGACCAAACCCTTGAACCTCGGTGACAGTGATGCCTTGAACGCCGATATCCGCGACGGCCTGACGGACGTCATCCAGCTTGAAGGGCTTGATGATCGCGGTTATCAACTTCATCGCATTCCGACTCCTGGAAATTCATGGGCGCGAGCGGTTCAAGATTTCGTAGTGAATCGTCTAGCACTCGTTTCGCGCCGCATCGGAAATGCACTTTCTATGCCACGAAATCCGCTCGGTAGAACTGTGGCTCGTCGGTAACGGGATACAATTTGCGCACTTGATTGGTGCGGTTTTTCGCGGCGTTTGCATCATGGCAGCGCAACCTCGGCGCCATGCGCGAGGGAAGTAAGGTCTGCAGCCCTGATGAACGCCGAAAAGAGTGCATCGGCCGTCCCAGGTGGGCCGCTTGCCACCGCTGTATGCCCTCCCTAGAGTTCGGCACTCTCAATTCAGGAATCCCCCATGGATCCGCGTTCCCTCGACGATCTGGCCCGCCGCCTCGCCTCTGCTGTTCCGGAAGGACTGCACGCCGTACGCCGTGACTTGGAAGCCAACTTCAAAGCGGTTCTTCAATCGGGCCTCGCCAAGCTCGATCTGGTGACCCGGCAAGAGTTCGACGTTCAGGCAGGCGTGTTACGGCGCACTCGCGAAAAGCTCGAAGCGCTGGAGGCTCGGTTGGCGGCGTTAGAGAAACCCACCGGTCCAGACAGCTGAAGAATGCTGGCCTCGATCACGACGTGAGCACCTCACTTCGCGAATAAACGAGCTCGCACCGATCCGATCAGACGCCCGCTCCAGATCCCCCAATAGCTGCTCGCGTTCGCCCACGTTTCGCGCTGAACGTCGACTTTCGCGGTACGAACTCGCATCGAATCTGTGTGAGTCTCTGATGTTCGAAGAGGAGCCAAGGAATGGCGATGGCCACCGTATTGAGTCGTGCCCAGCACGGGATGGACGCGCCTCAGGTGCGCGTCGAAGTGGATATCAGCAACGGATTGCCCTCATTCGCGATCGTAGGTCTGCCCGAAGCGGTGGTGAAGGAAAGCAAGGATCGCGTACGCGCGGCGATCGCCAACTGCAACTTCGAGATGCCTTCCGGTCGGATCACGGTCAATCTCTCTCCCGCCGATCTGCCGAAAGAAGGCGGCCGTTTCGATCTGCCGATCGCGGTGGGCATCCTGCTCGCCTCCTCTCAACTGCCCGGCGCAAATCTCGATCGATGTGAGTTGTACGGTGAACTCTCGCTGAGCGGTGAACTGCGTCCCGTGAAGGGCGCATTACTCGCAGCCCTTGCGGCGTCGAAGGTGCAGCACTCAATCGTTGTCCCGCTTCCAAATGCGATCGAGGCGCGACTCGTGACGAACTGCAAGGTTGCAAATGCAACCCACTTGCTTGAAGTGGCTGCGCACGCGGCGCAGTCGAAGCTGCTGGCCTTCGAGAAAGGACATGAGCTTCCGTCACAAAAGAAATTCTCTCTGGATCTGTCTGACGTCAACGGACAACCCCACGCGCGGCGCGCGCTGGAGATTGCCGCCGCTGGACAACACAGCCTGCTGTTCATTGGCCCGCCCGGTACGGGGAAAAGTATGCTGGCCCAGCGCCTGCCGGGTCTGTTGCCAGCGATGAGCGAGCAAGAGGCGCTGGAAGTCGCGGCGATTCGCAGTCTGACGGGTGCATCGGTGATGCATAGCGAATGGCGCGTGCGGCCGTTTCGAAGTCCGCATCACACAGCCTCGGCGATTGCTTTGGTGGGCGGCGGCACGATTCCACGTCCAGGCGAGGTCACGCTTGCCCACAACGGCGTGCTGTTCCTTGATGAGCTGCCGGAGTACGACCGCAGAGTTCTGGAAGTGCTGCGTGAGCCGCTCGAGAACGGCCAGATCACTGTTTCGCGAGCGGCTCAGCAAATCGAATTCCCCGCGCGCTTCCAGCTGATCGCAGCGATGAATCCCTGTCCTTGTGGATACCTGGGTGACATCGCGGGCCGATGTCGATGCACTCCCGAAAGGGTCGCGCGTTATCGCGCCAGAATCTCCGGTCCGCTGCTCGACAGGCTCGACATGCACGTGGAGGTACCGCGAGTGCCCGTGGCGGCATTGCGAATGCGAGTGTCGGAAAATGAATCCACAGCTCAGGTCACAGAGCGAGTGCTCCGAGCCCGGGACAGGCAGTTCACGCGCCAGCAGAAGATCAACTCGCAACTCACTAATCGCGAGCTCGAGGCTTACTGCTCGTTGGAAAATTCAGCGACGGAGATCCTGGAGCGTGCGACGGCCGCTTTGGGTCTGTCGGCCCGCGCGCATCACCGGATTTTGAGAGTCGCGCGCACGATCGCCGATCTGGCCCGATCGAACTCGATCAGTGCGACGCAAATGGGAGAAGCGATTTCGTTGCGTCGCTTCGATCGGACCCGAGGTACGAACGGAACGCTCGTACCTGCTATCGCAAAAGAGTCCGGCTAGCTACTTACCGGCCGCCATCATGTAGTCAACGGCGTTCATGATGGACTTGTCGGACAGGTCGACGCGTCCGCCCTTCGGCGGCATGAAGCCCGCCTGGCCCTGAAATCCATGGAGCGCATGATCGTGAAGGGTGTCTGCGCCTTTCGCGACTCGAGGACCCCAAGCCGCTTTGTCGCCAAACTTCGGCGCACCCGCAACGCCAGCACCATGACAGGCGACACACGCCATGTTGAAGACCTGCTCGCCCGCAAGATCCGCAGCCGGAGCAGCCTCACCCGCAGGTTTCGCGGGTGCCAGCGCAGAATTGTCCTGACCACTGACCGCAAGTTTCGCGACAGGCTTGAGCCGCTCGTTTACGGCCGCTTGCATGGCCGGGTCCGCGTGTACATGTGCGACCTGGGTATCCACGGCCACGCTGTGCGCGAACACGTAAATACCCAATGCGATCACAATCAAAATGCCCAGGACGAGCATGAAAGTATTGAAAAACTTCTTATCGTGCGCAGCGCTCACAGCGGCTCCAGGCGATTGGCCCAACAGAAAGGCGCGCAAGTATAGCGGCCCGGGCATCCTGCTCAACCTCGAAGTGCTGACTCGCCCGTCCAAAAGCCTACAACTTCCGCGTTGGACCCCGGCTCGCCCGAACCGTAAGATTCCGCGCCGGATCGGTTGGACCGCTTCAACCGTTGCTAGAAAAGATCTGATCGCAGATTGCAGAACACGCGCCCGTAGCTCAGCTGGATAGAGTACTGCCCTCCGAAGGCAGGGGTCACTGGTTCGAATCCAGTCGGGCGCGCCACTCAAACCGGGGTCCATTCCGAGGACATAGGTAACGGTTTATTCCGGAGACAGGTAACACCTGTGCCGGAACGGCGGGGTGATTCCACCTGCTGCCGCTCGCAGAACGCGGGGTTCGACTAATCTCGCGTGGCGCGGTCAGTAAGGCCCAGATCTGCGCCTCGGGTGTGGCGAGCTGCGACGGCGCAGATGGCACAGCAGAACAAGAAAGAGCAGGCTCCTATGCTGAAGAGCATCGTTGCGGCGATCGCGATCCTACTCTCGCTGCTCCCATTCACGCACTTGCCGACCCATCGATGACCGTGACACGTGTCAGATCACTGAGCTCAGCCGACAGCGAGTTCGCCTTGCCGTCGCAGCGGCACTCGCCATGTCATGTATGTCGCAGATCTCCAGATCCATTCGAGCGGACCGTAGTGATACCGGTTCAGCCACCAATGCGCGAATAGCAGTTGCAGGCAGAAGAAACCGATGCCTACCAGCAGAGCCTGTGCCTGATCGACATATCGATAAAGCCCAAGTCCGAATCCGTAGAAGAGGGGCACGCACACCAGTGCCTGCGTCACATATATGGTCAAGCTCATACGACCCGCGAGTGCAAGCGGGTTCAATACTGCACGCACCATTGCGAACTGATAGAGCTCGATGAAAACGAGTACTTCGAGAACAGTTGCAGCGGTGGAGAAGTAGTCATCGAACAACTGATTCAACGCCCAGCGTGCGAAGACCGGTGCCGCGTGGACAGCAGGAACTGAACCGACGTGCGTCTGAGCGAGATGGAAGATGAGTGCGGCGATAGTGGCGATGATGAGTGCGTGGGCCCGCACGCGCTTGAAGCGATCTGGATTCGTAAAAAAGCCGACACGTCCGAGCACCAGTCCCAGTCCAAACAGTCCTGCGATCTGCACCAGCCGGCCTGACTCCCAGAGGAAATTCCATTTATTCAGTTCACCGCGCCACGCGTTGAAACGAATGACGTCCACGAGCGTGCCGTGAGCAAACACCGGGAAAGACTGTGCACTGAGCGCCCAGTTGAGCGGTGGATCGTTCGCACCGGTTTGTCCGCTGAGCGCCGCTATTGCGTGATAGACCAAAGGCAGCTGCAGGACGCACAACGAAGACAACACTAGGATCGTGCGATTGCTGAACCGCTGCAGAAGGAGCAAACCGAAACCCAGAATCGCAAGTACCTGAAGTACGTCGCTCTCATAGAGCAGTCCGTGCAGATAACCGAGCGCCAGCAGGATCATCAGACGCCAGATGAAGCGGCCCGAGAAGTCGACTCCGCGTCGCGCCTGGCTGTCCATGATGATGAAGAAGCTCAGGCCGAAGAGCAGCGCGAAAATCGCGTAAGACTTGCCCGCGAAAGCGATGAACACCAGGTCATGCAGTTGACTGGGTTCAGGGTGTTGCCAATAGAGCTCGAAATATTCGAGGCTGTGAATCAGTAGCAAGCCAAGCAGCGCGAAGCCGCGCAGCGCGTCGACCAGTTCGACTCTTCGATCTTTGGAGGGCTGAGGCATGCTGAGAGAGACTTCGGGACTTCGCCGAAGGTTATCTGGCTTATAACTTGCTTTGCGCTGGAGCCGGTTGGGAGATGACTTATTGTCGTGAGACGTAACGTAAGCTTCAGATCAGTCGCGACCGGGCTAAACGGCTGGCAATCCTGCCAGCTTCGTCGCAAAGAGCAACTGTTGGAGATCTCACAATGCAAGAACAGACGTTGGCCGGACGCACCGTGGCCGTGCCGGAAACCCGTGAGCTCGACGTGTTCGCCTCCATGCTGGAAAGGCGAGGAGCGCAAGTCCTGCGTTGCCCGCTCGTCACGATTCTGGATGCTCCCGATCCGCAACCCATTCTCCGTTTTGTGAGCAGGTTCAACGCGGGTGAATTTCAGGATCTGGTGCTGTTGACGGGTGAAGGATTGCGACGATTGCTGGGGTGCATTGATCGCCACATCCCTGATCAACGCAACACATTCATCAGTCAGTTGAGCCAGGTCAGAAAGATCACTCGAGGCCCGAAGCCCGCACGCGCGTTGCGCGAGCTGGGATTGAAACCAGATATCGCTGCCGAAACACCGACGACCGACGGTGTGATTGCTTCGTTGCATGCTGCAGGCGATCTGGCGGGTCACTCGTTTGCCGTGCAGCTCTACGGCACCGAGCCTAATCGCAAGCTGATCGACTTTCTCGAAGGCTCTGGCGCGTCGGTTGTGACCGTCGCACCTTACGTGTACGCGGACAAGGCCGATGACGACGCTGTTCGAGAGTTGCTGACGAAGATGGCTGCCGGCGCAGTCGATGTCATCGCATTCACCAGCACACCGCAGGTCGAACGATTGTTTTCAGTGGGTCCCGCAGATCTGGTGAAGGCGGCACTCGAGCGCACAGAAATCGCCGCGGTAGGTCCAGTGGTCGCCGATGCGCTGGCGCGACACCAGATCACCGCGCGGTTGATGCCGCAGGATTCGTTCTTCATGAAGCCACTGACAAGCGTGATCGAAGATGGCCTCGGGCCCAAGGCTTGAAGACGTCGCGAAGAGTCAGAGTTGAGAGCCGCAAAAAAGCGCAAAGCAAATGATGACGAATGCGGCCGCTTAATGTCGATCGAGGCTGCGCCTTTCTACTGTGAGTCCGACTTTAGTCGAACGAATCCTCCAATCAGCGAAACTGGATGCCATCTCCATTGATCACTGCAGCTGCGGCGCGCCGAGCTTCATCTCAAGCTGTGGATCGACTTTAGTCGAACGAATCTTCCCACAGCGACTCACTTCTCTTCGCCATAGATGATGATCGACAAAAATCGTATCGGCAGTTTGATCAACGTTTGCGGTCCATGTGGCACCTCACCACTAAAGGTGAGCGTATCGCCCGGCTTCAAGAGAAAACTCTCGCTTCCGTGTCGATAGCGCAGTGAACCTTCGAGCATGTGAATCATCTCGGTCCCGGGATGTTCGAAGTCGGGAAAGATTTCGCTCTTGTTGTTCAGTGTCACCAGAAACGGCTCGAAGGTCTTACGAGGTCCACGGTCGGATGCGAGCAGGTGATAGGTGTGGCCTCGCTTCGTTCCACGTCGAACGACCTCCAATCCCTCACCTTTAGATACGAGCTGTGCGTCGCTGGGCTGAACTGCTAATCCCCTGAATAAGGTAGGCAGATCTGCACCAAGCGCAGCCGCGACCGCAGCGATGGTTTCAAGACTCGGGCTGACCGCGCCCGTTTCCAATCGACTGAGCATTCCCTGACTGATTTGCGCGCGATCGGCTACATCCGCGAGCGTGAGTCCCTGAGCCGAGCGCAGCCTGCGAATCGTCGCGCCGACGCTGGCAGCCAGGTTCGCCGGCGGAACAGGTGCTTGTGCACTTTGCGCAGACTTTGTCGCAGATTTCGTTTTCTTCACTGCTTAACCGTCATGCAAATCATTTGACCTGTAGTAAACCACTCTGGCATCTTCCTGTCATGCCCGTCCGCAGCAGCCCATAGCCGTCCTTTGCTCCGCCTTCTCAAAATAGGTTTGTCTCGAAGCTATCCCGAGCCGCGCATGTTTCGTCGGCCCGAACGGCTGCGCGAAACCTACGATGTCGTAATCATCGGTGGCGGAGGTCATGGTCTCGCGGCTGCGTACTATCTGGCGCGCGATCACGGCATCATCAACGTGGCCGTGCTGGAGAAAGGGTACATCGGCGGCGGCAATACGGGCCGCAACACCACGATCATCCGCTCGAATTATCTGACGCCGGAAGGCGTGCAGTTCTACGACGAAAGCGTGCGGCTGTGGCAGGACCTCTCTGCCGATTTCGATCTGAATCTTTTTTACTCCACGCGCGGGCATTTCACGCTCGCACACACCGATGCGTCTCTGCGCACGATGCGTTGGCGCGCTGAGGTCAACAAACACTTCGACGTGAAGTCCGAGCTCGTCGACGCCGCGTACGTGAAGCGCGCGGTTCCGATGATGGACATTGAATGCGGTGGTCACGCTCCCGTGCTTGGAGCGCTGTATCACGAGCCCGGCGCGATCGCGCGTCATGACGCGGTGGCTTGGGGCTACGGTCGAGGCGCGGATCAGCGCGGTTTCGAAATCCACCAGGAAACCGAGGTTCTGGGCATCGATGTCGCCGGCGGTCGCGTCCAGGGCGTACGTACGAACCAAGGCTATATCAGCACGCACAAGGTGCTTTGTGCGGTCGCTGGATTCACGCCGCGATTGCTCAATATGGTGGGACTTCGCACGCCCATCTACATTCATCCGCTGCAAGCGATGGTGTCCGAGCCGATCAAACCGTGGCTCGACCCGATCATTGTCTCCGGCTCACTGCATGTGTACGTCTCGCAAACAGCACGCGGCGAACTCGTGATGGGCTCGACGCTCGATCCGTATGAAGTGCATCAGACACGATCGACGCTCGACTTCACCGAAGGTCTGTCCGCACACATGCTCGATCTGTTTCCGTTTCTCTCCGAAGTGAAGATCGTGCGTCAGTGGGCCGGCCTCGCGGATATGACGCCAGACTTCGCGCCCATCATGGGCACGACACCGATCGAGGGGTTCTATCTCGATGCGGGCTGGGGAACCTGGGGTTTCAAAGCCACACCCGTGTGCGGCAAGACGATGAGTCACACCGTCGCGACCGGTCGTAATCACTCGTTGATTGAAGGCTTCGGCTTCGATCGCTTTGCTCGCTTCGAGCTCACCGGCGAGAAGGGCGCAGCGTCCGTGGGTCACTAAAAAATGACTGGCCGCAAAAAAGCACAAAAGGCACGAAAGTGCAGACACAAGAAAGCTTCCGAACTATGTGGGCTTTTGCGCTTTTTTGCGGCCGTGCCTCTGAGTCCTGATTCATGAAACTCCTTCGCTGCCCACTGAACGGAATGCGCCCTGTGAGCGAGTTCGCTTACGGGGGTGAAGTGCGTGAGATGCCCGAGCCGGACTCGTGCAGCGATGCGCAGTGGACGGACTACGTATTCAATCGCAGCAGTGTGCCGGGAGTGAAACGCGAATGGTGGTGTCACATCGCTTCGGGGTACTGGTTCATTGCGGAACGTGACACGGCGCGAGATGTCGTGATCGACACGTATGCCGTCGACAGGTTGCGCGAGGCTCGTACTGCGTGATGTATCGCCTGCCGCCACGACCGGATGAATGGATCGATCGGACGCGATCGTTGCCGTTCACTTTCGAAGGGCAAACCTACGAAGGCTACGCAGGCGACACAATTACGTCCGCGTTAGCGGGTGCGGGCGTGATGATTCTCGGTAGGAGTTTCAAATACCACCGGCCGCGAGGCATCTTGTCATTCGCGAATCACGACGTGAACGCGATGTTCCAGCTCGGTGGCGTTCCGAACGTGCGAGGCGATGTCACGCCGCTCGCCGCCGGAATGAATGTCACAGCGGTGAACACGAACGGCAGTCTCAAGAACGATCGCGCGCAATGGTTGGATCGCGTGAGTCGATTCCTGCCGGTGGGGTTCTACTACAAGACGTTCAACTCGAAGCGCTTCTTCCCGCGTTGGGAACGAATGATCCGCAACATGAGCGGGTTGGGAAAGGTCGCGCTTGATGCGCCGCATGTGCGCACGCCAAAGCGCTACGCCTTCTGTGACGTTCTCGTGATTGGAGGCGGCATTGCTGGTATTCACGCTGCACGAGCCGCAGCGAATGCAGGTGCAAAAGTACTGCTCGTCGATGAAGGCGATCGTCTCGTCCCTCAAGCGTCCGCACTGCTAGATGTAAATCGTGGCGCGATCAAGGTGCTGACGAGCTCTTATGTCGCTGGTGTTTATGCAGATCGATGGGCAGCAATCATCGAGCCTCATCGCATGAGCAAGGTCCGAGCTGGTGCCGTCGTGTTTGCGACCGGAGTCATCGAGCAGCCGATTGCATTTGGCAACAACGATCTGCCGGGCGTAATGCTCGCATCCGCTGCAGAGCGATTGCTTGAACGACATTCCATCGCGGTTGGCAGACAGGTCGTCGCGATTGCAACCAACGCTTTGGGATATGAGTCGGCTTTGCGACTGAAGATTGCAGGTGTGAACATCACACACTTGATTGATCTGCAGGAAACCTGCGCCGCACCAGATCTCGCGACACGACTGGTTGAGCACAGCGTTCAAGTGCTCATCGGCAACCGATGGATTTGTGCAGAGGCCGACGAACACGGCTGTGTGGCGGCAATCCGGCTGGGTCACAACGATGCACGTATCACCTGCGATGCCGTACTGATGAGTGGGGGTTGGGCGCCCGCGGCTCAGCTAATGTTGCAAGCAGGCGGCAAGGTGGCGTTCGATGACTCCCTGCAAATGCATATTCCTTCCGAGCTTCCGGATGGATGTGTGGTCGCAGGCACGCTGAATGGCGTCTTCGACAAAGATGAAGTCCGCAAGGACGGCACGCGCGCAGGTATCGAGGCCGCCTGCCTCGCGGGATTTGCGAGCGAGAGCGAAGTACCGACTGTGAATCGCGCAACACTCGCGGTGGGTGCAGGACAGCCGACTTTCAACGCGCAGTCCGGCGGCAAGGCGTTCATCGACTTCGACGAAGACCTGCAGGTGAAAGATATCGAGAACGCCATTCAGGAGGGATTCGACAGCATCGAACTCCTGAAACGTTATACGACCGTCGGCATGGGTCCTTCTCAGGGCAAGCATTCAAACCTGAGTGCCGCACGCATTCTCGCCAGCGTGCGTGGACTTCAGATGGACGGTGTGGGTCTCACCACCGCACGCCCCATGTATCACCCCGTGCCGATGAAGCATCTCGCCGGGCGCGGCTTCAATCCTGAGCGTGCAACGCCCATTGAGCTGCGGCATCGACAACTGAATGCGGTGTGGATGCTTGCGGGCAACTGGCATCGTCCCGAGTACTACGCTCGCGCGACCGAATCGCGCGAGCAATGCATTGCGGCCGAGATTGCTGCGGTCCGCAACACGGTTGGACTCATCGACGTCGGCACGCTGGGCAAGATCGAAGTGCACGGTCCCGACGCGGGTCTGTTTCTGGACCGTGCGTATACCGGCCGCTATTCGGATCTGAAAGTCGGCATGACTCGCTACGGATTGCTGCTCGATGAATCTGGAACGATCGTGGACGACGGTGTCATCGCACGGCTTCATGAACATTGCTATTACTTCACGACGACGACGGGTGGCTCGGCCGGTGTCTATCGCGAACTCCTGCGATTGAACGCGCTCTGGGGTTTGAACTGCTCGCTGGTGAACGTCACAGGTCATCGCGCTGCGTTCAATCTCGCCGGACCACGCAGCCGCGAGTTGTTGAGCGCACTCACTTCCCTGAATCTCGCTGAGGCGACATTTCCTTATCTGGGTGTGCGTGACGGACTCATCGCGGGTGTGCATGCCCGTTTGATGCGTGTCGGTTTCGTCGGAGAGTTGGGCTACGAAATTCATGTGCCGTTCTCCGCAGCCGGGCGCGTGTGGGATGCACTGATCGAGCAAGGCAAGCATTGCGAGCTGCGGCCGTTCGGTGTCGAAGCACAGCGTGTGTTGAGACTCGAGAAAGGTCATTTCATCGTGGGCCAAGATACCGACGGACTCACGAATCCATTCGAAGCACAGGCTTCGTGGGCGGTGAAAATGCCCAAGCCCTTTTTCGTGGGTCAACGCAGTCTGCGAATGCTCGAGCGTCGAGGTCCACGGCAGCTGCTGGTGGGATTCCAAATTGCTGAACGACAGCCCGCGTTGAAAGAGTGCCACTTGATCATCGAAGGTGAGCACATCGCCGGGCGAGTGACGAGCGTGACGTGGTCGCAGGCGCTCGAAAAAACGATCGGCCTCGCGATGGTGAAGCCAGCACTTGCTGTGCTGGGGACGATGCTCAACGTGCGACTGAGTGACGGTGCGCTGGTGACTGCAACCGTGTGTCCGACGCCGTTTTACGACCGCGACAATCGTCGGCAGAAATGGGAGGAGGCTGCATGAACGCTTCGTACCCAGACTCGAGCCGCGATACAGGGCAAGCCACAAGACTCACAATCTCGTCCGCGCTTTCC
>JBJMWN010000146.1:0-14247 GCA_045810085.1 Povalibacter sp. | reverse complement strand
CTTGCATTCGGCCGGCTTTGTTGCATACTGAACCACATGGTTCAGTATGCCCAGGCCCGCCTCGATCACTCGTTCGCCGCGCTCTCGGATCCCACTCGACGCGGCGTGCTGGAGCTGCTCGGACGTTCCGACGCTTCGATCACGGACCTTGCCGAGAAGTTTCGCATGACCCTCACGGGCATGAAGAAGCATGTCGGCGTCCTGGAGCAGGCGGGGCTCGTCACCACCGAGAAGGTCGGGCGCGTGCGCACCTGCAAGCTCGGCCTGCGCCGGCTGGAGGAAGAAGCGGCATGGATCGAGAGGCACCGCCAGCTCTGGGTCGCACGCTTCGACGAGCTGGACAAGGTTGTTGAGGAACTGAAACGGAAGGAGAAGGTCGATGGACGCAAGAAGAGAGAGTGAGCCCACCCCCATGAAGAACCGCACGACGGTGGAACGGAAGTCCGAGCGTGAGCTCGTCGTCACGCGAACTTTCAACGGCCCGGCGCGCCTCGTGTTCGAGGCGTGGACCAAGCCCGAGCTGTTCAGGCAGTGGTGGGTGCCGAAGTCGATGGGAATGTCCCTGCTTTCCTGCGAAATGGATGTTCGTGTCGGGGGCAGGTACCGTTTGGAGTTCGCACACGGGGACTCACAGTTGGCGTTCTTCGGCACGTACAAGGAAGTAACACCGCACTCGCGCCTCGTCTGGACCAATGAGGAAAGTGACGAGGGTTCCGTCACGACGGTGACCTTCGCGGAAAAAGGCGGCAAGACGTTGCTGGTCATGCACGAGCTTTATCCCTCGAAGGAAGCTCTCGACGCCGCCGGCACCGGGGCGGCGGATGCGATGGGAGAGACGTTCGAGCAACTGGACGAGCTTCTCGTCACGCTGGGCGCGAGCGCAGGACAGTCATGAAGTAGTCGATCTCGCGGTAGGCACCCGAGGACCACTTGCTGGTGCCTGCCGCGAATAAGGTGACAGGTGCGGTGTAGCGAACTCGAACGCTACTGACATTTCCCCGATGGCTTCCAGTCGGATGGAGCACCTCTGCCCTGAGTCGAATCATGAATGACGAGTGCGAACGCCCGCCGAAGCTTCGTGCCAGTTACATTCAGTTCCATGGGAACGTTCGGCGGTACAGTCATGGTCTTTCCCGCGCCTGCCCTACTCGCACCTGCCGGAGTCTCCAGGCACTGCTCTCCCGCGAGCACATACCAACCCTCAGGACCCGGATGTGTGTGCACTCTCGAACTGTCGCCCGGTCGCATCACCGCATACGAGAGAACGGCGCTGTAACTTTTCGCCTCTGGCAGCTGCAGTGGTCCGACGACGGCGACGGCTTCACCTTCACGCGCAACGGTATCGCGCGCTCCAAACTCGGAGAGCCACACGCGGCCGTCCTCCTCCACGACGATTCCGGTCGCACTCCTGACCGCCTCGGCAGCTTTTCTGTTTCCAAACGTATAGAGATGCCAGTAAACAGCCGTCTGAGAAAACTTAAGATCCTTGACGGTAGCGACGTTGAAGCAGCCAAACTCGGGGCGCTTCTCGCCAGGCGGCACGTCTACGCAAGCCACTTCGGTCAGGTGATCGTGTTCGGTCGCAGCCCTCACTCCGATCGGAAGGATGATCAGTGACGAAACGAACACGATGAGACCGACGATCGAAGTCCTGATCATGATGAGTTCCTCGAGAAGCGCGCTGATTCGAACTTGAACGTTTTTCTACAGCCCACGGGCAGATCGATGCCGACGTCCAAGACTACTCGTTAATACGATCAGCAGAACAAGGCCAACCGTACTGAGCGCTGCAACCGCATCGAATGTCTCTTTTCGGAGGTGGCCGATGTGTACTTTGGGTTGAAAGCGATCGTTGCATCAACTGGCCTTAAGACCATCCTCCTATGCTCTCCGCCTACTAATCGCTGGAACTGTGTTCGCGAACTCTCGCGACCGCATCAACGTCGTAACAAACATCCGACTATTACCACTCGCCTTTCCTGCACGTGTTACGCGGTTTCCTGCAACGTTGACCATCCCTGCTTCACCTCATTGAGACAGAAAGTCCTCATAGATCTTGGCCTGGACAGCTTGGAATTCGGGCGATCCGCCGAGGTCGTGACCCAATCCGGGATATGTGCGGTACTGAAGTTGAACCTGCTGCGTGCGAAGTTTTGCGGCCATCTCTGCGCCATTCCACAACGGCACGACCGGATCCTGTTCACCGTGATCGATGTAAACCTTCACAACGCCCGGCAGCACCGAAAAATGCAAAGGAGAACTCGAGAGCATGCGTTGCCGCGATTCAGTGGGCGTCTTGCCGGTGATGAATTGACACCGATACTGGGTTCCATATTGAGCGGCCACAGCTTCGCGATAGAAATCGGTCGGAGCGGAGGCTGAGGCGGCAACGGTGACTCGCTCGTCGCGTTCCGCAAGCAGCAATGCAATGTTGCCGCCACGGCTGCCGCCTCTGACCATCAGCCGCGAAAAGTCTGCCTCACGAACCTGGTCTTCCACCACGTTGAGCAAAGCAATCGCATCATCAGTCGCGCCGTCATACGCGTCGCAGAAATCACCATCGGCCGTGAATGAGAGACCGTTGTAGATCAGGGTTCGACCTCGAAAGATCGGAACGGCAAAGATCGCCTGACCGAGCCGGTATTGCGCTGCCTGCGACCAACGACCCACGTCCATGGTTGGATTGCTTTGATCCAATCCGTCGGCAAAGAGCACAACAGGAAAGACTTGAGCAGAATCACTCTTCGGTATTGTCACGGCGCCGTAGTGCCGGCGCCCCTGGACAGTGTGCTCGTAGATGCGCAATTGATAGGTAGCATGGCTATCGTCCTGGTGAACGACGACGACTTTGCTGGCCGATAGATCGCGGCTGCGCCAGAGTGCCTGAATCTCCATCAGCTGCTCGCTGGTGGGAGGCGAATAGTCGAAAGCGGTGCCCTCCAGATGATCCACTGAACTGCTGTCGCAGCCCATCAACTGGGAGACAAGAAGAATGGCGGCGACGAAGAAGACTTGCCTCTCGTTTATTCTCATCAGGACCATTCTCCATATGTCGGTCCTATTGAGTGCTCGTTCGACGTGACAATCCTTCGCGGCCTGAGAAAGAAAAATCTTTCGCTCGCAGTAGGAGCACGGTCACAAGCATCGGGAGGAACCCCGCCTCATCGCTGGTCTCCACACCTGCGTTCACTATCCAGATGCTTCCTTAGTGGTCAGATCCGAGCGCGTCCTCCATGAGTGATAACAGGCCGGAGACGTATGCAAAGTGACGTCCGCCACTCGTGTTCAGATGAAGTTGATCGGCATAGAGGATTTCGCCCGTGGACAATTTCTGCGAGCAGATCAGGGAATCGCAGACCGCCACAGCCGGATCAAGCACACGAAGTCCTGGCAGTTCTGCCTGAATCTGATCCACGACCTCGTTGTATGAAGCAGTGCCTTGGTCAACGATGCTTCGAGGCATCACTGGAATGCAGTGAGTTGTGGGAAGTGTGATCGGGCGGAGAAAACAATTGGGCGAGCTCTCGAACCTCGGCACCTCGCGTATGTAGATAACTCTGGAGGTCCTCTGCAGCGCACTGATCAATTGATGCAGGCCGAATCTCAACGCGTCCTTCCGCGACGCGAACTGGTCAGTCTCCGTGTACTCAGCGTCCGTGGGGTCGAGAAGGCCCGCCCCTCCACCGACTACGATTACTAACTGCGGTTTAACTTTTTGAACGTACTCAACAAAAATTTCCCACGCTCTCAAGCAATCTCTTTCGCCCACGTAATGAAGATCCACGCCGAGCACAGCCGGACAACCGCCTCGTGCAAGCAGTGTGAGTGGATAGCGCGCGCCTACAGCGCTCACCACGCCGTCATAGATTCCTTGAGCGCGAGAGTCGCCCAGAAAGATCGCTGCTGGCGGTCTCGGCTGTGTGCTCTTGCAATAGTTGAAAACCTCTCTTTCGTCGAACTCGATCGGACACAAGGCATCTCTTTTTGCTTCAGGGATCATCTCGCGAACGTCGACCTCAAAGCGTTCCGGAAAGCCCCGCGCCGCATACATGACGAAGCCAGCCGCGCCTAGTGTCGCTAGCGAAGCGACAAGAGCAAAGGTGACGCGACGGCTTCGTTGCGCGCGAATCGGACGTTCGAACAACACGTAGGTCGCCCACGCCAACCCGACACTTGCCACAACCGCCAACACGCGAACGGAACTGTCCGGCTCGCCCGCTCCGAGAATCCAGGAGAAGGACAGGAGTGGCCAGTGCCACAAGTACAGTGGATAGCTGATGACCCCAATGGAAACCAGCGCTGTGCTTCCCATGATGCGCCGCTGAAACCACGAGCGGCCGGAAGACGCCACGACGCACATCGCGCCAACTGTCGGCAACAGCGCGGCCCAACCGGGGAACTGTGTTCTGCGATCAAACAAGAACACAGCAAGTGCTATCAACGCGATCCCAACAATCGGCGCCACCGATTGCGCGATCCGTGCGAGTTCAGTTGCGCGATGTGCGCCGCTCGAACGGCCGCCCTGCGCATCGACCTTCATGACCGCCAGAAGACATCCCAGACCTAATTCCCAAAACCTTGAAAGAGGGAAGTAGAAATTGGCAACCGCACTTCGCGAGCCAATAGCCAGGCAAAGAGCGAAAGACGCGATGGTCAGAACCGCCACGGAAATGCGAATTCGCTGCGGCCATCGCCATAACACCAGCAGAGCCATCGGCCACAGCAGATAGAACTGCTCCTCGATGCCCAACGACCATAGATGCAGTAAAGGCTTGAACTCGGCACTCGAGTCGAAGTAACCGCTCTCTTCCCAGAGCGTGAAGTTGGAAACAAATATCGAGGCGGAGCCGACGTGCTTACCGAGTTGCTCGAGCTCTTGCGGAAAAAGAACGAAGCCGCCGAACAGAAGGCTTGCCGTCAGAACAACGAGCAAAGAAGGAAATATGCGACGAATACGCCGAGCATAGAAATCTGAGAACGAAAAGCTCGAGCGACTCAGCTGGCGAAGGATGATGCTCGAAATAAGAAAGCCGGAGATGACGAAGAAAACATCAACTCCGACAAAGCCGCCGGGGAAGTACTCGGGAAAAGCGTGGAAACCAATGACGGCCAGAACCGCGATACCGCGCAGCCCATCAACTTCCGCTCTGTAATGCTCGCTGGTTTGGACTTTCTCGTCCGACACCAGCGTGGGCAAGGTCTTTGCAACCGCACTGAGCATTCCCGCTCCACCACTCAAGACGCAAAAGCATGTGCTGCCGCGAGCTGTGCATGCGGCAGGGAAAGAACAAGTGGGGAGCTTGATCTAGGGTGGAGAGGTGTTGGTCAGCAGCGCCGAGCAGCTGGTGTTGTGCAGCATGCTGCTGCTCGTGGCTCGGATCTGAACGGGGATGCGTACTTTCATCGTGAGCCGCCGTGCATAGCGGCGTTTGCGTCGACGCCAAGTGGAACGTGCCAGAGGCTTCTCTGACAGCATTCCCCAACGCATGCGGCGACCTGGAACGATCATCAATATGCTCACGTCCGTGCAGATGAACGTCGTGTGATTCCAGTAAGTTCCTCGCGAGTGGGCGTTCCCTTTTGTCCGGGAACTTCCGATTGCTAGTGGCGTTCGGCCCAGATTAAGTGCCGTGAATCCTTAAGCCCGCTCGAGCAAACAATTGTGTGTAGGCGATTTGTGTCGCAACTCGACAGAGACCGGCTGAGCCACGCACCCTTTTGAGATACGACAGATACAGCCTTCCCTTTCATTCGCTCGCAGGCGTTTTGCACTTGCGGGCCACGAGTCAGGAACCATGCCCCGTCCATTTCGATCGCTCGCTTTAACCAGTTGCATCGCTGCTGTCTTGCAGTGCTCCGCCGCTCATGGACAGCAGAGTTATCCAACCTTCGATGCAGTCGATTTTTTCTACGCACAGCGGCCCGAGTTGTTTAAAGAACTTTGGAAAACCGCGCAATCGCAGACAGTCCGCATTGCTGTGATGGGCGATTCGCAGGAGACGAGCCCGACATCACACGGCTTCCGGTACATTCCGCTGCTGAACTATGAAATGTGGAAGCGTTTCGGCAACGCGCCTGAAACTCCCTTCGAGGGATGTTTCTATCACGCCACTGGTGTGCCACCCGCGAATTGGTTGTCAGCCGGTCTATGCTCAACGCCAGGTCCGGTAGCCTCGCGACTGAGTGCGTCGCAGATACTCCCCAACGTAAAACCCAAAGCTTATTCGACGCTGAACAGCGCCTCGAATGTCACTGGCGGACGATACGGTCAACTCACTCAACTGCAGCAAGACGCCATTGACGTTGATCAGGGCGCGGAGATTCCCACCAACGTCTCGTACTTCGATACCTCAAGCGTCGTCAAAGCCAGGATCTTCGCGGCGACCAATGCATCCTCTGGGGAAATTGCGTATCGCGCGCATCCCACTGCGACGAGCGCTCTTTCGTATTCGGCCGCGGTAACGACGACAGGAACGCTCGCACTTGGATTGCAGTCCTCTACGTTTGCGGTGAAGTCAGGCGACACCGTCGCGCTGGACTTTGGTGGCAAGCGATACATGGCTCTCGAGGTCTTTGGCAGCAGCGACACAGCACTCACCGACATTCTGGGTCTGCGCTTTTTCAATGAGACACATCCCGAAGGCGTGGTAGTCGATACCTTCTCTGCAGGCGGCTACTCGGCATCCACATTCCTACGCGATCACGCCGACGCCGGCACCATGTTCGCCGCCCTCGGCTTTCACGCCGCCATCATTCACTTCGGCGCGAATGAGGGCGGGCAGATTACTGCGGATGCGTTCAAAACAAATATCGCCAGCGTGATCGCGCGCCTGCGATCTTGGGTGGGCGATCCTGCATTCCCCATCGTTCTGGTCAGCGATGCGTATGAAAGTGCTCTTTCCGCAGGAGAGCAGGTCGAATACGACAGATATGTCGGAGCAGAACTCTCGATAGCGCAAACCGACAGCAATGTGATGGTGATCAACGCTCGACGCCTGATGGAAGACATCGGCTGGAACGCGACCAGTGGCCAGATCGGCCAGTTCCTGGAAGACGAAGTGCACTACACGGGCCGCGGAGCGCGCGCGCTCGCCGCTGCAGTTGTGTCTGGCCTCATGGGAGAGATCGACGTGAGCGGCTGTCCTCACGATCCAAAATCAGTATCGCTCCAGACGAGCATGACGCTCGTCGTGAACATTGCAGGAACCTCGGCGTGCACGCAGCACGGCCAGTTGGATGTCGCTGGCTCACTCACTCTGAATCAACCGACGCTCAAGGTTGCGCTGGCCGGTGGCTTCAATCCGAGCGCAGGTGATCAGTTCAAAATCCTCTCGTTCAACTCAGTCTCAGGGTCGTTCGCTTCGATCGAGCTGCCCTCTTTGCCCTCCACGCTATCGTGGAACACCAGCGCGCTCTATTCGACGGGTACGTTGAGTGTTGAGGTGTCGACTCCAACGCCAACGCCAACCCCAACTCCGACGCCGACCCCGGTGCCAACACCTACACCGACGCCGACTCCGGTGCCGACACCAACCCCCACACCGACTCCAACTCCGGTGCCAACACCGACTCCGGTGCCAACGCCCACGCCGGAGCCGACACCGACACCAACTCCAGTACCAACACCGACTCCGGTGCCAACACCCACTCCAACTCCAGTGCCGACGCCGACTCCGACACCGGCGCCAACGCCAACGCCTGCTGGATCGCAGGGTCAACCGCAGAGGTCGGGCGGCGGCGGCGCTATGAGTTTGACGTTGCTGTTGGGACTGACAGGCTTGCTGTTCAAGTCAACCGCGCGACGTTCGCAGCAACGTGATTCCGTGTCCGACGGGAAACCGGGAAGCGTTGATCAGTAGAGCCGTCGGCACAGACGCGTCAGCACCAACGCACTTCTAGTCGACACGTGCAAAGCGGCGTCGTCCCTTGCTGCGGGCGCCTCCGCCGACTGCACGATGTACCTGCAATCGCGTACTGAACTGTCGCTATCCGTACGCGCGAGGTCGGATTCAGTCGTAGCGTCGAGACGCCGCGACCGGTAACAATTGGCCGGAGCAACGATGATCGTCACGTGAAGTCCGACCCGTCGCTCACCAAGCCGCATTCTCGAGGGTTCTACATGAGCAACGACAAGCGCGTTCAGTTCGATTTCGTCATCGAGTTTCTCAATGGCGGAGCTCTGCAAGGACAAGATTTCCGTCTGGACATCGACCGAGATGACATCGAGGATCGCGCGCTGGCCGACTACATCGTTCGCGACTTGAGACTGCTCATGGTTGCGAAAGTGTCGATCATGAACAAACAAATCATCAGCGAGTCGCACAAGCGCACAGATCTCGCCGCATCTGCAAGTGATGGCACGAGCAATCGATTGATCGACTTGAGCCACACGATCGAAGACGGAATGATCACGTACAAGGGATTGCCCGCCCCTCTGATCTGCGATCACCTGAGCCGAACTCAGTCGCGTGATCACTACGCACCGGGAACAGAGTTTCAGATCGGCAAGATCACCATGGTGTCGAACACAGGCACGTACATCGACAGTCCGTTCCATCGTTTTGCGGATGGAACCGACATTGCAGATCTGACGCTATCGAAGCTCGCGAATATGGATGCATTGCTTGTGCGCATCGGCCCGGACGACAAGCGGGCTATACCGCGCGATGCTTTTGCCGCATTCGATCTGCGCGGCAAGGCCGTCCTGATCGAAACCGACTGGGACCGACATTGGCGAACCGATCAGTACTTCGAGGGCCATCCGTATCTGACCGCAGATGCCGCCGAGTTCCTGCGCTCATCAGAAGTGACACTCGTCGGCATCGATTCCCTCAACATCGATGACACGCGCGATTTGCAGAGACCGGTTCACACGACATTGCTCGGCGCGGGCATTCCGATCGTCGAGCATCTCACCGGCCTTGCGCAGTTACCTCTCACCGGTTTTCGTTTCAGTGCCGTGCCACCCAAGGTGCGTGGTATGGGCACATTCCCTGTGCGCGCATACGCGACTCTTTGAGCTCTGCCAGCCGCTCACTGAGTTCGCTTGACCATGATGATCGCGTTCTGGTTGTCGACGCTGAGCCCCGTGATCTTGCCCTGAGCATCGCGAAGAACTTCGGCGACATCTCCAGTCCGCGGATTCAGAAAGATTGAATCGCTTTCGCTGATCAGCGTGAGCGACGGCTCACCGGGCGCATCGACGACGAGCTTTGAATCCGCCGTCTTGACCGTGACGACGAATCCCGGGAACAGCTCGTACTGTCCTGCGATCTGCTGAAGGACCGCATCTGCGACGACCAGATCCTTCGAAGGCGCATGCCGCAGTGTCCAGCCCGAGGCTTTTGATTCGTCGCGCTGTTTGCTCCAGCGATCCTGTCGTCGCCAATTGATGTCGAACATCCCACTCGCCACGAAGGAATCAGACATATCAAAGGTGCCTGGCGGCGGACGTCGTCCATCCTGAATAAGCCAGTCGAACATCGTCAGCGGAAAACCACCCTGAGTGAAATGTACGAACTGCGGCTTCCAGAAATACAGGCCGTCAGCTGACGTCGGCAGAACAGCATAGACGTAGCGATCGGCGGCCATCGGACTCGGATAGATCGCCTGCAGAACCGCGTCTTTCAGCGGCCAACTGTGACCATCGACACTGATGGATTGCGCAGAAGCGCTGAAAGGAAGCTTTTTCGCTAACCGACGCGTCACTGCATTTGCATCGGCACCTCCCATCAGCACCAATGAGTAACTCTTTTCGTCATTGGGCGTCAGGTCGGCGTCCTTGATCACACGCAACGATTGGTGCTGCCAGATCTGCCACTGCTGTGCGAGATAGTCCGCCTGCTGCTGGATCATCTCGCGCATGCGCGCGTCTTTGGAAATCGTGCCGACCACCACAGCGAATGGCGTCGCGATGACTGCCGGTATCGGTCCTTCAAGGCCGCGGCGTTTATGGAGACCCGTCGCAGCCACCGTTCCAAGTTTCACTCGCCCTTCATTCATCTGCGTCGACTGTCGCTCGCCGTTCCAGATGACGTCGACCTTCGTATCCGAGCCACGCAACGCAGGCGGCAGATTGAGTGCAAGCATCGCCACGTTGGTCGAGTCGACACGCACGACGCCCGGCTCAAGGACTTCTGCATCGACGCGAATCACTTCCGCAGGCCGCTCGAGTGCCTGCACATCGATCCAATAAGCCGATGCACCCGCGAGTTCAGTCGAACGCAGACGAACCGTCCGCGGCGCGAGATCGCGCTTGTGCGTGAGCAGCCAATCGGCGATGAGCTCGCGCCGACCCAGATCTTCGTGTGCCCAGCCCGGCATCTCGTGATAGCGAACGTCGTAGCCCCAGCGCTGCAGCATTCGAACTGCGTGCCGCGAGTTCTCGACACTCACCGAAGGATCGCCATCACCGTGAGTAATCAGCAACGGCACATGCAACAGGTTCTCAGCATTGGAAAACGAACTCATGCGCTCGAACGAGTAGGCTTGCAGCGCGTTCATGGTGGTCGGTGCATTGGACGGTCCGCTCACGCTGGTGACACGAAGATCCCATCCGCCATAAACCGGAGCTGCGGCGGCGAACACATCGGGATGACGTGTGGCAATCGCCCAGGTGCCATGACCGCCCATGGACTCCCCCGTGAGATAGACGCGATCAGCATCGACATTCAGTCGACGCTTCGCTTCATCGATGCAGCGCATGACATCCCGATCACCGATCCCCACGTACTGTGCATTGCCGCGTGCATGCGCTTCGATCACGATGGTGTCGCGTGAATCCGCAATGCTGTTGTGGCGATGATCGGCATCCCACCAATCGAAGTACTCCGGATTGGCAGGATTGAAGCCGTGAAGGAAAACGATCAACGGCGTCGGTTTGGCAGCGGAGTAGTCGGTCGGCAAAAAGGTGCGGCAGTATTGAGTCGAACCATCGATCTCATCGGTGTATGCGATCCGCACGAAACCTGCTGGATGCACGGCTCCGGCCTTGCCTTGCGCTTCGAGCTGCAGTTCTTCGAATTCCATCAACGGCGAATGCACCTGACGCCAGGCATCGCTTGCTTTCACATCGAGTGAGCCGCCCAGACGAGCTTTAGCCATTGCAGCGAGCATGCGTAGCGAATCGCCACGCGGACCGGACTGAGCTTGCTCCGAAGCGGCAACGAGTGAACGAACCGCGGCCAGTGCATCGCCTTTGTACCAGGGAAGATATTGTCGATGTGCCACGCCCCACGCGTCCTGCGTCGAGAGCCGCACTTCGTAAGCACCGTCATGCCAGCGGCTCGAGTCGAATCGCGCCACCTCTCCGCGTGCAACGTTCTGCTTCGCGACGATTTCGCCAGCTGCAGCGATCACTTCGAGCAGCACCGGTGGGCCCTTCTCCGCGACCAGGTGTGTCTTCACTGCGAGCTCGTTCTGCTCCGAGCTTGCGATCGAAGGCGCGAGACCAAGCGTCGTGCTCAGCGCTGCGCCGCGTGCCAGAGTGCGAACTGTAAATGATGAAGGCCCTGCACTCGTCTCATGAAATCGCATCACGATGACGTTCGAACCCGACTGCAGCTCGACAGGAATGCGGTCCTGATCGGCCAAGAACGTCTGCGCTTGATCGCGCGTCTGAATCAGCTTGCCGTTGAGCCAGAGCGAATAGGCCCGCTCGCTTCCCACTGCAATATCCGCGGGACCCGGCTTCGCGAACGACAGCGCACCCGCGACAAACACAAAACGATCGACCGGCTTTCCATCAAGGTCAGGTTTACGTCCGCCGACCACACTCAGATCTGTGACATCGCTCCAGGTCGTCTGCATCGACCACAGCACATCGGAACCCTGTGCAAGTGGTTGCCGAAGCGCAGGCTGAAGCGATGCTGGGTCGATCGATGCGGCAGTTCGAGCATCGACTGGACCTGCGATCAACCATTGCCGCTGGAAGCGCTCCGATCCTCGCGTCCATAGCTCTCGCAGTGGCGGTTCGATCGAGTCGCCGGTTTCAGCAGCGTAAACGTCGTGGCCAGCCAGGGCGCTGATCGCTGTGAATGCGACAAGCAGCGGGGTTCCGAACTTCATTGTTCTCAAGCCTCGTGGTTCTTACCGGATGCGTTTGGACGCCACAGGACTGCAGAGGGTTGCACACCGACATCGATTCATTTTCTCTGCCGATGGACTCATCGCGTTTCGCATATGAATGGCTCCGGAGTCGATATCCGCACAGGTACGAATCGCGAAATTCGAGCGACCCATCTAGCATGACGACCGAAACGAAAGACCAAACAAAGGTCGCAGGGGCGACCCCGTGCATTGGGCACGAAAGGATTGAACATGCGTCTGACCGTCGTCACGCACGGTAGCGAAGGTGACACTCGGCCATTGGCGGCTCTCTGCCGCGGACTCCTCGACCGAGGTCACGAACTTCTTTTATTCGCCGATGAGTCCACCTTGAGCTTGCCTCGCAAGTTAGGTGTTCCCTCACAAGCACTGTCGGGCGATCTCAAAGCCACATTACCGATCGGAGATCCAAAGCAGGAAATCCGCATCTCGGATGTGTTGCAGACTGCGAAGAAGGTCAAAGCCGTCATCACCTCCAACGCCGCTGCGTGGTTGCGGCAGGTCGGTGATCACGCGCGTGACTCGGACGCGATTCTGTTTTCCAGCCTCGCCGCCGGCATCGGCAACGTGCTTCGGGACGAATTCAAAAAGCCCGGCTGCGGATTATTTTTTCAGCCGCTCACGCCCACACGCGAGTTCTCCTCGCCCATGCTGCCACCGCTGAATCTCCCCGGCTGGGCCAAGCGAGCCACATTCAAAGCGTCTCTCGCGCAGATGTGGTCGACGTGTGGTCGACCTGCGGAAAACGCACGCGTCGAAGTGTTCGGCCACCGACGTGCGCGAAGGGATCTCGATTTCCCGATTCTCTACTGCATCTCACGTGAGCTCGTGAGACAGCCTGTGGACTGGCCTTCGAACCATCTCATTTGTGGTCATTGGTCAATGCGCTCACTGGATGTCGAACCCTCTGCCGAACTGCAGGACTTTCTCGCTGCGGGCGAGCCGCCGATCTATGCGGGATTCGGCAGTCCTTCAGGATTCATTCGCGTGAAGGCACTTAGCGCACTCGTGGATGCAGTTGCTGGACGTCGTGCCGTCTTTGGCCCCGGCTGGAGTGCGATCGACTCGTCCGTGCTTCCGAAGAACTTCTTCGTCGCACGCGATATCGCGCATGAATGGCTGTTCCCGCGTATGTCGGTCGTCATTCATCACGGGGGGGCCGGCACCACGCATACCGCCGCACGCGCAGGCGTGCCGCAGATCGTGTTGCCGATCGCTGCGGATCATTACTTCTGGTCGAGCCGCGTCGCTGCACGCGGGGTCGCACCCAAGTACACGCGCGGCGCACGCCTGAATTCGCAAGCCATCGCCAGGATGATCGAGTTCACGCAGCGGCCCGACGTTCGCGCGAATGCAAGAGATCTTGGGGAAGCGATGTCGCGCGAACAGGGCGTCGCGAACGCAATCGAGGCCATCGAACAATTACCTCGCTGAAAGCGCGCAGGGGAACCTGCTGCAAGCCGCAGCGGTTTGGCAGCCATGCGCAACCTCGACTTCAGTTCCTGGCAGGCCCTCCTCTCGACCATCGTCGGGCTTGCCATTATCGCGCTGGTCACCGTTGGCATTCGTCTGGTCGTCATGCAGACGGTGCAACAACGACGCGAGCGAGAGAATCGACAGATCAATGAGCGGCTGCGAACGCTGATTGCCGCATACAAAGTTTTAGGCGGGTCATTCACTGGCGATCTCGCTGTCGACCCGGTGCATCTGCGCGACTTGCGCCACCGCGCCGAACAGAGCGGAAGCGCTGCGGATCGTGATGCACTCGCTGCTGCAAACCTCGCGAATGAAGCCAACGAATCGACCAGCTCGGATCGATCACGCCGCATTCGCGATGCCGTGGAGGCCGCACTCTCCGACATCATTCTGCTCGGCACGGAAGAACAGGTTCGGTTGGCCGCCCAAGCCGCGAGCGAACTTGCGTCGGGTCGTCCGGTTCACACTGCTGAACTGGTCATCTCACTGCGGAAATTTATTCGCGAAGTGCTGGACCTGGATCCAGTCCCCCGCGATCTGATCATTCCGAAGCAAGGCCCCGCGCGACCCGGCGCATCACAGCGCGGCGGCAAAGGCGATGCTCAGGACGGTGGCAAACAAGGCGGCTCAGGCAAAGGCGCTGCCGGTGATGCGGCGATAGGTGGT
>JBJMWN010000145.1:0-6436 GCA_045810085.1 Povalibacter sp. | reverse complement strand
ATGGGCATGTATCTGATGCGGCAGATCGGTTCGCGCGGTGTTTATGCCGATCCGATCCTCCCTGATTTCATGGTGTTCCTGAATTGGAAGGAACTGCCCTGGTTCTGGCATGGCTTCGACATGTTCTGGTTTGCAGCACTGATGGTCGTGCTCGTTCCGGGAGTGCTCGCGTTGTTTTTCGGCTGGTTGGCCTTTCGCTCGCGAGTGACGGGCGTCTATCTGTCGATCATCACGCAGGCTCTCACGTACGCGCTGATGCTCGCGTTCTTTCGTAACGACATGGGTTTCGGCGGCAACAACGGGCTCACCGACTTCAAAGAGATCGCGGGTTTCTCCATGAATGCGTTCGGCACACGCGTCGCACTCTTCGTGGCATCCGGGATCGCACTGGGGCTCGGCTACTTCGCTTGCCGCTACATCACGCTGTCGCGTGCCGGGCGAGTGATTCAGGCGATTCGAGACGCCGAAAGCCGAGCACGTTTCATCGGCTATCGCGTGGAGTCATACAAACTCTGGGTGTTTGCATTCTCTGCAGTGCTGGCCGGAATTGCAGGGGCGCTCTACGTCCCGCAAGTTGGCATCATCAATCCGAGTGAATTTCAGCCGATCAACTCAATCGAAATCGTGATCTGGGTGGCCGTGGGAGGACGCGGCACGCTCTACGGTGCGGTGGCGGGTGCAGTGCTCGTCAATTATGCGAAGAGTTACTTCACCGCCGCCGTACCGGAGTTCTGGCTTTATGCGCTCGGAGCGCTCTTCGTGCTGGTCACGCTCTTTCTGCCGCGTGGTGTCGTTGGATTGGCGGATCGGCTTGGCCCGCGTCGTCAGCCGCTTGCGGCAAAGACGGTGAATGCATGAACGCGTCATCGGTCATTCGACACGGCTGGCAGAAGGTGTTTGGTACCGGCGCACGCAGCGAGCGACCTGTCGCACCTGACACGACACACGGAACGATTCTCTATCTAGAAGACATCACGGTCAGCTTCGATGGTTTCCGCGCACTGAACGCACTGACGTTGTATGTCGATGCAGGAGAACTTCGTTGCATCATCGGTCCGAATGGCGCCGGCAAGACAACCATGATGGATGTCATCACTGGCAAGACGCGGCCGGACGCAGGCTCCGCGTGGTTCGGACAAACGACCGATCTGCTGACGCTCACCGAACCCGAGATTGCGGAAGTGGGCATCGGTCGAAAGTTTCAGAAGCCGACTGTATTCGAGCAACACACCGTGTTCGAAAACCTGGAGCTTGCAGCTGCAGGCAAAAAATCCATCTGGAACACACTCTCGTCAGGTCTCACCGGTTCGCAGCGCGATCGCATCGATCAAGTGCTCCAGACGGTTCAGCTGCAGGATCGTCGCACCATGCGCGCCGGCATGTTGTCGCACGGACAGAAGCAATGGCTGGAGATCGGCATGCTGCTGATGCAGGACTCACAGATGTTGCTGGTCGATGAGCCGGTAGCGGGAATGACGCCGCAAGAGGTCGAGCGAACTGCCGAGCTGTTGTTGTCGCTCGAGGGTCAGCACTCCGTGGTGGTGGTCGAACACGATATGAACTTCGTTCGCTCGATCGCTCGCAAGGTGACGGTGCTGCACGAAGGCCACGTTCTTGCGGAAGGCAGCATGGATCAGGTTCAGAACGATCAGAAAGTGGTGGAAGTCTATCTGGGCGAATAGCTCTGGCCCGCTACCGAACCTCACACTCTGCAATCATGCTCAACATCAAAGCTCTGAATCAGTTTTACGGTGGCAGCCACATTCTGTGGGACGTGGAGATGTCGGTGCCTACGGGTTCGTGCACCTGCCTCATGGGTCGCAACGGGATGGGCAAGACCACACTGCTCAAATGCATCATGGGATTGCTGCCTGCCAATTCCGGCGAATTGCTCTACGAAGGCCAGGATCTGCGCAAGGTGGCTGCGGACCGTCGCGCAAGGCTGGGCGTGGGCTATGTGCCGCAGGGCCGAGAGATCTTTTCTCAACTGACCGTCGAGGAGAATCTTCGCATCGGACTCTCAGCCAGTCGTTCGAAGTTGAAAGAGATTCCCGAGCAGATCTTCACGATGTTTCCGGTACTCAAAAAAATGCTGCGACGGCGCGGCGGAGATTTATCCGGAGGTCAGCAGCAGCAACTCGCCATCGGTCGCGCCATGGTGCTCGAGCCCAAGCTGCTCATCCTCGATGAACCTACAGAAGGCATTCAGCCCAACATCGTTCATGAGATCGGCGATATCATCATGCGCCTGAACAAAGAGGCGAATCTCACAGTGCTGCTCGTCGAACAGAAGTTGCCTTTCGCGCGTCGCGTTGCGAGTGAGTTTCGCATCATCGATAAGGGACGCATTGTCGCGGCAGACAAGATTGCTGGACTCACCGACGACCTGGTTCGTCATCACCTCACGGTTTAAGGCGTTCTCGAAGAGTGAATAGCGTCATCAGCCACGCTACCGGTGAGCAGGGGTGGCTGGCGCAGCTCAACCTGAGTTTTGCGGAACGAGAGGGGCGCACCTACCTCGCGAATCGTTCGCATGTCGGGCCGCTCGTAGTCCAACGAGCGTTTCACCCGGAAGGCAACACTTGCCACGCGTATATCGTGCATCCCCCTGGCGGAATTGTAGGGGGCGATGAATTGCGGCTGGATGTCGACGTGCAGAAGGGCACGCAGGTGTTGCTCACCACCCCCGCGGCGACGAAGTTCTATCGCTCAGCGGGTCGCTTCGCGTCGCAGTACCAGACGCTCACTGTGCAAGCTGCTCAGCTCGAATGGCTGCCACAGGAGACGATCTTTTTTGCAGGCAGCCGAGCGCGTGCAGAGACTCGCATCATGCTCGAGTCGGGAAGCCGCTTTATCGGTTGGGAGATTCCTTGCCTGGGGTTGCCGGCGCGAAATCAACCGTTCGAACAAGGTGAGCTCGAATTGAATCTGGAACTGTGGCGTGATGGCACGCCGCTGTTCATCGATCGGATGCGTCTGAGCGGTGACAGCCCGGCTCGCAATGCAGCCTGGGGCCTTGCTGGACACGAGGCGATTGGCACGATGATCGCGTACCCTGCGACAAGAGAGCACGCAGACATGGCACGCGCAATCGTTTGCGAAACGATCTCATCTGTCACGCTTGTCGATGGTGTTCTCGTTTGTCGTGCTTTGGGTCCGCAAGCAGGCCCGGTGAAAGATTGGTTAATCGAAGTCTGGAAGCAATTGCGTCCGATGTTGCTGGGGCGGGCACCGATCCTGCCGCGCATCTGGGCAACGTGAGCCGTTGCGAGACCGAGTGTTTGCTGGTCTGCTGATCGCGTGATCAAAAAATAGAGTGAGTGGTTGAATGGAACTGAGTCCTCGCGAGAAAGACAAGTTGCTCATCTTTACGGCTGCACTCGTAGCGGAGCGTCGCAAAGCGCGTGGCTTGAAACTGAATTACCCAGAAGCAGTCGCGTTCATCTCTGCAGCAATCATGGAAGGC
Source organism: Povalibacter sp. (assembly GCA_045810085.1). Lineage (GTDB taxonomy): Bacteria > Pseudomonadota > Gammaproteobacteria > Steroidobacterales > Steroidobacteraceae > Steroidobacter. The sequence goes on along the minus strand of JBJMWN010000145.1, from coordinate 2,970 downwards.
GCGCGCGATGGTCGTTCTGTCGCCGAGTTGATGAGTTACGGCGCGACCATCCTGAAGCGCGAGGACGTGATGGATGGCATCCCCGAATTGATTCCTGAAGTTCAGGTCGAAGCGACGTTTCCTGACGGCACGAAGTTGGTGACCGTCCATCATCCAATTCCATGAGAAGCAGAAATCCACACGAGCAGAGCCGAGCAGAGCCGCAAAAAAGCGCAAGAAACGCATACATACGAACTCCGGATCTTTTATTTGAGCCTTTTGCGCATTTTTGCGGTTAGTCCCTCTCCGAATTTGTCTTGCGGCCTGCTGAGTAAACAACATGATTCCAGGTGAGCTGTTCACAGAGCCAGGTGACATCGAGATCAACGCTGGTCGAAAGACTGTGAAGATCAAAGTGGCGAATACCGGCGATCGACCGATACAGGTTGGCTCGCACTATCACTTCTATGAGACCAACTCCGCCTTGCGATTCGATCGAGAAGCCACGCGCGGCTTCCGTCTGAACATTGCCTCGGGAACAGCAGTGCGTTTCGAGCCCGGTCAAGAACGCGATGTGGAATTGGTCGAGTACGCAGGCGATCGCATCGTTTATGGATTCAATCAGAAAGTGATGGGGAAGCTCTGATGACTCGCATCGACCGACGCGCGTATGCGGAAATGTATGGCCCGACAGTCGGCGATCGAGTGCGACTGGCGGATACCGATCTGATCATTGAAGTCGAGCGCGATCACACGATCTTCGGTGAAGAAGTGAAGTTCGGCGGCGGCAAGGTGATTCGCGATGGAATGGGCCAGAGTCAGCGTCTTGCTGCCGATGTAGTCGATACCATCATCACAAATGCGCTGATCGTTGATCACTGGGGCATCGTCAAAGCCGATATCGGTCTGAAAGACGGGCGCATCGTGGGCATCGGCAAAGGCGGTAATCCTGATGTACAGCCGGGCGTGAATGTCATTGTCGGTGCCGGCACCGAAGTTATCGCGGGAGAAGGATTGATCGCGACGGCGGGCGCCATCGACTCCCACATTCATTTCATCTGCCCGCAACAGGTCGAAGACGCCATGATGTCCGGTATCACGACCATGATTGGCGGTGGCACGGGGCCGGCTGCAGGCACGAGTGCAACAACATGCACGCCGGGACCTTGGTACATCGAGCGGATGTATCAGGCGTTGGAAGATCTGCCGATCAACTTTGGTCTGCTCGGTAAAGGCAATGTGAGCGTGCCGGGACCGATCGAGGAACAGATCGAAGCGGGAGTAATGGGTCTCAAGTTGCACGAAGACTGGGGCACGACACCGGCAGCAATCGACAACTGTCTCGCAGTCGCTGAAAAGTACGACGTGCAGGTCGCCATTCATACCGACACGTTGAACGAGTCCGGCTTTGTCGAGGACACGTTCGCAGCCTTCAAAGGCCGTGCGATTCACACGTATCACACCGAAGGCGCCGGTGGCGGCCATGCTCCCGACATCATTCGCGCATGCGGTGAACCCAACGTGCTGCCGTCATCGACCAACCCGACGCGTCCCTACACAGTGAACACGGTGGATGAGCATCTCGACATGCTCATGGTGTGCCATCACCTCGATCCCGGCATCGCGGAGGATGTCGCATTCGCGGAATCACGCATTCGTCGCGAAACCATCGCGGCTGAAGACATTCTTCACGACCTCGGTGCCTTCTCGATGATCTCCTCTGATTCTCAGGCGATGGGACGCATTGGAGAAGTGATCACGCGAACCTGGCAGACAGCGCACAAGATGAAAGTACAGCGCGGCGCACTCGGTCAAGACACTGCTCGCAATGACAATTTTCGCGTACGGCGCTACGTTGCCAAATACACGATCAATCCCGCGCTCACACATGGCGTGGGTCATGAGATCGGTTCGATCGAAGTTGGCAAGCTTGCGGACATCGTGCTCTGGAAACCTGCTTTCTTCGGCGTGAAGCCCGCAATGATCATCAAGGGCGGGATGATTCTCGCCGCGCCCATGGGCGATCCGAACGCATCGATTCCCACACCGCAGCCCGTTCACTATCGTCCGATGTTTGGTGCGCTCGGCGGTGCACGCTCGGCTACATCGGTCAGCTTCGTATCGCAGGCGGCGCTCGATTTGGATATCGGCCAGCGCTTCAGCCTTCGCAAACGATTGGTTGCGGTGAAGGGAACACGCTCAGTGCGAAAATCCGATCTGATCCACAACGACTATCAACCGAAGATCGAAGTCGATTCGCAGACCTATCAGGTCCGTGCCGATGGTCAGCTTCTGACGTGCGAGCCTGCGCACGTGCTCCCGTTGGCGCAACGTTATTTTCTTTTCTGAATCCACTCGCAATGCTGACTCTGACTCAACGTACATCACACAACGGTCCGCCCGATGGGCAGCTTGTTCTGCCTTTCGAACTTCGTTCGAAGAGCCGGTTGCGCACAGCACTCCAGAGCGGTGAGGAAGCTGCAGTGATGATCGAGAGAGGAACTGTACTTCGCGGTGGTGATCGATTGCTCGCAACCGATGGGCGAGTGATCGAGGTCGTAGCAGCTCACGAGCTTCTCTCCACTGTGCGCGCCGATGATGTCTGGCAGGTGACGCGTGCGGCTTATCACTTGGGGAATCGGCACGTCGCTCTGCAGGTCGGCCAAGGCTGGGTGCGCTACCAACATGATCACGTGCTCGACGAAATGGCTCGAGGTCTCGGTATGCGAGTTGAAATCGAAGAGGCTCCCTTCGAACCCGAAGCGGGTGCCTATGGTGGGCATGCCCACGGGCACTCGACGGATCATTCGATCATCCGCGGCGTGAAATGAGATTGCCTGTCCGGCAGTCGCGCCGCGTATTCCAGAGCTGAAATGTCACCGCTGCTGCACATCCTGCATCTCGCGAGTCCAGCACTGCCGATCGGCGCTTTTCACTTTTCACAGGGACTGGAGCAGGCGGTCGAGTGCGGCTGGGTTCGCGACGAAAAGA
>JBJMWN010000144.1:0-6647 GCA_045810085.1 Povalibacter sp. | reverse complement strand
TCCTGTCTCCACCTTACGGTTCTATGAGGAAAAGGGATTGGTGAGCTCAATCGGCCGACGAGGCCTGCGTCGCCAATACTCTGGCGCGGTCATCGAGCGACTCGCCCTGATTTCCATCGGTCGTGCCGCAGGATTTTCGCTCGAAGAGATCGCTGCGATGTTTGCGCCGGACGGTCGTCCGCGGATCGAGAAAAAGAAGCTCGCATCGAAGGCCGAGGAATTAGACAGGAAAATTAGTCAGCTGAGTGCGATGCGTGATGGACTTCGACACGCGGCTGCGTGTCCCGCGCGAAGCCACTTGGAATGTCCTACGTTCCAGCGCTTGCTTCGAGCGGCTGGCTCCGGTGCCATCGGGGCACGTGCGAAGCAGCCCTCAAAAATCAGGAAGCGAGTGTCTGAATAATGGCGATGGTGCCGCTCGCTGCCTTCAATGCGCCGCACTTGCCCGACTCACGACGTCGCTGAATGTGGTCGTCCAGATTTCCTGCTCGTGAGCTTTGAGATACGTCACGAGCTGCTGATGATCGTCCGCGCTGACGCTTAAATAATCTCCGCCCACTCCGTGGAAAACGATGACTCCCGCGCCGCCCTTGCGAGCGACATCTTCGATCCACTTGATCATGTCGGGGCCTGACTTGCCGACGAAACCGGTATACGAGATGAAGTCGGGCAGAGTGTGTCGATCACGAATGAAGCTTGCGAGGTGTGCCTGTTGCATCGGCGCGAGATAGTCCGCGCCACCGACGATGTGCTGATCGCAGGGGGTCGCGAATGAGTGCGATGTCTTGTGATCGAGCGCTTGCAGGAAATCGTTCATGACGCCGATCTCGGTCAGAAGCACATCGACGCTGTAAGCCTCACTGTTGTATTGCGCTGGCATATCGTAAGTCGCTCGCGCGCAGGGATGATTGACCGTGTGATTTCCGAGCTCGTGCCCTGAGGCCGCGACAGCGCGCCAGCGCTCGACTTGGTCGCCCACCTGGCGGCCCATGAGAAAGAACGTACCTTTCAGTCCGGCGGCATCGAGCTGAGGCACCACGAAGTCCAGTTGGGATTTCAGTGAATCGTCATAGGTCAATGCAATGGCAGCCTTGCGACCGTGCGGCCAGAGCTGTGCTGTTGACTCGGCGCAAGCGGCGCAAGTCATTCCCACGCACATGACAAACACTGCGAACTTCATATCATCGCTCCTTCGTTTCGATGTGCATTATGCATGCACGTACTGCATGAGGGCGAAACCTTGGGCTACTGGGTCAATACGACGTTCATTCGATGTGCGAGCGTGGAAAAAGTTGTGACCGCGCTCGAGAACCTGCTTTTGTCTGAGAATATGGAGCGGTTCGTTCCAGCTCAGCGGCAGCGATTACCGATCGAGCCGATGCAGTACGAGAGTGCCTTGGCAAACGATCTATGGGGCCTTGCCGTTTTCCCCGGCGCTGCAGGTTGGACAGTCATCCACAGTGCTCCGCTGCAGTTGCTCGCTGAAAGCCCACAAGGATCGGCGCGACCGAGACTCGCCAGTCTGTGTCAGTCACTCAAGTCTTCGGCGCTCACGCTCAACGTTTACGACTCTACCGGAGTGATCCTCGCGGAATGTGACGCTGAAGGAGACGTGCTCGTATGTGGCTTCAGCGGGCAGGGCGCAAGCAACAACCCCTATCAGGCACACGATGACGCAGTGACTGAGGACACATTCGCCCTGCAACTGCGCGTGCATGCTGATCTCGCGCTCGATCTCAAGGATGCGTGGGGCGAGGATCTGGCGCTGATCTTCAAAAAACATTGCGGGGGCGCGAACGGACAGCATTGCGACAATCTGATTTCGGTAGACACACTCATCTCTCACAAGCCGCTCAACATTGCTGGCGGTCAAGCTCTCTACTTCAAGTGGCCCGGCCCAAGTCGACAGCGTCGTAACGCGTGCACCACGTGGGAAGAGTACAACCGAGCCGAATAGCAGTCGGGCGAGCATCCGTATGCTTCGTCGTGCGGGATGAGTTCTCGCACGGTCAGGCATTCTCGATAAGCCACAGTAGTACCTCACGTCGATGCCATGCCTTAGAGACGAGACGAGGCGTACGGTGCATGATGCGAACGCTTCACGAGGTCTCACCTCGAAAGGAGTCGCATGCAACGGTTCACGTGTCTATGTCTCTGCATTTTCAGTGCAATGTTTCCGCTGACCTCCGGCGCGCAGATAACGACATTGGCGCTGGACCGCACGATTGATCTGCCCGATGTGAACGGACGCATCGATCACCTGGCCGTCGATCTCGACGGACAACGCTTGTTCGTGGCCGAGCTCGGTAACAACAGCGTGGACGTCATCGATCTCAAATCGAATGTCGTGCGCCAGCGCATTGCAGGTTTGAAGGAGCCTCAGGGCGTGGGCTATCTGCCTTCGACCCACACTTTGTACGTGGCGAATGGTGGAGATGGTTCGCTTCGCTGGTTCGAAGGCGACCTGCGGCGATCCTCGGGCACGCTGAAACTGGGCGCGGATGCCGACAACATCCGCATCGATGTGAACGGCAAGAGAATTTTCGTTGGCTATGGCGATGGAGCTATCGCGATCATTGACGCGCTCACGAATACCAAGGTGCGCGAGATTGCGCTCGACGGGCACCCGGAAAGTTTTCAGCTCGCTTCATCGGGCGAGGCTGTTTACGTGAACGTGCCGGACGCGAAGCAATGGATGATTGGTGATGCGGAAAAGGGCCGAGTGCGTGAGAAAATCCCAACGCGTGACTTGCGCGCGAACTTTCCTATGGCACTGGATGAAGCCAGAGGCCGACTCATGATCGCTTTTCGCGACCCTTCGCGTCTTCGCATGATCAGCCTGGAGAGAAAGTCGGAAAAGGACGTGGAGATTTGTCGAGATGCCGATGACGTGTTCATCGATCGCGCGCGTCATCGCCTCTATGTCATCTGCGGCGAAGGCGTTGTTGATGTGCTCGATGACGATGGATCGCACATCGAGCGGGTTGCGACGGCGCCCGGAGCTCGCACTGGATTGTTCGTGCCGGCATTGGATCGACTGTATGTTGCTGCGCCGGCTCGCTCGGGAACGAACGCCAGGGTTCTTGTTTGGAAGCCGGAACAGACGCCGCTTCCTGGAAGATGAACACCTGCGCGACTTGAGCTGCACATCATGGCCCAGCTGAGAAGCTTCAGCGAACTGCGAGCCGAAGTTCAGAGTTGTAGCGCGCGGATGAATCACTCGATGAGAATGTGAGCGAAACCTCTCACGTCGTAGCGATTCAGCCCCGAGATGATCACCAAGCAAACGCGCAAGTAGTACGTACGTCTCGTGCGAACAGTCTCTATTGATGTACTCCGCTATCGAGCACTGACTGAAATGTGTGACCGCTTTCCGTTTATTCATAGCTTTTGGCGGATCCCGGAACTTACCGTGTGCCCCGGGCTTGATACCGCAAGGCAGCAAATCGCGTCTGGGGCGGTCCACAGCCAGGAGACACATGAGCGAGTCGTTGGCCCTTCAAAATGAAAGTGAGAATCCCGCACTCACTGTCTTGCTGGTCGAAGATGAGTCACTGTTGCGCATTCATGCCGCAGAGCGACTGCGTGCGGCTGGATTCATAGTCATCGAAGCCGTGAATGGCCGCGAGGCCGTGAGTGTGCTTCAGAGCCGCCTCCACGTGGATCTGGTGCTGACCGATGGCCGTATGCCGCTGCTGGATGGCAACGAACTCGTCCGACATATCCGGCGTGAGGCGCCGTATCTGAAGATCTTCATGTGCGCCGGTCAGCTGCCACCGGAGGACGTCTATCGGATGCTCGACGGCTTTTTTTCGAAGCCACTCGATTTCGATAACTTCACGCGCAGTATGGAGTCTGTTTTTGCATCAGCCCGAATAGCTGTGAGCTAGGCAGATCGCATGGTCTCCATGCCTGCAGCGCGACCTCAGGAAACCGTGCTGGTCGTCGAAGACGAGATCCTTATTCGACATGTCATCGCTGCATATCTGCGGGACTGTGGTTACAAGGTCATCGAGGCGGCGAATGCAGACGAAGCCATCACCTTGCTTGCGCATGAGGAGATCGACGTCGACGTCGTGTTCAGCGACGTCGAGATGCCAGGCACGATCGATGGATTCGCTCTGGCGAAATGGCTGCGCGAGCGTCGCCCTGGAGTCGACGTGCTTTTGACGGGTAGCGTTTCACGAGCCGCCGATGCTGCCGCTGATCTTTGCGATCGGGGTCCGATACCAAAACCTTACGAACCACAGCTCGCGCACGATCGGATTCGTCGCCTGCTCGCACTACGTGCGGCTAACAGAAAATAAAGCATCTCAATTATTGCTTTTCGAATGACGTGCTCGCTGCCTGACGCGACCATGCGTCCATTCGAAAAGATAAGCCGCTTGAAAACAGTGTAGCCAGATGACGACGGTGCGCGTTCCATCGACCGTAGCTCTGGTTTCAACTCGCCGAGATCAGCACGCTAGTGATTAGCCGTGATGCGATAAGGGAATGTTGTACACGGGCTGACTCCTAATGCCCGCATCATGCGTGCTACAGTCTTTGTGACACGATCGCTGTCTCACATCTCGTTTTCCAACTGGCACCCGCGCATCAAGAAACATGAGAGGTCTCGTCAACTACTACGGGCGCGTGAAAGTGCTGATTGTCGAAGATGAACCGCTCGTGGCTCGGTACGCCAGCGCGGCACTCGAAGAGAAAGGGTTTTCGCCGACCTGCACCGCCAGCGGAACGCATGCACTCGATCTTCTGGCGACAACTGCGATAGCAGTGTCGTTCATCGATATCGGCCTGCCCGACATGCGCGGAGACGATCTGGTTCGAACGCTACGTCAAATGGATTCGAGCCATCCGATTCTGATCTGCACCGGCTTCGACGCGGCCAAGTATCGAGCGATGTTTGCTGCAGATGCCTTGATCCGTGTGCTGCAAAAGCCATTCACTCAGCTCGAGCTTCTGGCCGGGCTCTACAGCTTAGGGATTCAAGCGAGCGCGTGAGTCGCTCGATGAGCGCGATCTACAGGATGCGGTGGAGGGCAGGCGCGTCTGCTTCCCCAGCGTACAGGTGCATTCTCAGCCGGGTGATACGCTTTCGGCGCTGATCACGCCCCTTTTCTGGAGCGCAGCGTTTGGCTTCGATCGTATCGAGCTCTCACACACGAGCATTCGTTTGAGGGACGTTGCTGGCGGTGTCTTCATCCGAATCGACCGCGATGCCTCCCATCTGAGCAATGAAATCGCGCACCCTCCGGTACTCCCACCCACGCTCGCGATGGGCGTTCCGCCGGATAGCAATGTGTGCACTGCTCAGCTGTCTCAGCGCATGCGTGCAGTTGCAGCCGCGCCCGAACATCCCAGATGAATTTGCACCTGCGCCGTCGACGGACAGTGCACTTGATATTGCATTCCAGGAGCACGAAGCCGCTCATCCCGCCGAGTCGGCGTTTCGATTGATTGTCGAAGGTCCGGAAGCATTTGCGACTCGTGCACGCACCGCGCAGCTCGCGACCCGCAGTCTGGACGTACAAACGTACATCTGGCACGCCGATCTGACAGGCATGTTTCTCGCAAATGAATCGCTCCTCGCCGCCGATCGGGGTGTGAAGGTCAGATTGTTGCTCGATGATATGGACGCGCGTGCGAAGAACGCGGGCTTCGCAGCGATGGCCGCTCATCCCAACGTCGAGGTGCGGCTATTCAATCCTTTCGGGTCGCGCTCGGGCACGCTCGGTTTCATCAGCGAAGGATTGACGAGCTTCGGTCGAATCAATCGCCGCATGCACAACAAGACGTGGATTGCCGATAACCGCATTGCCGTGACTGGCGGACGCAACCTGGGTGATGAGTATTTCGGTGCAAGCGAAGACGTCAACTTCGTGGACCTGGATTTCGCGATGATCGGACCTGTCGTGCGTGAAGCCTCTGCTTCATTCGATCGATACTGGAACTCCGCGTCCGCGTATCCCATCGAGACGCTCGACAGCAAGAGCGTGAATCCCGGCGCACTTGCGGCACTTCGCGAGCGTCTGGCCGAGCGTGCAAAGGAGGCGCAAACCAGCAAATACGCCTCGGCATTGCGTGAAGATGATGCCGTGCAGCGGCTCATCGTCGGCGATTGGGCGATGCTCTGGTCGTCCTCGTTTCAGTTCATTGCGGACGATCCTCTCAAGGTGACTATGAAGGAGCCGGAGGAGCAACAGGTGCAGGTGGGCGCTGCGCTGCAAGTCATGGCAACTTCGGCTCAGACGTCGCTAACGATCATTTCTCCCTATTTCGTACCAGGCGATGCGACCAGCACCCTGCTCGTCGATATGGCGAAGTCAGCTAAGGACGTTCGCGTGCTGACCAACTCACTGGTAGCGAATGACGTGGCAGCGGTGCATGGTGGCTATTCGCGTTATCGCAAAGATCTTGTGAAGGGAAGCGTCAAGGTTTGGGAGCTGAAGCCGCAGGTCGGTAGCGAGTCGAAGTCGAGTATTTTTGGTTCTGCTGGTGCGAGTCTTCACACGAAAGCATTGACCGCGGATGCACAAACGCTATTCGTCGGCAGCTACAACCTCGACCCGCGATCGACCTGGCTCAACTGCGAACAAGGTGTACTGGTCGGAAGCGCAACGCTTGCTCAGCAACTGCAGACGATCTTC
>JBJMWN010000143.1:0-9157 GCA_045810085.1 Povalibacter sp. | reverse complement strand
GTCACATCGATGCGCAGCATCTTGCCGAGCAGGGTCCTGAGCGACTGGGCATTGCCTGTATCGCCGTGGCGATCGCCTCCGCCACCGCCATCTCCGAAACCGATATAGAGAAAACCATCTTTGCCGAAGGCGATATTGCCGCCATTGTGATTGGCCTCAGGCTGATTCACCGCCAGAACAATCACTTCGGAGTCCGGATCGATAGTGATTCCGTTATCTGGACTGCGGAAAGCTGAAACGCGCGACATCCGCTGCCCATCGACAATCGTCGTGTACGAGAGAAACACACGCGGATCTTTCGGGAACTGTGGATGGAACGCCATTCCCAGCAAGCCCATCTCGCCACCCGCGTCGGGATCTCCCGGCGCAGCCACTCGTGCTGAGATGTCTACGACGACCGATGCGGTGGAAGGTTGGGTTCCAGTGAACTGCTTGACCACGCCACCTTGCTCGACCACATACCAGCGCGAGTTATCAGCGGGCGCTTGCAGTAGCGCCAGAGAAGAATCGAATGTGAGATTCGTGAAGCGTTGCAATTGAATCGTTCCCATCGCAGGACGCTTCCAGGCAACGCAAGTGTTGTTGATGGGCCGTGAATCCAATCCCACCGATGGAGACGGAGACGGAGACGGAGATGGAGATGGAGATGGAGATGGAGATGGAGATGGAGATGGAGATGGCAACGGTGCATCACCCTGAGTTGTCGCGAGGCTTTCCGCCGAAGCATCCGAAACATTCCCCGCGCTATCGAACGCACGCACTCGATATCGATAGTCAGTGTTCGCGGCGAGTGCGCTGTCGGTGTAAGCCTGGACAGTTGGCTCGAGCGTAGTCAGCGGAGTTGTCGCGTCGTTTCTGAAGATGCGATATCCCGCCAAGCCCGATCCACCGGCATCCGTTGAAGCGTCCCAAGTGATATCGACCGTCGAGCTGCCAGTTGCTTTCGCAATGACGTTACCGGGCACAGTAGGAGCTGTCGTGTCGGGCGAGGGGGTGGCAGGTGGTGAGGTGGGCGGTGATGAGCCTCCACCACCGCCTCCGCAAGCCTGCAGGACAACTGTGAGCAGCAGGGTGATTGCCCTGGCTCTTGTTCGGTTCTGATCGAAGCTGAACGTGAAATCAGACATGGGGCGCCTGTCCTATCGGGGCTTCGCGGAAAAGGGCATTTCGCAGGCGAGCGCGTGTCGGTGAACGCATACGCCCGCGACTTGGATCCCACAATGATTCAGTGCCCGCGACGAAGTCGAAGGTTAAGATGCACTCAATTCAAACCCAAGCGTCGCAGGGATGTCAGCGCCTCTCGCCCCACTACCCGATCTCATCGCTCATCGCGGCAATGCCGCCGAGTTTCCTGAGAACACGTTACCCGCACTGCGATCTGCATTGGATCTCGGCGTGCGTCATATTGCATTCGATGTGCAGCTATCAGTCGATCGGCAGCCGATATTGCTGCACGATTCGGATCTGAAACGGACGGCGGGTATCGATCGTAATGCGTTGGAGATGGATTCGCGCGAGCTCGCGGATGTGTCCGTCAATGAAGAGCAGCGATTTCAGAAGCGATTTACCGATGTGGGAATTCCGACATTGGTTCAGGCCGCGAGTCTGCTGGAATCAAATCCGGCAGCCACGGCGTTCGTAGAGTTGCGACGCGCGAGTTTGCGTGCCTTCGGACACGAATTGATGGTGCGTCGGATCACAGAGATCCTGAAGCCTGTCGCTCGCCAATGCGTGATCACTTCGAGCGACTTCACAGCCGTGCATCATGTGCGTCAGGTGTCGTCCTATCGCGTGGGCTGGATTCTTCCTGAGTACACGCGGCTCTCTGCGTTGAAGTGCGAAGCCTTGGGACCAGATTATCTTTTCTGCGATCACCAACTGCTGACCGAGAATGCATCGAGGCTGTGGCGCGGGCCGTGGCGTTGGGCCATCCACGATGTGAACACGCGTCGTCAGGCGCTGGACGCGGCCGCACGCGGTGCGCGTCTGGTCCAGACACTGCAAGTTCGGCAGCTAATGCGTGAATTCCGCGGAGCCGCGCGGTAAGCGAAGAAGCTGCTTACCTCGAGCTCAGGCGATCGACAGACCCATCAGCCGTGCAACTTTGCGATCGGCCCAGCTTTCTGAATTGAAGCGATCCATGAAGCCACAATGACCACCGTGTGGCACCGCGTGCACATGCAGATTCGGTTGGCGCGGCAGATCATCGAGGTCGGTCGATGGAATGATCGGGTCATCCAGTGAACACACGATGTGACTCGGGACCTGCAGGTCGGTGAGAACGTTACCGGTGATTGCGTAACCTTCGAGGTAGGCGTCCAGGCTGCCGAAATCGCTGTACTGCTTGATCATGAGCTCGGTCATTTTGCGAATGCTCTTCTCCGCCAGAACCGCAGCGAAGTCGAACACCTTGGGAAACAGCGTCTGCTTGATGCGCAACGAGCGTTTCCATTTTCCGATGAAGTACCGCTGATAGAAAAACGGACCTCGTTCCAGAATCTCCATCGCGCTGTGCGGACGTAGAACCGGACACACACCGACGGCCCGCTCGAGGCGAATGCCGGCTGCTGGCGCACGCGCGGCCACGCGCAATGCAAAATTTCCACCTAAGGAAAATCCCGCGATCGTCAGGCGATGATTCGGATACTGCCGTTGAATGGACTGCACTGCGCCAATGACTTCGTCGAGGCGGCAGGAATGAAAGATGTCCTGATTCAGATGATGGGTCGGTCCGTGATCACGGAAGTTCAATCGAAAAATGTCGCAGCCAAGGTTGAACAGATGACTGCCTAGCGAAAGCACATATAAAGAATCCGAGCTGCCTTCCCAGCCATGCAGCAGGACCACGAGTTCCTTCGACGGAGCTCGACCTGCGGACTGCTGGCTGGAATACAGACCCATCAGGCGCACGCCATCACCGCAATCAAGAATATGTTCCTGCGCACAGCTCACAACATTACGAGCGCGCCGCATCAGAAACGGCCGGCGCAGTTTGAGGCTGGGCAGAATCGATTGCAGATGAGCGTTAGCCAGCCACGAGGGCGGATTGAACGTGTCGCTTAGGGATGCGGCTTCTGGCAGTGTGGCCGTGGCAATGTCAGTCATGCGTCGATGCGGATGGGCGATGAACCGGGGAGTGTGGTGACGAAATCGGCGCCCACCAGCATGCCCGGAGTGGCATAGCCTGCGGAATACGACGTTTCCAGTACGTGCGACATGATACCGAGCGAAGAGGCTACGGTCAGCGCATATCCGTTGGCTGTGACCAAACGCGCAGTCGCCACTTTGCCCGCTGCGTTTCGGGCTTCGCCCCATACGAACGTGGGATTGCTCTCGCGCTGAGCTTGATTGGGGGGTTCGACCTGACGATCGATGCGTCGCTTCAGGAAGTGCTGGACCAATCGTCTGCGCAACAAGGCACGCAGCATATTTGCGCGACGCATTCTCTTCAGTCCGTTGGGCGAGGTCGCCGAGTACACCTCGATATTCGGGATGCCAGTGCTGTAGTACGCAGTACTGACATCACCCCAGGCAATTCCCACGGCCAGGCGAGCTCCATTGCCGAAATCGACGGTTCGCACCTGCGATGCGAACGGCACGTCGATGATCTTTCCCTCGCGGCGCAATCGCGAGCCGACGCCGGCCGATTCAAGAGCCGTCTTGGCCGTGCCCTTGCTCAACCCCGATCGACTATCAAAACCCAGGGCCAGGTGCGTCGCATCCGGCAGAAACTCTCGTAACCGCATTGCGACGCTATCCGTCGGGACAACATCGAAGCCGACGCCCGGGCAAAGCACGACTCCGGCGCGCACGGCTTTTTCATGCACGCTATGCGCAAGCTCGAACACGTCGATTTCCCCCGTGATATCGAGGTAATGGACATGGGTCGCGAGGCACGCCTGCATCATCGAGCTTGCCGTTGCTGAAAACGGGCCCGCGCAGTGGAGCACTGCTTTTACGTGGTTGAGCGTTCGGACCAATGAGGTGTGATCGTTCAGATCGAACACTGCGCTCGGACAGCTCAGCTCTGCCGCGAGTTTCTGGACCTTGTCTTTGGAGCGACCTGCGAGGATCGGCCGCATGCCGCGCCGAACCGCCTCTCGAGCGATCAGCTCGCCCGTGTAACCCGTCGCGCCATAGAGAAGCCAGGGCTGCATGAGGTGCTCAGAGAACTCGCCGGTGATCGTTCGAGGCGCAAGTATTCATGGCGCTACTCTGCGACTGCCATGAATTCGACCCGATTGTTCTGGGCCGCGATTCGATTCCAATCCCCCGCGGTGGCTTTGGAGAGGGCTTCTCCTTCCGGATAAGCGATCGCAGGAACTCGGCCGCCGTGGGCAACTTCGATGCTCAGAGCGTTCGAAGTTTCCTTCGGAATGCTGGAGACCAGGTTCGCGAACGGCAGCGACTGGCGTTGCGCGCTCGTCAGACTGTCGTCGAAGGGATTGCCGATGAGATCGCAGCGTTTCACGGGCAGATCATCCGATGCGATTGAATACCCCTCGATCCCATTCCCCGTCAGGCAGAACTCGCCGACGAAGGAGGAGGCGCGAACCTTGCCTTTGAATCCGCCGCTGCGCAGTTCCTCGATAAGGGTTCGAAGATGTTCAAGGCGGGCTCCCGCCATGGGTGCTTCACCGTAGGGGACGGGTTCCAGCTCGACATTCCCGGATGTCGCGATCGGTGCTGACACAGGAGCCGGATTCGAGAGCGCGGCACGCGAAGCCTGCTGGATCACAGTGAGTTGCGCCTGCTGCTCTTCCACCACCGAGGCAAGATGCGCGTTCGATTGCATCAGCGATTGAATGGAGCCTTGCATCCGCGCGTACAGCACACCGAGAACCACGGCCGGTACGAGTGCCACGAGCGCGATCGCTGCAAACGCCGGCCAGAGAGAGGCCCGTCGTGGTGGCGGCACATCCGCGGGAGGTGGGGGCAATTCGGCTTGTTCGGTCGCAGCAGCGGCATTCTTGGTTTCGGCGGCCACTTTGCGCGTGAGCACTTCGATGCTCGACGCAATGTACCGGCGCAATTCCGAGTTGTATTCGCGCAGCGCCGGCGCCATTGCGTTTCGAATCGCCGTTTCCATTTCGCCCACCTGCGCAGGAGGAGCGCGCTCCACATGCACGGCAGAATGACTGCCCGTGCGCATCGCCGCAGGCGGCGGCCGTACTACGGGACGTTCATTCGCAGCTTCGGATTCGTTGAACAGCGGCGAGCGACCTTCACGACGTTCCGGTAGCAGGTGCAATTGATAGAGCACCCGTGAGACGTCGCCCGGTTTCACTGTCTTCGGCAGGACGCCTACCGCGCCCAGGGCACGCGCCTGACTCACATACAGCTCGCCTTCCTGCGAGGTGTACATCATCACGGGAATCGTGGCGGTATCCGGATTGCCCTTGATGGCTTGAATCGCCTGGAATCCATCCATACCGGGCATCAGGTGATCCATGAAGATCACGTCGGGTCGCGTGTGTCGCAGGTATTCGAGCGCCTGTTCTGCGGATTCAGCCGCATCGACCTGCAAGTCGTAGGCTTCAAGCATCCGGCTGAGGATGACTCGGGCAGATCGCGAATCATCCACGATCAAGGCGCGCTTACTTGTCATTGGAATGCGAGCATGGGGCTGAGGGTCGATAGGGTAAGCGTAGGAATGCTCTGGCTCAATGACGTTGGTGTTGTGCGACGTACTCTGCCTGAAATCGGTCTGCGGCGCGGTCGCGCCCACGAGAAGAGTGCGGAGCAGGGATCACGGCGCTAGTCACTAACCGCAATCTGCCCCGTCGAATCGCCGGAGTATCCTGCCCGGGCGCCCCCACAAGGGACGACGTGCTAACGGGGCGCCGTGCTAACGGGAGGATCGGCCGATGGCGTATTCGACCTCTGACATTCGCAACATTGCCCTCGTGGGGCAGGCAGGCGCAGGCAAAAGCTCAGTCGTCGAATTTCTCCTCGCACAGACCGGCGCCATTCGCAGTCGAGGCAGTCTGGAGCGCGGCACACTGGTTTGCGATTTCGACGCACAGGAAAAACAGTTCGGACATTCGCTCGACTCGGCCATCGTCCATTTCGAACACTCGGGCTGTCGAGTGAATCTCATCGATACGCCGGGCTATGCTGACTTTGCAGGCCGTGCGCTCACGGTACTTGAAGCTGTCGAGACCGCTGCTGTGGTGGTGAATGCCGTGAATGGCATCGAGCCCATTACCCAGCGCATGATGAAGTTCGCGCAGGATCGTGCGCTGTGTCGCCTGATCATCGTGAACAAGATCGATTGTCGGGATGCCAATTGCGAACGTGTTCTTGGGCAGCTGCGTGAAGCGTTCGGCCGCGAATGTCTGCCGCTGAACTTGCCCTCGGAGCAGGGCCGCAGTGTGGTCGATTGCTTCTTTAATCCGGGCACGGCAGCACCCGATTTTTCTTCCGTCCAGGCGGCGCATACCGAGATCATCGATCAGGTCGTCGAGGTCGATGATGCATTGATGGCCTTGTATCTGGAGCAAGGCGAAGAGCTCACGCCCGAACAGCTTCATGATCCGTTCGAACGTGCGTTACGTGAAGGTCATCTGGTGCCGGTGTGCTTCGTCTCTGCAGAAACGGGTGCAGGCATTCCGGAGTTGATTGAGATCCTCACGCGTCTGATGCCCAATCCTTTCGAGGCGAATCCGCCGCCCTTTCTCAAGGGAGAAGGTGATCTCGCCGAGCGCGTCCGGGTCACGCCGGATCCGAACAAGCACGTGATCGCTCACGTGTTCAAGATCAGCATCGATCCTTTCGTCGGCAGAATGGGTGTGTTCCGCGTGCACCAGGGAACGGTGCGTAATGGGTCGCAGTTGTTCGTCGGCAATGCGCGGAAGGCGTTCAAGGTGGCGCACTTGTATCGCCTGCAGGGAAAGGATCATGTCGAAGTGCCACAGCTGTTGCCGGGTGACATCGGCGCGGTTTCTAAAATCGAGGAGCTGCATTTCGATGCGGTCCTGCACGACTCCCATGAGGAAGATCATTTTCATCTGAAGTCGATTGTGTTTCCGCCAGCCATGGCGGGCCTCGCGATCGAACCAGAACGCCGCGGCGAAGAACAGAAGCTATCAGATGCTTTGCATCGGCTTGTCGCGGAAGATCCCTGTGTGCGACTCGAACACCATGCGAGCTTGAACGAGATGGTGCTCTACGGCATGGGTGATCTGCATCTGCGCGTCATGCTCGAGCGCATGAAGGATCGCTATGGTGTCCAATGCAAAACTCGTGTGCCGAGCATCCCTTACCGAGAGACGGTGACACGGCCGGCCGATGGCCATCATCGTCACAAAAAACAAACGGGGGGTGCCGGTCAGTTCGGTGAGGTCTACCTGCGAGTCGAACCGCTCGATCGGGGAACCGGGTTCGAATTCGTCGACGAAGTTGTGGGTGGTGCGATCCCCTCGCAATATATTCCCGCAGTCGAGAAGGGAATCCGGCAGGTGGTGGGTGAAGGCGTCATTGCAGGATTCCCATTGCAGGATGTGCGCGTGGTTGCCTACGACGGCAAACACCATGCAGTGGATTCAAAGGAAGTGGCTTTCGTTGCTGCTGGCCGGCGCGCCTTTCAGAACGCCTTCCGTGAAGCCTCGCCGATCGTGCTCGAACCCATCGTGCGGCTGGAGGTCACCACGCCGAGTCATGTCACGGGCGACATCACTGCGGATCTCGCAACGCGCCGTGGGCGCATCGTCGGCAACAGCGCGCTCGCAGGCCATCAGGCAGTGATCAGCACGCTGGTCCCACTCGCTGAGATCAACGACTATCAAGCCCGATTAAAGTCTCTCACGGGTGGCGAGGGGAGCTTCACCATGGAGCTGAGCCACTACGATCCTGTTCCCCCTCGCAAACAGCAGGACCTCATGAAGGCTTACAAGACAGTAGAAGAAGAATAAAAAATCATCGCTGCAGAGACCAAGAAGAAAGCCGCTGCTCTTAAGGCTTCCTGAACTTGAACACGAACTGATCCGTCTTGTGGCGTATCTCGGGATCGAAGACGAGCTTGGTGTGATCGTCAGTCGTGTTCGCAAAAATTTTGCTCTCGCTGTCATAGGTGAGTCCCGCGGCGGTGAAGTCGCGTTTCACGACTTCCGGATCGATTCGATGCAAGGCATCGACGGACTCATCCGGATTGCTGCCTGCCGCAGCGACATGGTCAACGACCAATGCGACGCCACCCGGCTTGAGCGCTTTCACGACTTGTGCGAGGGACTGAGCAGGATCTGTTGGTGCCCAGTCACCCTTCTTCGATTTCCAGTGTAGATCGTGATACGACTGAATGAAGATGACTGCATCGAGACTCTGCGGCTCGATATTGAGCTGCTCGGGCGGACCGCCCACTTCGACGACATTCGCCAGCCGCGAGTTTGCATAGCGCTGCTTCGGCTTGTCGCCCGCATATTTTGCGTAAGCCTCATTGTTGTACGCATACACGCGACCGTTCGGCCCAACCAGCCGTGAAAGAAGTTCGGTGTAGTAGCCACCACCCGCGAGGTAGTCGAGCACGTGCATTCCAGGCTTCACGTCGAGGAACGCGAGTACCTCATTGGATTTGCGCCACGCATCTTCCTCGGCGTCTCCCGCGAATCGGTCAGGCGCAGTGAGAGCTGTCTGAATGGCATCTGGCGCCGCCGGTGCGGGCGCGGTTGCACCGGGTGCAGTGCTCGCCGATGGGTCGTGTGACTTGCCGCAACCGGTCAAGCAAAGCAGCAGCACGGAGGCGGCAACAGTGAAGATGGGCTTCATGACTTTCTCGAGTAGTGGCTGAACGCAACCGTGCAAGCCTAACTCTGCGCGAGCTTGAATTTAAAGCGGCGTGCGATCTGTCGAGTACGAGACGCGCTGAGTTGCGATGCGAGGCACGCAGTCACGTGAAGATTCGGCGAACTGTGTGTTCCAGTTCTGTGCCGATTCGCTGACGTTCAGGGAAGTACGCGAGCGGCCCGGGGATGCAAGCAACGATCGAACCGAGCCGTCGGCGTTGAACCTTTACTCAAGTCTGTCCGCATCGAGAATGCGGACAGACTTGATCGATCTGTTTACGGGCAGGGCATTGCACCGGCCGGACCCGAATCCAGCTTCACGTTCGCGATGCTCATCTGCAGCGCGCCCGCCGAAGTGATGACCAGCGGAGCCGTAA
>JBJMWN010000142.1:0-6860 GCA_045810085.1 Povalibacter sp. | reverse complement strand
GGCAAACTGTGCGTGCTATAGCCGTGCTTCGAGACGGACCAGCCAAATCGCTGCGCGGCTTGTTGGGCCGATCAAGCGTGGCATTGCGCCATATGAGATTAGCCAGAATCGTAATTGCGGCGGTGTCGCTTTTGGCGCTCTCTTCAGTCGCCACCGCACAGGATGTACCAACGGCCGACACCGAAGTTGTCGTACTCCTGCATGGGCTGGCTCGTAGCTCCAGCTCGATGTCGCGCCTCGCTCACTCGCTGGAATCGGCCGGCTACCGTGTCTGTAATCTCTCGTACCCGTCGCGAAAGTATTCAATCGAGAAGCTCACGATTGAGTTCGTTGCTGAGGAGGTCCGAGCATGCGTTGCGGATACAACGGTCCCAGTCAACTTCGTCACCCACTCGCTTGGCGGCATTATCGTGCGGCAGCTTGCCGTTTCGGCCCCGGACATCAGGATTCGCCGTGTTGTAATGCTGAGCCCACCCAATCACGGTAGTGAAGCCGTGGACAAACTGGGCGGCCTTTTTCTATTCCGACTGCTCAACGGTCCTGCTGGCCAAGAACTGGGTACTGACTCTTACTCGGTGCCGCGTTCACTGGGTGAGCCAAGCTTCGATCTCGGCATCATCACTGGCAACCGATCATTCAACCCGCTTCTTTCGAAGCTGATTCCCGGTGAGGATGACGGCAAAGTGTCCCTGGAGAGTGCCAAGCTGGATGCCATGAAGGACTTCCTCGTGATTTCCTCGAGTCATCCCTTCATCATGAAAAACAGCGAGGCGATCATGCAGACCCTCAATTTCTTGCATGATGGAGCGTTCATACATCCGGCCCACAAGCCGTTGCAACCGATCGAGCACTAAAACGCGCGCTCCGGCTCACGGCGGCGTTGTGCCAACGAAAAGGAGTATCGAACGATGAAAATGACCAGGCTGATACCGATGCTCCCGGTCAAAAGCATGCCGAAGAGCGTGGACTTCTATTGCAACATGCTTGGCTTTGAAGTCGAGAACAGGAACGAAGATTGGCGCTGGGCAATGCTTCGTTTCGACGATTGTCGGCTGATGGTGGATCAATCCATCAACGTCCATCCCGGGAAATCCAGGGATGCAATTCTGTATCTCTACCCGGACGATGTGGTTGAGTATCACAGGCAGGTCCGGAAGAATGGTTTGGTCGTCCCCGATCTCAAAGTCACGTTCTATGGGCTCAGGGAATTTCGGATCGACGATCCTGACGGAAATCATTTATGGATCGGACAAGATGCATCTGCAAAGGCCTGACACAGCTACGCAGTGGACGAAGACTCGCGCCACTGAATGACGGGCGTCAGCCAGCATGAAAGGAATCAGCATTCGACCTGCAGTTCCCGACGATGTGCCGATGATCGCGGCATTGTTGGAAGAACTGGCTCGGCGATACATCACGGTTGAGTTCACTCCGTCCGCAGAAGCGAAATTTCTCAAGAGCAATGACTCAGCATCCATCAGTGCATTCATTGCTGCCGGCTTCCGATACTGGGTGGCGGAGCGCAGTGGCACACTTGTAGGGTTCGCCGGGGCTCGCGATCACTCTCACCTGTATCACTTGTTTGTTGCAGAGTCTGAACAGCACCAGGGTGTAGGCCGCGCTCTCTGGCAAACTGCAATGCATGCCTGTCGATCCGCTGGAAATCCAGGTCGGTTTACGGTCAACTCGTCGAACAACGCCGTTGGCGCTTATGAATCGTTCGGCTTCGTGCGTGCAGGCGCGCAACAAAACTCTGATGGCGTGTTGTTCAATCCCATGGTTCTCGAAGAATGAAAGCGCGGATGCGTAACGATCGCATCAAGTACGCGCGTACTCCGGCGTTGAGAGGCGGCACGTCTGAATGAGGAACCACAGACAGAATGCCCTTTCTGGATCGAGAGGCGTGTGTGGCTATTGCTTTTCGAGGCTGCGCGGCTCAGCTTGAAACACAGGGCAGCCATATGCTTCACGTGACTGGTCACTACCCAACAAGTTACTACACGCGACGTCCTAAGACGCGCGCGTTAGCAATGGCGTTGGGTAAACATCGATCATCCAAGGGGCCTTCAAGTGAAAACATCCGACTCGACCGTGAAGATTCTTGCACCTGCAAAAAAGGTATGGCTCGCGTTGACCAGTCCTGGCCTCGTCAAGCAATGGCAGTACGGCTCTGATCTGCTGACAACGTGGGAAGTTGGAACGTCCATCGTTTTCCGTAACGAATGGAACGGACAAGTCTTTGAGCAGAAGGGCACAGTGCTTGAGTTCTCACCGGAGTCACGCCTCAAGTACTCATTGTTCTTCCCTCGCCCCGACCTGCAGGAAATTCCAGAGCACTCCTTTTTCATGACTTATGAGTTAGCCGAAAGCAATGGAATCACTTCTTTGCTTGTGCGGCAGGAAGATCCACGCCCTTCCCAGCCTGATGAATCATCAGGTGGAGACGATGGCCCTGACGTATTTTCGTTATTGAAAGAACTTGTTGAAGTCAAAATGCCGTGAGCGCAAATCGGCCTGACACTTCGCCGAAGCGCACACGCGTGGACGAACCGCACAAAGACGGGGGACTGGCAATGAAACTTGATAGCAGCAAGCTGACGCCCGAGGCAGAGCTTCGGTCCTATATCCAAACATTGGATACGAAGTACCAGAAGCTCATGCGATCCGTCCGGGCTGCTATACGCAAGCGATTTCCAACCGCTCACGAGTTGGCGTACGACTACTCCAGCCACGTTGTCATCGCCTATTCGTCGACGGATCGCGCCGTCGATTCGCTGTTGGCGATCGACGGACGTGCCGACGGTGTGCGTCTGTATTTAATGCGTGGACCTGAATTGCCCGACCCGAAGGGGCTTCTGTTGGGCTCGGGAAGGCAGACTCGCTTCGTGCAACTGGAAGCGGCCAGCCAGTTGGGACATCGAGATGTGAAGGCCTTGATTGCCGCCGCTGTTGATAAATTGACTGTTCCACTGCCATCGAAGGGTAAGGGCGAGCTCATCATCAAGCTCACTGCGGCGAAGAAGCGATCACAGCGTAAGCCGGGGAAGTGACGAGCGGCGTCAGAAGTGTATGTCTGGCGCTTCGGTCGGCACGACGAGCTCTTTATGCTTCTGACGCGGCTCACGGCCGTCTTTGAGCGTCTCAAGAAGCTGGCAGTGTTTTCTATCACGAAGGATCCACAAGCTCATGTTCATACACAGCGCAATATTCTGGTTACGCACCGACCTCACTCCAACTGAGCGTGAGACCTTCGCCGCTGAAGTGCGTCGTCTGGCGGACATTCCCTATCTCGAGCGCGGCTATGTCGGGACTCCTGCGCAGACCGAACGTCGCGCCGTCGCGGACCATTCGTTCGACTTTGCAACATCACTTCACTTCAAGACGCTTGAAGATCACGCGTTCTATCAAACCAAATGCGAGCACCATGCAAGGTTCGTTTCCACTTGCCGCTCCTTCTGGGAGCGCGTTGTCATCTACGACATCGCTCCTCTACCCTGAGCCTGCTGGCAGACGAGCGATCAGCGACACCCGATCAAGTGTCGGTAGGTGACGCTCAGTCATCAGGCCTCACAAAACGCACGCGCGCATTCGAGAGGCATCATGAATACGCCAAACACACTTGAACGCTTTATCCGCGCGCAGCAACGCGACTACGCGCAAGCGCTTGCGGAGCTCACCGCTGGACGCAAGCGTTCGCACTGGATCTGGTATGTCCTGCCTCAATTGCGCGGGCTTGGGCGCAGCGACATGGCTCGCGAGTACGGAATTGCGAACCGCCAGGAGGCTGCCGAGTACATCGCGCACCCGCTCTTAGGCCCGAGAGTCATCGAATGCGTCAACGCAATCCTGCGCCACCGAGATCAAAGTGCAGATGAAATCCTCGGTGACGTCGACGCAATGAAATTTCGCTCCTGCCTGACCTTGTTCGCTGAGGTAGCGCCCGATGAGCGCTGCTTTGCCGCGGCGTTGAAAACCTTCTACCAAGGCAAGCCTGACCCTGAGACTCTTCGTCTCCTCGCGGCGGAGCGTAAGGTCTAATCCTTCGATCTGGTTTCAGCGCAGACCACGCGCCTGCTCTTCGTCACGAAGCAACTGCGAGAGCGACTCGCACCCTGAGTTCCATTGCGAGAGCCACGCGGGAAGTTCGGGAGAATTCATCGCAACGCCGAGGCCGGCGAGGAACGTGCCGGGATCGAGCGGTCCGTCGGGTCCACGAAAGACGCCGCGGATGCCGACGACACCGATAACGCGTTCCTGCCGATAGAAGCGGTGTTCGAGAAATCCCCAGCGTTGATCCCAGCCGACCAGTCGACTGCGGATTTCGAATGTCTGTCCGACTTTCAATTCGCGACGGAATTTCGCGATCGCATCGCCGACGACCGGAATGGCGTTTTCACGGCGTGCGAGCTGCAGTACGCCAGAACGCTGGAACCAATCCACACGTCCGATATCGGCGAGCGTGAGATACCGGCCGTTGTTGACGTGAAGATTGAAATCCAGATCGTTCGGCCACACGCGCATTCGAATGCATGTCGTGTCGAGCAATCCGATGCGCGGCGCACCGGCGAATGCAATTCCAGTTTTCAGAAGTCTGAGCCAGGGAAACATGAATGCTCCATTTCAACTTGGGTATTTGCGCTCAGGCCTTTGCTCGCTGTGATCTTCCAGCCGGATTGCGGCTGTGCCAGAAATCCATTCCCGAAACATTGCTTTTTTCTATCCAGGTTCTTGATTCGAAGACGCTCAGCCCCGCTGACTGAGGTGTCTACCATAAGGCATTTCGCAGATATGTCTGCGCCGAGCTCGGAGGCGACCGCATCGCGGCGACCGCATGACGCCCGTTGGATCGGATCGGCGGACCAATGAGCCTGGACGAGCGTCTCGGTGTCTCAGGGACGTTGCGTCAGCGGTTCCTAACTAGCGAAACGGCTGCTTCTAAAGCACTATTCATCGGTCATGGGCACGATAGTTCTTGGTCCCGCTCGGATCGGCGATGCACCCGCCATCGCTGATCTTTCGCGCACGGTCATCGAACCGGGGCTGCCCTGGCGTTGGACGCCACGGCGAGTCGCTGCGCATATGAAAGAGCGCGAGAACCTGGTGGTGGTTGCCAAGGATGATCGGCAGCTGGTGGGTTTCGCGATGGCGCAGTTCTACTCGGAGACTGTTCATCTCACGCTCATCGGCGTGGTTGCGGATCGCAAACGCTCGGGGATCGGACGTCAGCTCATCGAGTGGGTGGAAGAGAGCGCCAAAGTCGCCGGTCTTTTTCGAATTCATCTGGAAGTGCGCGCAGGCAATCAAGCCGCCCGCCGCTTCTACACGGCGCTTGGGTATCGCGAAGGCGCGACTGTGGATGGTTACTACAGCGGCATCGAGGATGGAGTGCGGTTCTCTCGCGATCTGCGGGTGACGCGCACGGCGTGAGCGGCTGCGGCCCCACAGTCAGGCAAGAATTTCGTTCGGCTAAAGCCGAACCCCCAAAGAAGAATTCACCAGCCAGGAAGTTCGTTTGGCTGAAGCCGAACCCACAGGGAGAGAAGAATTGCATTCTTTTTCTCTGCGGGTCCGGGCTTCGGGCGTGACTTCTACATCTCCACCGGTTCCAGCACGGCCTGATAGATCAGGTTCTGGAGCTTGTCGCGAAAATCCGTCTCATTGGGCATGAGTTGCAGCATCAGCACGATCGTGAGATTCGCCTGAGGATCGATGCGGTAGAGCGACCCATACGCGCCACCCCAACCATAGTTGCCCGGTGCAGCCATGCCACTCGCGCCGAAACGATCGACAGTTTCAAAGCCCAGGCCAAAGCCCAGGCCGTTGAGACCCCGCAAATCGCCGATCTGATTCGTGTGCATTAATGCAACGCTGCGCGGCGACAGAATGCGGGTGCCATTTCCGATGCCGTCGTGGCGAATCATCTCGAGAAAGCGTGCGTAGTCGCGTGCCGTCGAGATCAGCCCAGCGCCGCCCGAGAAGCTGCGACGAGGTCCATCGACATAGTCGCCTTGGCCCATCGAGCCTTGAGGCGCGCGCACGATCTTGCCATCGGCACCTGAGGCATAGACGGCGGCCAGACGCGTGCGTTGATCGTTGGGTACATAGAAGAAGGTGTCCTTCATCCCCAATGGCGCGGTGATGCGTGTGCGTATCACCTCATCGAGCGGCATGCCTGAAGCGCGTTCGACGATGCAACCGAGGATGTCCGTGTTGTAGCCATACACGTAAGACTCACCGGGCTGAGCAACGAATGGCAGGGTTCCCAAGCGGGCCATGGTGTCGCAGATCGGTTCGTTCTTGTCCGCTGTGTACCAGCCGTTGCCTGCCGCGGGTCCGAGCCCTTTCGCCCGATACGCATCTTCGACTTGAGGTTCGCGACCATAAGAGATGCCAGCGGTGTGCGTGAGCAGATCGCGAATCGTGATCTGCCGTTTTCCTGGGACGATGCTCACTTCACCTTTGTCGTTCTTTACGGCGACAGTGGTCTGATTGAATTCTGGAATGAACTTGCCGACAGGATCGTTCAAGACCAGCTTGCCTTCTTCCATGAGCGAGAGTGCCGCAACGCTCGTCAGCGCTTTGGACTGCGATGCGATTCGGAACAGTGTGTCGTTCGACATCTGCCGTCCCGCTTCTTTGTCGCTCCATCCGGAGGCTTTCTCATAGACCGGCTTGCCATCGTGCAACACCAGCACGACGGCACCTGCAATCCGATTCTCATCGATGTATTGCTTCAGTAATCCATCGATGCGCGAAAGGCGCTCGGTTGAAACTTCCGTGGAGGTGGCTTGAGTGCCGTCGGCCATTGCGACCGCAGATGCCGATAATGCAAAGCACAGGAACAGAGCACGACCAAAGCG
>JBJMWN010000141.1:0-5893 GCA_045810085.1 Povalibacter sp. | reverse complement strand
GTTCTTCAACGGTGACGAAGCTGCGTTCATCGAGACAGCTGTGGACACGCTGATCCCTGCCGACGATGTCGGGCCCGGCGCTCTGGAACTGGGAGTTGCGATCTTCATCGATCGACAAATGAATTCAGGCTACGGACGCGGTGATCGCCTGTATCTGCAGGGGCCATTTATGGAAGGCACTCCAGAGCAGGGCTATCAGCTGCGCATGACGCCGAGTGAACTCATTCGCAACGGCATTCTCGATGTGAATGCATACACGAAACAGAAGTATCAGAGCACCTTCGATGGTTTGTCGGCGAACGACAGAGTCGCTGTGCTCACTGCGCTCGAGAAGCGCGCGATCGAACTTCCGACGGTGCCGACTGCCATCTTTTTCGGGCTGCTCTACGACCTGACTGTTCAAGGGTACTTCGCGGATCCGCTCTATGGCGGCAACAAAGACAAAGCGTCGTGGAAGATGATTGGCTTCCCGGGCATCGGCGCGATGTATGCCGACAAGATCGAAGCGTTTCGCAACAAGCAGTACGTGAGTGAGCCGGTCAGCATTCAGGATCTGTTGTGAGCTGTTGCGATTGAACATGAACTGTCTCTTGCGTGCGCAGGGATGCTGCACGAGACCTCGGTGTACCCGGAGCGTGTGTGGCTAAGAAACTTCCTCCTGTTGATATTGCGATCGTCGGCATGGGCTGGGCGGGCGGCATTGTCGCGAAAGAGCTCGCTTCGACGGGTCTGAAAATCGTGGCGTTCGAGCGCGGTCCTCCGCGAGCCACCAATCCGGATTTCATGGCGCCGCAGGTTCACGATGAGTTGCGCTATTCGCGTCGACACGAATTGATTCAGAACCTGCGCAAGGAGACGCTGACCTTTCGCAACGATCCTTCGCAGCTTGCTTTGCCGATGCGTCAGCTCGGCTCCTTTCTGCCGGGCGAAGGTGTCGGCGGCGCAGGCACGCATTGGTCAGGCTTGCACTGGCGTTGGTTCGAGTGGGAACACAAGATGTACTCGGGCACCGTCGCCAAGTACGGAAAGAAGATCATTCCTGCTGACATGAACCTGCAGGACTGGCCGATCGACTATCACGCACTCGAGCCTTACTACGACAAGTTCGAGAAGGTGTGCGGGACTTCAGGCAAGGCCGGCAATCTGCAAGGCAAGAAGATCGAGGGCGGAAACATTTTTGAAGCGCCGCGCGCGAGCGAGTTTCCGAATCCACCGCTGACGCAGTCACACAACATGGTGCTGTTCGAGAAAGCCGCGCGCAATCTCGGATATCACCCGTTCCCGGTTCCTGCATCGAATGCATCGCGACCGTATGTGAATCCGGATGGCGTTGCCTTGGGGCAGTGTCATTACTGTGGCTTCTGCACTGCATTCGGTTGCGAAGCAAACGCGAAGGCGAGCCCGCATTTCACAGTGATTCCGCTCGCCTACAAGAATCCAAACTTCGAAGCACGCACCAATTCGCACGTGATGAAGGTCAATCTGGATTCGAGCGGCAAGCGTGCGGTCAGCGTGACTTATCTCGACGCAGGCGGTCGCGAGTTCGAGCAACCCGCAGATCTGGTGATCCTTGCTGCTTATGTCTTCGGCAACGTGCATCTGATGCTGCATTCGAAGATCGGGAAGCCTTATGACTTCAAGAACAACACCGGTGTGGTCGGGCGTAGCTACGCTTATCAATCGATGGGTGGTGTCGCGGCACTGTTCCCGAAAGGAACTTACTTCAACCCGTTCATGGGCTCAGGCGCACTGGGCACGTGGATCGATGATTTCAACGGCGACAACCCTGACTTCGCCAAGCTGGGTTTCATTGGCGGCGGCGGGATCAGCACGGGTAGCAACAGCGGAGCGCCGATTGGCCGCCATCCAACAGCACCAGGAAGCCCACGCTGGGGCGCAGGCTGGAAGAAGGCGATGGTGGAGACGTATCACCGCATGACCGCCGTGGGTAATCAGGGCTCGGTGATGTCGTATCGACAGAATTATCTCGATCTCGATCCGACCTACACAGACTCGTTCGGTCGGCCGTTGCTGAGGATGACCTTCGACTGGCAGGAGAACGAATTCCGACAAATGGAATTCGCGCGTGGCATCTGTGCCAGCATCGCCAAGGAGATGGGTGCGGAAGAGGTGCTCAGCCGGCGCGATCGCGGTCGCTATTCCATCGTGCCTTATCAGACGACGCACAACACGGGTGGCACGGCATTCGGCGACGATCCGAAGACGAGCGCGCTGAACAAATATTTACAGGCGTGGGATGTATCGAATGTTTTCGTAGTCGGTTCAAGTGCATTCCCGCAGAATGCGGGGCGCAATCCGACGGGGCCCGTCGGTGCGCTGGCTTATAGACTTGCAGACACCCTGAAAGACCAGTATTTAAAAAAGCCTGGTCGAATGGTTGACGCGTAAAGAGGACTCGAGAAGTGAATCGATGGTTGATCAGCGCGCTAGGCGCTCTCATAGGTGCTTCAGCCGCGCATGCTGAAGGCGATGCCAAGGCTGGTGCGACGGTATTCGCGCAATGTTCAGCCTGTCATGCCGTGGGTGCCGGTGCCCAGAGCAATGTGGGTCCGGCTCTGAATAACGTAGTGGGTCGCCCCGCCGGTACGTTGCCCGGCTATCGCTATTCATCTGCTATGCGTAAATCGGGTCTGACGTGGGATGAGGCGACTCTCACACAATATCTGCATGGGCCTGACAAGCTCGTGCCTGGCACCAAGATGGCGTTCCCGGGCATCGCGAGCGACAAGGATGTTGCCGACGTGATTGCTTATCTCAAACAGCAAACCGCCCAATAGCTCGATGTCTGTGCCTGTTTCTCGATTGTCGCCGTGGCGCAGCCGCACCTCGGTCAAGTCCTGGTCTGCGCTCGAACTCAAAAGTCTGCGTGAGCTCGCCGATGCGGGTGAGAGTGTCACCGTGATTGCGACGCGACTTCGCCGTACGGAATCAGCGATCCGCAACAAAGCCGGGATGCACGGCATTTCGCTCGGTGCAAAAGTGCGGGCTGAAGATGAGGAAGAGGCGTTCGCTGACTTAAGCGACGATGCGTAACGCCTCTATCAGCAGATCTGCATTCGCCGCAGGTTGAGCGGACTGCTCCGAAAGAAAACGACGCCACGCGCGAACGTTCGGCAGCCCCGCGTACAACCCCTGGATGTGTCGAACCATCGTGCGCAGACGATGTCCTTCGCTCACGCGTTCACGACAATAGTCGGCATACCGCTCGACCACTTCTTCGCGAGTCGGCGGCGTCCATGAAGGATCGATCAAGCTCTGGTGCAGCTCCGCCAGAATATAAGGATTGTGATAGGCCTCGCGTCCGAGCATCACGCCATCGAATTGTTTCAGATGCTCTCGAGTCGCTGTGGCTGTGCGAATCCCGCCGTTCACAACAAACGTGAGATGGGGAAAATCGCCACGCAACCGTGCTGCAACGTCATAACGCAGTGGCGGAATTTCGCGATTCTCTTTTGGGCTCAGTCCATTCAACACAGCACGCCGTGCATGCACGACGAAAATCTCGCAGCCCGCTTGAGACACTGTCGTGATGAAATCTCGAAGGAAGTCGTAGTCCTCAAGCTCTGGTCGTGGTGAAGGTTCGATACCAATCCGGCATTTGACCGTGACCGGTACTTTCGAAACAGCGCGCATTGCGCTCACGCAGTCTGCAACGACCTGTGCTTCTCCCATCAGGCACGCGCCGAACCGTCCGCTCTTCACACGATCGCTGGGGCAGCCACAGTTCAGATTGATTTCGTCATAACCCAGATCCGCTCCAATGCGACTGGCCACCGCGAGTTCACTTGGATCACTACCCCCGAGTTGCAGAGCTACAGGATGTTCTGACGGGTGATACTCGAGCAAGCGTGTCGCATTGCCGCGGACGATCGCGGCTGAAGTGATCATCTCCGTGTAGAGCAGAGCGGCTGGGCTGAGCAGCCGCAGCAGATAGCGGCAATGACGGTCGGTGTAGTCCATCATCGGCGCAACGCTGATTTTTCGGGCCAGCGAAAGAGGCCCATTTGGCTGAAAAACCGCGCCGTTTATAGGGTCTTCTACCGATGGCGTTGTGGCGACGTGGTTGGGCATTTCGGGACGTTTTGGGTTGCCGAGGCGACATAAAGGCGACAAGAATTCCATGTCGCCTTTAGCTCAACGGATTATATGGCCAGCATCAAGGCACGGCGAACTGCCCACGGAGTTGTCAGCTACACGGCTGAGGTGCGCTTGCGCAAGGACGGGCTGGTGAAATGAATTCGCAAACTGCTGTGCTGCAGCTGCTCTAGGCGCGCGCTGAACTCTCTTACTGAGTGCGCAAAGGCGCCTCCTGCGCTTGATGTTTCTTTCTTGGGATCCGCTGATCGTTTTCACCAGATCTCGGTTCGGCGACTTCACTATTCATGTAGCACTGCTTCATCTGTTTGAGGAACCGCTGCGTCTTCAGATTCAGTAGACGTTCGCCAACGCGGAATGCTCGTTCCTGAAGATCGGCTCGTCGTCTCTGCACGAGTCGTTCGAGTACGTCCAGCGACTCCTCGTCTGCATCTACTACAGAGTCATGGAGGTATTTCCCAAGAACCGCAAGATCGTGGTCCTCTCCCAGATACTCGGTGAGTGTGTTTGCTTGATCAGCCAACTCGCCCAAGTGACCTGGATGCATGGGCGTCAATATCTGCAGCGCATGTCCGAGGTGCTTAATTTGCTTGCGCCACTCGTGCAAGCGACCGTCCGAGTTCGCCTCTTGCACTCGCGCATAGGCCACGCGTGCATGCCGGTAAATGCGGCGCAGGGCGGAGCCCAACAGCTTCCAGCCGTCCCTCTCCAGATGCCAGTGTTTAGCTTCAGCCTCGATCGTACTCAACGTTTTTCTGAGTTCATGGAGCCTGGCGGAATTCACGGTGAGTTCGCGACGTGCCTGAACGCACTGACTGTGAAGAGCGGTTTCGAGTTCGCGCAAGTCCAGCTGCTGTGTTAGGTCGCCGAAGTGTTTGCGCAATGTGTCCAGGCTGTCCTGGATAATCCTTGAATCGCGCAAGTGGCTCAAAGGCTGGCCGGTGTCGCGTAATGCGAAATTGGTCTGCTCGAAAATGTCTGAAGTGAGTGCTGGGCGCAGGAGTCGCAGCGTGCTACGCGCCCGCTTGAGTGCTTTGCGCGCATTGTGAACTTCCTTATCGGTGAGCCTGGCGTCTTCGCCAATGCATTCGCGAGCCTTGGCGACCTGCGAGGAGAAGATTTGCACCAAGGCATCAGCTGCGCTTCCTTGTCCATCCCAAGTAGATCTCACGTTTTTTCCTCGTATCGCTTCGCGGCATTGAGTACGAGCTGGCGAGCGGCTTGCGAGCCTCTACGATGCAATGGTTTGAACTGACGACCGTGTGCGAGATTGTAGGCTGAAAAGAACAGCTCAATCTGATCCAGAGCCGTCGAGGGAACGTCGGAGATCTCCGCCAAGGTCGCTGCATTCACCTTTGTGACCGGAACACCCAGCAGCCTGTCGTTGCGTTTCGTTTCTCCATCAGAGGTTTGTTCGGCTTCGATGACGCCGATCAATAGCACATCGATCACGCACCCGACAAACGTAGGCTCATCGGAAAGAATCATGACGTCGATCGGATCACCGTCTTCAGCCAGCGTTCGAGGCACTGATCCGAAGTCGTAAGGAAAGTGAGTGCCCAGCGGCAATACATGGGCGAGCGTGAACGCGCCAAGTTCTTCGTCGAATCTAAATTTGTTGCGACTGCCTTTTTGCGTGTCAACAACTACATGCACACGTTCACGCGCGTGTGACCACGTCGGAATGGATTGGTACGGACTCCTCATGTCATGAAGAATTCTCGAGCACAGCCAATGGTTGCGCCGGGATACGTTCACGTCGCTGTCATTTTTCTGT
>JBJMWN010000140.1:0-15882 GCA_045810085.1 Povalibacter sp. | reverse complement strand
AACATTCCTCAGGCTAGAGCCTGAACCGCAGAGCCTGAACCGCACTAAAAATCGGATCAGTCAGAAGCTCTTCCTATCCGCCTGTGGGTTCGACTTCAGTCGAACATTTTCCTCAGGCTAAGGCCTGACCCACACAACCGGCTTTCACGACCCGCTGCGTCGAAGCCGGATACTTCAGTAGTTTCTCAACCGGTCGGCGGGGCCTTCGCACCAGTTCACCACCGCAGTTCGGACACGATCCCTTCAACACATCATTGGCGCACGCGCTACAGAAAGTGCATTCGAAAGTGCAGATGACAGCATCCGCGGCATCGGGTGGCAGATCGCGATCACAGCATTCACAGTTTGGTCGTAGTTGCAGCATCAAGTTGCCTCGCGTGGTTGCCCAACTATAAGCACAGCGTTGTCGCATCTTCGGCCGCAGGGCGGACCGTTTCGGCCAAGCGAATTCGCTCGAGAGCCACAACGACTGGTGGCGGCCACCACCATCTGCGGTGGTACCCAAGCCAGTTCACTCGCTAACTCATTGATCGCCCGAGCTGCATGACCCTGGCACGGCCGCTGCAATAAGGAAATCGAACGCGAACGCGGCTCTGCGCGAAGCGCTCTTTCCTCGAATCCTCTTTCTCCAGGAGTTATGCAATGAAGACGAAGACGGCTCTGCTCTCAACGGCGGTCACCAGCGTGCTTGCGCTCGGCATGTTCAGCATGTCCGCACATGCAGCGGATGATGCGAAGACCGAAAAGTGTTTCGGTGTATCGAAGGCTGGCAAGAATGACTGTGCAGCGAACGGTCATGCGTGCGCGGGTCAGTCGACCACGAGTTCGAACAGCAAGGAATGGGTCAAGGTTCCGGCCGGCACGTGCGAGCGTATCGTCGGCGGCAGCACCGCGGCGAAGTAATGTCGAGCGCGACTGACACTGCAGTCCGCACCAGCGGGTCGATTCCGGCGCGAGCTGGAATCGGCCTGCGGGCTCAGCATCACGAGGATCTGCTACGAGAGCGGCCCGGTGTTGGCTGGCTCGAAGCGCACAGCGAAAACTACTTCGCAGATGGTGGCGCTCAGATCGATTACCTGATGCGACTGCGAGAGATCTATCCGCTCAGTCTGCACGGCGTCGGTCTCTCACTGGGATCGGTCGATCCTCTGAGTCGTGAACATCTCTGGCGGTTGAAACGGCTGGTGCAGCTCGCCGAACCCGGATTGGTATCGGAGCACCTGTCGTGGGGATCGTTTCAAGGCACTTTCGCAAACGATCTGCTGCCGATGCCTTACACAGATCAGGCGCTGTCCTTGATGATCGCTCGCATCGAGGAAGTTCAGGACTGCCTCGGCCGCCAGATTCTGATCGAGAACGTCTCGAGCTATCTCGAATTCACCAGCTCGCACATCAGTGAATGGGAGTTCTTCAACTCGCTCGCCAGCGAGAGCGGCTGCGGGCTGCTGCTCGATGTGAACAACGTGTACGTGAGCAGCCGCAATCACGGCTTCGACGCCCGCGCGTTTCTTTCACACATTTCTCCCGCGCACGTGAAGGAGATGCATCTCGCCGGGCATAGCGTAAATCGCACAGACGGAATGGAGATTTTAATCGACACGCACTCACGGCCTGTGTGCGAAGAGGTCTGGAGTCTCTTTGAATTTGCGGTCGCCCGCTTCGGCTGCATACCGACGTTGATCGAATGGGACAGCGACATTCCCCCACTACATAGGCTGGTGGAAGAAGCATCGCGTGCCGACTTGTATCTGGAGCAGCGCCGTGACATCGCTGCGTGAACTGCAACGCTCATTCGTCGAAGGCGTGCTGCGCAACAACACGGCAGTGGCGGCGCGCACGATTCGAGACAATGGCATTGCGCCGGCACGGCGGATCAGCATCTACCGGAATAACGCAGTCGAAGGCTTTCTGAAAACGATGCAGGCGACTTTCCCGGTTGTCTCGCGGCTCTCCGGTGAAGAGTGGTTCCGGCAAACCGTCCGCGGCTACATGGAACAGCATCCCTCCAGGAGCGGCAACATTCATTTCATCGGAGAGCAGTTCGCGAGCTATCTGGAAGTCGAACTCTACGATTCTCCGTATCTCTATTTCGCCGATGTCGCACGACTGGAGTGGCTGTACCAGGAGGTTCTGGTTGCCGCCGATCATCCCGGGTTCGATCTCAAAGCGCTCGCCCATGTTGGGCCCGACGCTTACTCCGCGATCAGATTTCAGATCCGTCCGGCATTGCGCCTGCTTGATGCCGCTTTTCCAGTGCTCGCGATCTGGCAGGCAAATCAACCTGACGCGCCCGACACGCAGATCGAACTCATCAGCGGCACTACTCACACGATGATCATCCGTCGCGACACTCACGTCGAAATGCGTGAGCTGTCGGTCGGGCACGCTGCGCTGCTGCGCGGCTTTGTCGACCGATTGAGCTTCGGCGAAGCTGCAGACGCCGCCCTCGCTGCAGATCCCGCTCTCGATCTGGCCGCCGCGCTCACCTATCTGGTCCAGCTACAAACCTTCGTCGACTTCAGTGTCGATCCGCAGTGAAAAGCTCATTTTGCAATCGAGAGGAAACGACATGACTACGCCTGCTCTACAAACCACACTACCTCACATGCATGTTGGGTCGTCCCGACTCGGGGCGATTTTGCGCGTGCAAGGAATCGTCGCGAGCATGCTCGAACGACTCCAGCCTCTGTTCGCGCTGGCGATCCGCTTCTATGTCAGTTGGGTGTTCCTGAAATCCGGCTGGCTCAAACTCTCGAGCTGGGATCAGACACTATCGTTGTTCCACGATGAGTATCACGTACCGCTGCTTCCACCCGATTTGGCTGCGGTGGTCGGCACGTTCGGAGAACTGTTTTTCCCAATGCTACTCATCGTGGGACTTGCTGGTCGGATCGGCGCAGTCGGTCTGTTCGCGGTGAATGCCATGGCCGTCATCTCCTACGCGCATGTGCTCTTTGCCGAAGGATTCGAAGCCGCCATCGGTCAGCACATTCTCTGGGGTTTCATGCTGCTGGTGCTCGCCATCTATGGACCTGGATCAATATCGGCCGATCGGTTGATCGCGGGCGCCGTGCACACGGGCGACGCGCACGCGGGCGCCTCGCCCAATCGTCCAGCCACAGCCCGCTTCTAGCTGTCACTGGCTGCAGCCTCGCGATGCCCTCGCAATGCGGCGTGGGCAGACAGGATTGCGGAGTAAGATCTTGTTCAAAGGGCTATCTGGAAAGACATCGCCGCGGAATCCTAAGTCGGGAGCGGAGAACTCGAGAATGGAACATAGTGACCTGCACATCCTGCGTCTGATCGACGAAGGAACTGCAGCGCAAACTGGAACGGCGTTCTTTCGTGAGTTCGTGCGCTGCCTGGCTCAGGCGCTGGATTGCCGATATGCATTCGTCTCGCGTTTTCTGGATGAGAATTCGCGCGCGCGCATCATTGCGCTTTGGGACGGCGAGTCTCTCCAGCACGGCATGGAGTATGCGTTGCCGGGTTCGCCGTGCGAGAACGTGCTCGCGGGTGACATCGTTGCATTCAATCACGGGATCGCCGATCTGTTTCCGGTGGAACGCGAAGAGCTCCTGCAGATGGGTGCAGAATCGTATCTCGCGATTCCATTGAAGAACGCACAAGGTCTCGTCATGGGTCATCTCGCCGTGATCGATACGCGAGCCAAGAACTGGGAAGAACGTGACTTCGGTATTTTGCGAATCTTCGGGGCGAGATCCGGCGCCGAACTCGAGCGACAACATTTCGAGCAGGAACTGGTCGCGACCAATCGCGAGCTCGAGCGTCGACTCACGCTGGAAGCACTCGTCGCTGAAACCTCAACACGCTTCATGAGCGCTGCATCGACTGACATCGACGCCGAGGTCGAGCGAACGCTGCGGGCCGTGGGCAGTTTCATCGGCAGCGATCGCGGCATGATCTTCCTGTTCAATGAAGATCGGAGTGCTGCAGAGCTGCGTTATCTGTGGCCAGTCGAGCATTTGCCGGCGATGTCACGTCGCGTCTCCGCGTTGCGAAAGCAGGATGTTCCCGAAGTTCTGGACCACTTCCTTCAACAGCGAACTCTCAATGCCTCGCGCCCGGAAAAGCTGCCGACCGGTTTTGACAAGCTCAACACTTTGCTCGCATCGAATGAGGTGACTTCACGTATCGCAGTTCCGATGGTGTGTCACAACGAAACCATCGGCATCCTTGGATTTCATTCAATCGGCGTCGAGAAGCACTGGCCGGACGAGGATCTGCGTCTGATGCGATTGCTCGCGGAAATCATCGCGAGCGCACTGTCGCGTCGAGATTCCTCCAGAGCACTCGAGCACGCAAAAGACGCAGCCGAATCGGCCAATCGGGCCAAGAGTGAATTTCTCGCCAGCATGACGCACGAACTACGCACGCCGCTTAACGGGATCCTTGGCTATGCCCAGCTGCTACGCAGGGATTCCACACTTGCGCCGGATCACGCCGATAGCATCGAAGCGATCGAACATTGTGGCGAGCATCTTTTGACGTTGATCGGAGACGTGCTCGACCTGGCCAAGATCGAAGCGGGCCGTATGGATGTCGAGTCGAATCGTGTGGTCCTCGATGATCTGCTGCGCGAGGTTGTCGACGTCGCACGCATTCGAGCCACCCAATCGGGTCTTGCGTTCTCGTATGAAACCACGACCGCGCTGCCCGCCATGATCATCACCGATGAACGCAAGCTTCGTCAGGTGCTGCTCAACTTGCTCGGAAACGCAGCCAAGTTCACCGACCACGGTCGCATTTGTTTTCGCGTCGGTGCCCAGACAGTGGAAAATCAGCGATGCCGCTTGCGCTTCGATGTCATTGACACCGGTATCGGCATCGCTCGCGATCAGATCGAGCACATCTTCAATCCATTCGAACAGGTGAAGCAGTCGCACCGACAGATCGAAGGAACCGGGCTTGGACTTGCGATCTGCCGCAAGCTCGTGCACTTGATGCGAGGCCAGCTCGAAATCTCGAGCGAACCAGGGCACGGCAGTACCTTTTCCGTCATCCTGGAGGTGGAGCAATCGCAAGCCGCTGCGCGGCAACGCCGATCCTCAGGCCTGACTGTGACCGGCTATGAGGGAGCGCGACGCCGTATTCTGGTCGCCGATGACAAGAGTGACAATCGACACATCCTCGGGCGCTTCCTCGAGTCGCTGGGGTTTGAGATTCATCACGCGGACAATGGCACACAGGCGGTCGACATCGCACAGCGAGTGGAGCCCGATTTGATCTTCATGGACCTTGTCATGCCCATCAAGGATGGATTCGAAGCCATTCGCGAGATCCGCGGGCATGAAGCACCACTTGCTGTCGTGCCCATCGTGGCCGTCTCAGCCAGCGCATTCGAGAACACTCGCATTCACAGCGCTGCCGCCGGCTGCAACGATTTCATTACCAAACCCATTCGCCTGGATCAGGTACTCGAGATCACTGGCAGACTGCTGCAGCTGCGATGGATACACGATCAGCCCGGAATATCGCGATCGCCATCGGTCCTGCCACGCACTTTGCCCCTCGATCTTGCACGTGAACTCTACGAACTCGCCATGCTCGGAGACATTCGCAAGCTGACGGAGCGCCTTGCACAGGCAAGTACGCGCGCCGAACATAGTGATGTCGTCGAGGAGCTGATGGGCATGGCAAGCGACTTCGACATGAAAGCGCTGCGTGAATATTTGCGTCCACAGACGGAGCGCGCGGGATGAATGCTCCTGACACAGATACCGTTCTGGTCGTCGACGACACACCGACCAATGTGAAGGTGCTCGTCGAAATGCTGAGCCGCGAGGGCTATCGCGTGCTTGTGGCCCGCGAAGCGGAAAGTGCGCTCGAGCAAGCGCGCTATGCGATGCCGCTCGTCATTCTGCTGGACGTGATGATGCCGGGGATGGACGGCTTCGAAGCCTGCCGGCGACTGAAGGCCACGCCTGCGACTGCTGATATTCCCGTGATCTTCATGACCGCGCTCGGCGATCTCGAGGACAAAGTAAAAGGCTTCGATGCCGGCGGCGCGGACTATGTGGTGAAGCCATTCGAACATGAAGAGGTGCTGGCGCGCGTTCGAACTCAGGTGCACTTGCGCAAGCTGCAGCTCGATCTCGCACGGAGCAACGAACTTCTCGAACAGAGAGTGGCGGAACGCACGGCAGAGCTGAAGACGGCGCTTACGCAGATCGAAGCGCTCAAGACCCGGCTTGAGCATGAGAATCGCTACCTCCAGCAGGAGATCAGCGAACAAGGCAATCACCGGGACATCGTGGGCTCGAGTCAAGCCCTTCGACACGCGCTGCATCAGCTGGAAATGGTCGCGGCCACGGACACCACCGTGCTCGTTCATGGTGAAACAGGGACTGGAAAAGAACTGATCGCTCGCGCCATCCACGAGCGCAGCTCGCGGCGCGATCGGCCGCTCGTAAAGCTCAATTGCAGCGCCATCTCGGCAGGCCTCGTCGAAAGCGAGCTCTTCGGACACGTGAAAGGCGCGTTCACTGGTGCGACCGATCGCCGCGTCGGTCGTTTCGAACTCGCGGACGGGGGCACGCTGTTTCTGGACGAAGTGAGCGAGTTACCTCTCGACACGCAAACCAAGCTTCTGCGTGTACTGCAGGAAGGCGAGTTCGAAGCGGTCGGCAGCTCCAGGACGCAGCAAGTCAATGTGCGTGTGATCGCCGCGTCCAATCGCGACCTGCAATTGGATGTCGCGAGCGGTCGCTTCCGTGCCGACCTCTTTTATCGGCTCAATGTATTTCCCATCCACGTGCCGCCACTGAGAGCGAGGACAGGTGACATTCCCGTGCTCGCGCAGTTCTTTATGGAACGTTTTGCGCGCAAGCTCGGGAAACCGCTGAAGCACATTTCACCAACAACCCTGGCCGCGCTGCAGGCACATTCCTGGCCCGGCAACATTCGCGATCTGCAGAACACGATCGAGCGCGCAGCAGTACTTTCGACCGGTGACACGCTTGAAGTGGAGTGGTCTCTTCAAGCACCGGCGCAAAGTTGCTTTGCAGCAGTCGCCTCTAACAATGGAAATGGGTCCGCTGCGACATCGAGTGAGCCTCGCACGCTGGAAGAAATGGAGCGTCAGCATTTCATTTCAGTGTTGCGCCAGACACGCGGGATCATCGAGGGACCCAACGGAGCGGCCCGCATCCTGGATCTCAAACCTTCGACAGCGCGATTTCGAATCCGCAAGCTCGGTATTAAACGGGACAGTTATCAGTAGTGTGTTGCTTTGGAATCTGTCCGGTGCATTCAGACTTGTGGGTTCTAGCTTGTGGATTCTGACCTGTGGGTTCGGCTTTAGCCGAACGACTGAAGTCGGACCCATAGCGCAAGAGAGAAGCGGTGCGATCCTGGTGGTGGTTTCGGCTTTAGCCGCACGGAGTGACCATGTCCGAACTGCAAGGCCTGAAGCTTCTGCGACGCATCGAAGAAGGCGTCGCCGGCAAGAGCGGTGAAGCCTTCTTTCGACAGATCGTTTGCGAAATCGCGAGCGCACTGAATGCGCACGCGGCCTTCACCTCTCGATTACTCCCCGAGCAACGAGCGGTGATGCTCGCTTTCTGGATCGATGGCCGCTATGAGCGATGCCTCGAGTACGCTCTGGAGGGCACTCCTTGCGAGTTCGTCTACAACGGCCGCATCAGCGGCTTCGCTCGCGATATTGGCAAAATATTTCCCATCGACCGCGAATGGTTTGCCGAGCTCGGCGTGAACAGCTATCTGGGCATTCCGATCACTGACGAGCAGGGCAAGGTTCATGGACACATTGCTGTCATGGACAAGCCGGAGCGCGACTGGCACGACGCAGACGTCGACATCCTGCGCCTGTTCTCGTTACGCGCCGCCGTCGAACTCGAGCGCGATCGGGCACACCGACAGCTCGATGAATCTCTGCAGGCGTTGCGTGCGATGAACGAGCAACTCAAAACTGAAATCGGGCATCGGCAAGTGATGGAGCAACAGCTTGCTGCCGCCAAGCTGGTGGCTGAACGAGCCAATCAGGCAAAAAGCGTTT
The DNA here is from genome assembly GCA_045810085.1 of Povalibacter sp. Lineage (GTDB taxonomy): Bacteria > Pseudomonadota > Gammaproteobacteria > Steroidobacterales > Steroidobacteraceae > Steroidobacter. Next base: position 7,844 of record JBJMWN010000140.1, on the reverse strand, counting down.
TCATCAGCCAGATGAGCCATGAGCTGCGCACGCCGCTGAACGGAATCCTCGGCTATGCACAATTGCTTCGTCGCGGCGAAACGGCTTTGAGCGAGCAGCAGCGCGATGGGCTCACCATCATCGAGCGTTCCGGCGAGCATTTGTTGACGCTCGTCAACGATCTGTTGGATCTCGCCAAGATCGAAGCAGGCAAGCTCGAGGTGCAAGACCAGCTGGTGGACGTCGACGCGCTGCTGCGCGATGTGAGCAGCTTGATTCAGGTCAAGGCCGATCGTGCGCGACAGCACTTCAAGCTGAATGTCTGCGGTGCGCTGCCCGCGCTCGTGCGCAGCGATGCGCGAGCGCTTCGCCAGATTCTTCTGAATCTGCTTGGTAACGCCGTGAAGTTCACGAATGCAGACGGCTGCGTGGAGTTGCGCGTGCAGGTGATGGAACGCACGGACGATAGCGCGCGCCTGCAGTTTGCGATCGCCGATTCCGGCGTCGGGATGCCGCCTGAACAGCTCGAGTGCATCTTTGAACCGTTTCACCGTATCAATGATCCGGCCCGGCCGACCGAAGGAACCGGCCTCGGGCTTGCGATCACACGACGTCTGATTGAGACGATGCGAGGCAGTATCGCAGTACAAAGTAAAGTCGGCGAAGGCACGACCTTCGTTGTCGAACTCGACGTGGCACTCGCGGCTCGCGAGCGGATCGACTCAGGGCAGGCGCAACACATCATCGGATTCGAGGGCTCGGCCCGCAGCGTTCTGGTTGTCGATGACGATGCAATCAATCGCAATCTGATCGCATCTCTGCTGCGCCCCATCGGCTTCGAGGTCGACACCGCCGTCAACGGCGCGTTGGCGCTAGCGGCGATCGAAAATCGGCCGCCGGACCTGATCATCACGGACCTGGTGATGCCCATCCTCGATGGCATCGCGCTCGCAGGCAAGCTGCGCAGTCGCCCCAACGCTGCCGATGTGCCGATCATCGCGCTCTCCGCGAGCGCATCGAATTACACGAGCCATGAAGCGCTCGCGTCTGGTTGCACGGCATTTATACCCAAGCCGGTAGACCTCGTGGTGCTCCTGGAGCGCATAGGCCAACTGTTGAATCTGCAATGGCGATTTGCAGAGACCGAACGTCGCATCTCTTCCGAGAGCAGCGCACCCCTCTTCGTTCTTCCTGGCGAGCAGGCCGATGAGCTCTACCATCTCGCCATGCTGGGAGACATTCGGGCATTGAGGGAGCGCGCTCGCAGCCTGTTGTGCGATACGGACGCTGAATGCTTCCATATCGAACTGCAGTCATTGGCTGACCAGTTCGATACCGCTGCAATCCGCCGCTTGATCGACAGCGCACGAAGCACACCGCTTTGATGGTTGTGGGATCGGCTTTAGCCGATCTCACTGTGGGTTCGGCTTTAGCCGAACGGATAACGTCCGACTGAAGTCGGACCTGCACACAGAGCGAGCTGCGGGTGGCGATTCTCACTGTAGGTTCGGCTTCGGCCGATTCTCACTGTGGGTTCGGCTTTAGCCGAACGGGTAACGTCCGACTAAAGTCGGACCCACACACAGAGCGAGCTGCGGGTCACGATTCTCACTGCAGGTTCGGCTTCGGCCGATTCTCACTGTGGGTTCGACTTTAGCCGAACAGATAACGTCCGACTGAAGTCGGACCCACAAAAGAAATCGGACCCACAAAAGAAGCGGGACCCACAAAGACCCCCAGGTCACTGAACCACCGATGCCGGCGGCACCGCCGCAGTCGACTGCGGCGCTCACCACACGCTGTGGTTCTGAGATTGCTGCCGCTCAGCCTGCAGCAGTGTGCGCGGGCGGCTGCGCCCGCGCTCTACCCGCCTCTTCCACCTTCTGTCGCGGCGATTCCGCAACGCGCTGTGGAATTTTCACCGCCAGTGGTGGTTGCACTGCGATCGGCGCGCATCGATCCAACAGCAGCTTTGCTCGCATCCAGCGTGGCACACCCGTTGCAATTACAACCGTGCAGACGAACACGGTGGCTCACGCCACTTCATCAACCCTACGGAGCGAACTCAATGACTAATAGCAATCTTCTGAACGCAGCGATGACGAGCTTGATCGCGATCGGCGCGACAGCGACGGTCAGCCAGGCACTCGCCGCTGATAACCAGGAGCAGTGTGCCGGCGTGATCAAGGCTGGCAAGAACGACTGCGCAACAAGCAGCAATGCCTGTCACGGTCACGTGGAAGCCGATTCAAACGCGGAAGCCTGGATCTACTTGCCGAGCGGCACGTGCGAAAGGATTGCAGGAGCTCGTGTCGTCAAAGTCGTCGATCCGACGCCGACGGCAAAGAAGACGAGTGCCCTTACTCACACGAATCCGAAGTTCAGCTGATTCGTCCACGCGAGCCGCAGCTACATCTGTTGCGGCCGCCTTTTTTCAAGGAGAAGACCATGCGCAAACCATTCGATACCGAGCCGCGAATTGTCGCGTTGACCGAGTCCGCGCTGACCGAGCAGCAAGTACCGTCATCGTGGATTCCAGAGACCTCGACAGTTCGCGTTGCGCTCGATCCTGCGCGCTGGTCACGTCGCTCTCGAGAAGCGAGCTACTGGCGGATGGTCCAGATCCTGAATCAGACACGCCTGCACTGAAGCGCACGAGCGTTCATCGGTCTGTGATCTGCACCGGCAATCCGCAAGCACACACGCTTAACACATTGGCCAGGCTGACCAGATCACAGACCCATGAACGCACGATCACAACTACACAAGAGAGCACAGAACACGATGAATACCTGGGCACTGGTCCTCGCTGCCGGAGAAGGCAGCCGTCTCAAGTCGTTGACGACGACTCACACCGGCGTTGCCGTGCCCAAGCAGTTCTGCTCGCTGCACGGTGGCCCATCGTTACTGCAAGAGGCGCTCTATCGAGCGGAGGCAGTTGCTCCGCGTCAACGCATTTGCACGATCGTGGCGGAGCAGCATCGGCGCTGGTGGGAGGGCCCGCTGTGGTCGCTCAACGCTTCGAACATCATCGTGCAGCCCGAGAACCGCGGCACGGCGAATGGCCTGCTTCTGCCACTGCTGCACATTGCACAACGCGATCCCGACGCGCGGGTCGTGATCCTGCCCTCTGATCATTACGTGCGCGACGAAGCCACACTCGGCCGAGCGCTGCGCCAGGCAGCCGCGAAAGTCACTGAAAAGAGCGAGACGGTCTACCTGCTCGGCATCGGTCCGGACGAAGTGGATCCGGAACTCGGATACATCGTGCCCGGGACTCGCGATGCGAACGACTCGCTGCACGTGAGCGAGTTCGTGGAGAAGCCTTCCATGACGCTCGCACGCGCACTGCTCGAGCGCGGCGCACTGTGGAATGCATTCATTCTCGTAGCGGCGGTTCGCACCTTGATCGAACTGTTCGAACAGCGTTTCCACGGGATAACGAGCGAGATGCGTCGAGCGGTTCGCCAGGATGCTGGTGACTCCGAGAATGCAATCGCAACGGCCGAGTTGTACGACCGTTTACCTGACCTCGACTTCTCTCGCGACATTCTGGAAGGCAGCGAATCCCTTCTGCGTGTGCATCCTGTGCCGCCGTGTGGCTGGAGCGATCTGGGCACACCGCGACGCGTAGCCGAAGCACTGCGACGTCTGCCGCAAGAGTCGCACTCCAGCAATCGACCCATTCTTCCCGCGGCGCACCTGAGCCTTGCGGCTCAGCATGCCCGGCTCCAGATGGCCGTCTGAGCACTCATCATGAAACCAATTGTCACGCTACTGCTGATGCTCGCCGCCTCGTCATCCATGAGCGCGGAGATCGCCTCTCATCCTTCCATCACGCTGGAGGGTGCGAAGTCGGTCGCTGCGGCCGCAGTCGCTTACGCGCGCTCAAAGAGCGCACCCGGTAGTGCGATCGCAGTGGTCGATGCCGGCGGCACGCTGATTTATCTCGAGCGATTGGACGGCACGTTCCTCAACGCCGCCGACATTTCGATCGGCAAAGCTCGCACAGCTGTGCTCTTCGGCAAGCCCACGCGCGCATTCGAAGACATCGTCAACAAAGGGCGTTACGCCATGCTCGCTGTTCCCGAAGTCGCACCGTTCACGCCGTTGCAAGGTGGCGTACCCATCAGCATTGCCGGGAAAGTGATCGGCGCGGTCGGCGTGAGCGGCGCTTCGAGTGCGGCGCAGGACGATGAGATCGCGAGCACGGCTGCATCCGAGTTCGAGAAGTCGCAGCAGTCGAAGGTGAGCTTCGTTCCCCGCGCGCAAGTGGACGCGGGCTTCAGAAGCGACACCACGCTGATCGATCAGCCCAGCTTTCGCGTCAACGCCAGCCGTCGGGACGGCGCAGGTGAAGCCGAGATCCATCTGGACGACACGGACATCTTCTATGTCATCGACGGCAGCGCGACGCTGGTGACCGGCGGCAACGTCGTCGAGCCCCGCAACGTATCGCCAACAGAGCAGCGTGGCAGACAGATCGAAGGCGGCGAGGAACGACATCTCACCAAGGGCGATGTCATCTCCATCCCGCGAGGTGTTCCGCACTGGTTCAAGCAAGTCGACGCGCCGTTCACCTACTACGTGGTGAAGCAGCAAGGCTGAGTCGCTGCATTCACCTCATTCGAGACACACCATGCGCTTCACCGCTCTCCTCTATCTTCTGTTCGCCGCCTCGCTCGCGCATCACTCGAGTGTGCGTGCTGACAATGCAGCGACCGACGCGCTTGCATCGATCGACCTGAGTTCCGCTGGAGGGCTCGCAACAGTGCGCGGCACCTGGCGCTACAGCGATGTCGATCTGGTGCGGACTCAACATCGAGCAGCCGATACGCAAGGTCAACCGACAGGCGAACTCACTCCGACCTGGGACTACACGCCACGCGCGGGCGCGCGCGATTTCGATGACTCTCAATGGGAGACGATCGAGCCGAACACGCTTCAGACGCGGCGCGGCCATGGCCGCCTCTCGTTCAACTGGTACCGCATCACGCTGACCGTTCCCGAACGTATCGGCGATGTCGATGTGCGCGGGTCCAACGTCGTGTTCGAGACCTCACTCGATGACTACGCGGAAGTGTGGGCCGATGGCGAATTGTCGCGTCTGACCGGACAGAACGGTGGCTCTGTTATCGCAGGATGGAATGCGACCAATCGTCTGATCGTCGCGCGCCACGTGATGCCCGGCCAGAAGATTCAGATCGCCGTGTTCGGCATCAATGGTCCGCTCTCCGATCCGCCGACGAACTTCATCTGGATGCGGCTCGCCAAACTCTCCTTCGTGCCGGGCGATACAGGCCCGGTCGCGGTGCCTGCGCAGGAAGTGAATGTGCGAGTGGTGAGACTCGATCCGGCGCTTGATGCGATCGTTCCCGCGAATCCGAAGATTTTCAAACTCGCCGAAGGCTTTCAGTTCACCGAAGGACCGGTCTGGCACGAAGGCTCGCTTCTCTTCAGTGATCCGAATGCGAACCGCATTTACGCGTACGAAGCGAGCACGCAGTCGCTGCGCGTTTTTCGAGAGCAAAGCGGATATGCCGGCGCCGACATCGCCGACTACGGTCAACCCGGATCGAACGGCCTCACGTTCGACTCGCGCGGTCGACTCACGATCAACCAGCACGGGAATCATCGAGTCGTGCGGGTCGAGTCCAACGGCACGCTCACAGTTCTCGCGGACCGCTTTCAAGGCAAGCGCCTCAACAGCCCGAACGATCTGGTCTATCGCTCCGATGGCGCCGTCTATTTCACCGATCCACCTTTCGGCTTGCCTAAGTTCTATGACGACCCGCGCAAGCAGCTGGCATTCAGCGGCGTCTACCGCGCGCAGGCCGGGAAAGCCGTACTGCTCACACAGGAGCTGAAAGGTCCGAACGGCATCGCCTTCTCGCCTGACGAACGATTCCTTTACGTGGGTAATTGGGATCCGCAGCAGAAGGTGGTCCTGCGATTTCCAGTGAGTCCCGACGGTCGCTTGGGCGCGAGTACGGTGTTCGCGGATCTCACACAGGAAGTCCCTGGAGAGGAAGCGCTCGATGGCATCAAGGTAGATCGAGCCGGGAATCTCTATCTGTCGGCGCCGGATGGTTTGCGGATCTACAACGCCGGCGGCAAGCACCTCGGCACTGTTGTCGCACCCCGGCCCATTCACAACTTCGCATGGGGCGATGATGGCAAGACGCTCTATCTCACTGCGCGCGATCGTCTGTATCGAATCGCCCTGCTAGTTGAAGGAGTGCGTCCATGATCTCGCGCACAGGAAACTCTCGGCGAGCGGTCGTCAGTGTGCTCTCCGCTCGCATCACTTCAATACCGCAAACGCTTGTCCGTTTTTGCGGGAACGCAGCCACCACCCCCGTCGGCTTCACGCGAATTCCCGCCGCGCTCCGCTCGACGCTCGCCTGCGTTCCCGCCTCTTCCCCGTCACGCCGCACGGTGTCGCCATGAGCAGCGTTCATCTCACGCGAGAGGTGCTCACGGATTTCGCAGCCGCGTCGGGTCGCGAATGGCTCATCACCAATGGCATCGGCGGGTTTGCGTGCAGCACGTTGATCGGCATGAATTCGCGCCGTTATCACGGCTTGCTCATCGCCTCGCTGCATCCGCCTGTCGATCGGGTCGTGTTGGTTGCGAAGCTCGATGCAGTCGCGCACGTCGATGGTGTGCGCTATGAGCTCGCCTGTAACGAGTACGCAGATGGCACGATCGCACCAACTGGCTTCGTCCACCTCGATTCATTCCGCCTCGACGGTTCCATTCCGGTCTGGACCTGGTTGCTCGGCACCGCCGTTCTCGAACAGCGCGCGTGGATGCCGCACGGTCAGAACACGACCTATGTGCAGTATCGATTGCTGCGCGGCGAACACGTTGACCTCGAGATCGCACCGCTGTGCACGCATCGTGACTATCACTCGCTGCATCGCGGCCAGCACGGCGCTCGCGTCGACGCCTCGCTCAACACGTTGCAGATCACATCCGGGGATCTCTCGTATTGCATCGTTGCCGAGGATGGCGAAGCACGTGCCGGCTTGGACCACTACTGGAACCTTCGCTATCGCGAGGAGAGCGCTCGCGGGCTCGATGACATCGAAGATCTGTTCCGACCGGGCACGCTGCGGATGACTCTCGAGGCAGGTGAATCGCGTGCCGTCATCCTGACGACAGAAACAACGCATCCGCTTACGCCATCAGAATCAAGTCTCGCGCAGGCGCAAGCACGTCAGTCTGAGCTGGCAAATAACGCCCCATTGAATACGTCCGCGCCCGACTGGATTCGCCAGCTCGTTCATTCTGCCGATCAGTTCATCGTCGAGCGCGCATCCAACTTGCCCGGCACGGGCCGTCACACCGTAATCGCGGGCTATCCCTGGTTTGCCGATTGGGGCCGCGACACGATGATTGCGCTGCCAGGACTCACGCTCGCAACAGGCCGCTATGAGATTGCCGCCAGCGTGCTGCGCACCTTCGCGCGTTACGTGAGCGAGGGCATGCTGCCGAATCGCTTCCCCGATGGCGGAGAGATTCCGGAGTACAACACCGTCGACGCGACGCTCTGGTATTTCGTGGCGATCGATGAATACGTGCGCCTCACCGGCGACTCGACTCTGCTGAGCGAACTGTTTCCGACGCTGCGCTCGATCGTGCGCTGGCATCAGCGCGGCACTCGATTCGGCATCCAGGTGGATCCGAGCGATGGGTTGCTGCGCTCAGGCGTCGCAGGCGCTCAACTCACCTGGATGGACGCAAAGATCGGCGATTGGGTCGTCACGCCGCGCACCGGCAAAGCGGTTGAGATCAACGCGCTGTGGTTCAACGCGCTCAGCATCATGCGTGACTTCGCCGTCACGCTGAACGATGTCGAA
>JBJMWN010000139.1:0-3735 GCA_045810085.1 Povalibacter sp. | reverse complement strand
GCGAAACACACGAGTACAGCGACATGTACCCGGGTATGGCGAAAGCTGCACGCGAAGAAGGATTCTCCGAGATCGCCGACTGGTTCGAGACGCTCGCAAAAGCCGAACGCTCGCACGCGAATCGCTTCCAGAAAGCCCTCGAGTCCATCTGACGGCCACGTTGCGTGGGCGCGGGAGAGACCGGCACACGCGAGGGCAGCCTGCAGGCTCCCTCGCGTCACCCGCTCGACTGGCGGAGCGCTGAATTCGTCGACGAGGCTGCGCTCGAGAAAGAGCTCGAGCGCGTCTTCGATATCTGCCACGGCTGTCGCCGCTGCTTCTCGCTGTGCAATTCGTTTCCCACATTGTTTGATGCGATCGACGCGAGCCCGACGCTCGAGCTCGATGGCGTGGACAAGAAGGTGTACTGGGACGTCGTCGATCACTGTTACCTGTGTGACATGTGCTTCATGACGAAGTGTCCCTATGTTCCGCCGCATCCCTGGAACGTCGATTTTCCACACCTGATGCTGCGCGCCAAGCATGTACAGCATCGCAAAGGCGAGCATAATTTTCGCGACAAACTACTCTCGAACACGCGCGGGCTCGGCAGCATCGCCGGCATCCCGGTGGTCACCGAGATCGTCAACGCGGTGAACGGCACGAAGCTCGGGCGCAAATTGCTGGAGTCCGCGCTCGGTGTGGATGCCACGGCGCCACTTCCGAAGTTTCATTCCACCACCGGCAGCAAACGCGCACGCCGCGCCTCGGGCAAGGCCACGGAAGTCAAACCTTCCGAGGAAACCCGCGGCAAGGTGGCGCTGTTCGTGACCTGCTACGGCGACCGCAACGAGCCACACATGCCCGAAGACCTGACCACGGTGTTCGAGCACAACGGCATTCCGGTGAAGGTGGTGAGCAAGGAAAAGTGCTGCGGCATGCCCAAGCTCGAGCTCGGCGATCTCGAGACCGTGGCGAAGTACAAGGACTTCAACATCCCGCAGTTGAAAGCGCTGATCGATGATGGCTACGACATCGTCGCGCCCATTCCCTCCTGCGTGCTCATGTTCAAGCAGGAGTTGCCGCTGATGTTCCCCGAAGACGCGGACGTGCAGGCGGTCCGGGATCATATCTTCGATCCGTTCGAATACCTGATGCTTCGCCATAAGGCCGGACTGCTGCGCACCGACTTCTCGCAGAAGTTAGGGAAGGTCAGCTACCACGTGCCCTGTCATTTACGCGTGCAGAATATCGGACTCAAGACGCGCGACATGCTCAGGCTCGTGCCCGACACGACGGTTGACGTGATCGAGCGCTGCTCTGGTCACAACGGCACCTACGCGGTGAAGAAGGAATACCGGGCAGCTTCCGTGAAGATCGGCAAGCCGGTCGTTTCCAAGGTCGCGCAGGCCAACGCGGATCATTATTCGAGCGATTGCCCGATGGCGGGCCATCAGATCCACAGCGGACTTGCGCCGGATGCGACCGGACTCGCCGCGCGCGAGCCTGAACATCCCATGTCACTGGTGCGCAAGGCATACGGGATCTGATGCAGAAGCTCGCCGTATCGGATCTGATGTCGCTGGAACGTTATTCGCGCGAGCGGCCGGACTTTCGCTCGCGCGTCATAGCGCACAAGCGCGACCGCCAGGTGAATGTGGGCCCCAACACCATGTGGCTGTTCGAGGACCGACTCACCGTGCAATACCAGGTGCAGGAGATGCTTCGCACCGAACGCATCTTCGAAGCCGAGGGCATCGCCGAAGAACTGGCTGCCTACAATCCACTGATCCCGGATGGCAGCAACTGGAAGGTGACATTCCTCATCGAGTACACGGATCCTGAGGTGCGGCGCGTCCAGCTCGAGAAGTTGCGAGGAATCGAAGATTGTTGCTGGGTGCAAGTGTCAGGCTTCGATCGCGTATTCGCCATTGCTGACGAAGACCTGGAGCGTGAGAACGAGGTGAAAACCTCGGCCGTGCATTTTCTGCGATTCGAGTTGAGCGCCGCGATGTCGGCGAGACTCAAGGGTGGCGCCGCGCTCTCCGTCGGCATTGACCACCCTGAGTATCAGCACCAGATCCCGTCAGCGCCCGACAACGTGCGCGCCTCGCTCATCGCCGATCTGGACTGAACAAACGGGTTACGATCGCTCGAGCGATCTTGTCTCGCCCTTTTCCTTGTTCCACTGAATTGCCGCGTACACCAGGTTCGCGACACCGATAGCGGCTGGAAGCAGACCAAACAGGGCGGCTTCCTGCGCGCCGACCACCATGAGTGCGAAGAACAGCACGATGCCGATCAACAGGAGCATCACGCCGCTGCGCACCGATTTGGCTGCCGAGGCGGTCGAGGGTCCATTGCTCATGCCCACGAGATTTGGCGGCAGCGGTGGCAGCGCGATCCCTTTCTCGAGTGCATGCATGCGCTCGCGATGGTTCTGCTCGAGCAGCTGCGTCTTGCGCTTGTGCTCGGCCCAGATGAAGAGCATGCCGATGCCGATGCTCATGACGATCGCGACGATGGGAATGCAGAGGGCGATGACTCCAGGATCCATGATCGATTACTCCGATGGGGCGAGATGTGTGCCCTTGATACTCGGCCGGTGCGAATCCGGTTGCAGTCGGCAACTGCAACCCGCTATACCGCTCGGCAGTATCAAGGGCGTGCAGGCAGCGGTAAACATGAATTCGGGCGCCCGGACACCCGTTCCGGCCGTATCGGCGGCCATGGAGCGCGACGCGGACCTGCTTGCGGCGCTTGCCCGTGGCGACCGTCATGCCGTGCTTGAAGGCCTGATGGCGCGGTACCGGCAAAAGGTCATGCACCTTTGTATCTCGATCGTCCGCAGCGAGGCACTGGCGGAAGACCTCTCCCAGACGATATTCGTGAAGGCATGGCAGGCGCTGGGGAAATTTGATGGCCGGGCGGCCTTGTCGACCTGGCTTTACACCATCGCCCGCAATACCTGCCTCACCGCCATCGCGCGCGAGCGTCGTCTAGTGCCCTTGGAAGATTTCGCCGAAGCGGCCGATGATGATGGTGATCCGATGGTTTTCGGCCGTGGGCATGCTGGAGCCGAGACCGCGGGCCAGGCCGCTGCCGAATACGATGTGACGAAGTTGCTCGAGCAATTGTCGGAACCGTATCGTCGGGTGGTGGTCCTTTTTTATCTGGAAGATCGCAGTTGTGAGGAAGTCGGCGAGCTTCTGTCGATGCCTACGGGTACCGTCAAGGCGCTGCTGCACCGGGGGCGCAAGAAGCTCGCTGAGCTCGCAGGCGGGAAGGAGAACGAGTCATGACACGCACACTCGACATAGAAGCCAACCTTGATCGCTCGCTTGCGAATCAGGTCAAAGCGCCGCAGCTGGATCATCGGTTCGACGCTGCTGTCTGGGCACGCATCGAGGCCGCGGAACAGCGCACGACCAATCCCGTTCTGGCGCGCACCGGGCCTTCATCGGGGCGTTGGCTGCACATCAGCAATGTCGTCGGAGTGGCAGTCTCGGTGGTGCTCGTGGGGATTTTTGGAATTCAATTTCTGGCCGACATCTCGATGACGATGCCGACGTTGGAAATGTCGACCGCCGTCAGCCAACAGATAATCACGATCGTGGCTGTGACTACCACCGTCGTTTCGGTGGTGTTCGGACTGCTGTTCACGCCGTTCGGTCGTCGGCTGCGCGCCGAATTCATCTGAACCTTTGGGTTGGCGCGGCTCTCCCGCGCGGGGATTCGCTGGTAGACTGCGCGCCG
>JBJMWN010000138.1:0-3183 GCA_045810085.1 Povalibacter sp. | reverse complement strand
GCACGTGGCTGGTGTGGCTGCACTGATGCTGCAGAAGAACGGCGGCCTGGCTCCGGAACAGGTCTACGGCATTCTGAGTAACACTGCTGAAGACATGACCAAGCGGGAAGTGCTGGTCGTACCCGGCCCGGGTAATTCGGTGTTCTCGCCATTGCCGGCCGGCTTCGACTTCGATTCCGGACACGGCTTCGTGGACGCAGCAGCAGCGGTGGGCGCGACGCCTGCGCCCTGAAGTCGCTCCAGCTTTTTGGGAAAAGGCGGGCAGATGAGTCACATCTGCCCGCCGCCACCGAGTCGCTGGTTTCAATCAACGTCCTGTCAGCATCGTGAACGGACGCGCTCGCGATCTCGAGGTACGTTTGCAGGTGGGGACCGCGTGTGCAAATCGCCATTCACCAAGCGACGATCACCACCACACTTCCATGTGCATGCCCGCGGTAAGACCGTCACTCTCGTCTGCGAAATCTTTTCCTCCCACCAGGCCGATGAAGTCATCGCTCCAGTGTGCATACGTGACAAATGCACGGATCACCGGCCTGCTCATAAAACGCCCGCCGAGTGATACCTGCGGAGCGAGCGTCAGTTTGTAAAGCACACCATCCGTTTCAGCATTGTCATCCTTGACCCAGTCGGCACCCGCTTCAAACGCGAGGCTGATGTGCTGATCGAAATGCCAGATCGGACGCACGCCTGCAGAGATCCATTCGACCTTGCCCTCATCGCCCGCGTAGTCTGTGATTTGGTAGATGAGCACAGGGCCAAGCGAAAACGAATCGCTCAGATTGGCTGTGAAATTTTCCGTAACTCGCAGGCGCCAGGAATCAGGATCATCGCCGCGAATGAACGTCTGACCATTCAGCGTGAAGGTTTCGAAGCCCGAATTGAGTGTCTTCGCCGCGCCAGTACCGAACTGAATCGACGCCTTGTTCACACCGTCTTCGCTGAACACACCCTTTGCGGTGTGAATGAACATCGCTGAAAACCCAGTTGCTTCCGGAGCCTGGTTGCCGTTGGAATCGAGTCCGCTCGTCGCGCGCGAGAAGACCAATCCCGCATCGCCGATTCCCCACGGCACCTCCATGTCATACCACCTCAAATCAAAACTGGTCTTGCTGAAACCGGCCTTATTGGTGGCGTCGGGTTCGGGTGCGCTGCTGACGCCGCTGCTTCCCGGAGTGCCGATCCAGGCGAGTGCGAGCTTGCCATTCCCGAGTTTCAAATCCTCGAAGCCACCGCCGGTGCCGCTCATGTTCGAGAAGAAGAAATCGTTGAGATGGATGTCGTGTCGCCGGTAATACCGGTTGCCCGCCCAGAACTTCAATGAAGGCTGCGAGGAAATGACGTTGCCCACCGAACCCCAGATCTCGGCAAAGGTGAAGTTGGCACTTCCCGAACTGATCGCATCCTGAATCGGTGTGTAGGCAGCAATGGTGGTTTGGAAACGTCCGATCGGTCCGTTGCCGGCTGTGATTTCACCTGCGGCATCGCCAACCGTGAAGGCATCTTTGCCGTACAAATTCTTGCCGAAAGTGATTTCTCCATAAGTGTCAGCTTCGTTGCCGAGGCGGTACTTGGCGCTCGCGCCCGGCGCCTGGAATCCGACCATCGAGCCGCCGTTGCTGTTCCTGCCGTAGCCGGCCCGAAAATATCCATGGATGTCCATGAATCCCTGCAACACTTCCTGAACGCGGCCGGCATAGGGGTGCTCTGCAGTGAGCAGGCTTTGCTCACGCGATTCGGTGTCGTGCTGATATTCCTTGTCCACCACGAGCCGCGCTCGGTTCGCGGCAGCCAGCCCTTCAGCGACGCTCTGCGGACTCGATGGCCTACCAGCAACCGAAGTATCAGTTGATGACGTTGATGCGGCCGTTTCCAGAGCACGAATGCGGTCCTCGAGCGCACGCATGCGTTTGGCCTGCTCGGCATTCTCTGTTTTCAGAGCCTCGAGTTGCGCGCGCAGTTCATCCGTCTCGGAGGAAGCTGCCGCAGCAATCGGAGCAGCGAGAGTTGTGAGCAGACCGAAAAGCATGACACCGGCTTGTGGTGCCCATCTGCCAGGTCTGAATGCAAAGCGCGGAAACATGGGTGCGAAATTTTCGATGCGGAATGCTTCGGCTTATCCGGGAACGCGGGTGATCTAGCGGCCGCGCGATCATCGATGGGCAACAGCCAAGCCGTACATAAGTGTTTTCTGCCGCCCCCTGAGCGCAGCGACTGGAGCGGTGAAGGCGGATGCGCTCGCTAACGACTGATGGTTGCTGCAACCGGCGCCGTGCCTGCTGCAGATGTCCGATGCAATCGCTCTTAGTCTTCGATGCCTGCCCACTTGAGAGCGTCGGCACGTTCGCCGAATGAGAGGTACTCGGTGATCTTGCCATCGCGAAAAACGAATCCGTCGGCAAATCGTCCGCCCACCCATTTGTTCGAGTCTTTCAGACGCACCCGAGCGTGGAGGTAGACGACGACTTTGTTGCCATTCACGAAGAACTCTTCTGGATCACAAGTCCCTTCGGCCCAAGTCCCTCGTCCTTTCGTGACGTGCGCTTGCACTTCTGCAATACCACGATAGGTCCCTGCTGTAGGAAACCCTTCCGGCTCGATGCGCACAATCTGCGGATCGAAATCCTTGGTGATGGCCTGCATGTCGTTGCGATTGATCGCAGTGAAGAATTGTTTGAGTGCTTCAATTTCGGTGCTCATGGATGGCATTCCAGCAGCAAAGCGGCATACCCGCAATTGAGTTTGACCTTGCGTCCCTCCCACCAGATCATCTTGCCGGTTCGGGAGCAACGTACAAGGCAGAGAACAATGCAGAATCGCCGCACCTTTATTCAAGCCACCGCCGCAGGCACGCTCGCTACCACGCTCTCCGGTATTGCCGCGCGAGCGCAGGCAGCGCAATCGCGCAGCAAACGAGCGGCGTTCAAGCTGAGGTATGCGCCGCACTTCGGCATGTTCAAGGAACATGCAGGAGACGATCTGATTGCGCATCTCGAATTCATGGCGGATCAGGGATTCAGTGCGCTCGAAGACAACGAATTAATGGCGAGGCCTGTGAGCGAGCAACAACGCATCGGCGATACGCTCGCGCGTCTCAACATGACGATGGGGGTCTTCGTCATCGATGGCGGCGACAACTGGAAGGTGTCGCTTGCCACGGGCGCGCGGGAATTCCGAGAATCG
>JBJMWN010000137.1:0-12260 GCA_045810085.1 Povalibacter sp. | reverse complement strand
GCGGCGATCTCGACGAATGTTTGCAATAGTTTCCACATGAGATTGAGCTGATTGTACGCCATGCCGCCAGCTGTCTGGATCGCGACTTCGGAGGAATTGTCCGCGGCTTTGCGAGCGTTGTCGGAGAGTGACTTCGTTGCTATCGACACAGAGTTCATGCGTGAGCGGACTTACTACGCCACGTTGTGTCTGATCCAGATCGCAACGCCCCGAACGTGCGCGATCATCGACCCGCTCGCAATCGCCGATCTGACGCAGTTGTGGCAGTTCCTCGATGATCGTTCACGCACCAAGGTGCTGCACTCTGCGCGGCAGGACCTCGAAGTGTTGTCGCTTGCAAGCGGCAGATCCGTGACGAACCCGAGCGCGCCGCGAATTCCTTCACGCATCCCGGGTCCCATTTTCGACACTCAGATTGCAGCAGCGCTGCTCGGCTCTCCTGCGCAGATCGGGTATGCAACACTTGTCTCGGAGCGACTGAATCATTCGTTGCCGAAGGGACAGACGCGAACGGATTGGAGCCAGCGTCCGCTCACGAATGAGCAACTGACGTACGCCGCGGACGATGTTCGTTATCTCGTGGAGCTCTATGCGGATCTGCGTCAGGCACTCGAAGCACGCCGTCGTCTCGAGTGGCTCAATGAGGAAACACACGAACTCGAAGACACCGGCCTTTATCGCGTCGAGCCCGCGGACGCCTGGCGCCGACTCAAAGGCCTGGATCGTCTGCAGCCTCAACAACGAGCCACGACAAAAGTGCTGGCCGAATGGCGCGAAGCACGCGCGATGAGCAAGGACTTGCCCCGAGGATGGATACTCAGCGACGAATCGTTGCGCGACATTGCGGAGTTTCTGCCGACGACCCGTGAACAACTGGAAGGAGTTCGCGGTCTCTCAGCCAACTTCATCAACAAGCGCAGCGAGGAACTGCTCGATCTTGTGAAGAAAGGTCGCGCGAATGCTGATCAGGAAGGACCCGCGATTGCGATGTCGCGACCCGATCCACAGCAGCAGTCGTTGGTGTCGCGACTACTGACGATCATTCGAGAAGAAGCAGCCAAGAACAACATTGCGCCTGAGCTGCTCGCGACTCGACGCGATGCAGAACAGTTGGTGTTCAGTGGCAGGACCGATCATCTGCTGCGTGGCTGGCGCCGCGGTGTTATTGGCGAAAGACTTGTCCGAGTCGCCGCTGATGCGCAAACGTCGTGAGTCTCAGTCGATCTGATAGCGCTGTCACGAACCGTTTCGGCTCGCGAGCCTGAACACACCTGACGTTTATTTTTTGCGACGTGCGGACTTTTTCGCAGGACGCGCCGCACTCTTCTTTGCCTTCGAAGATTTCTTCGATGCCTTTGCTGATTTGGCCGCCGTTTTTTTGGCGCTCTTGGCAGCTGCGCGCTTCACAGCTTTCTTGCCTGCTTTTTTCTTCGACCCAGATTTCTTCTTCGAGCCGGCTTTCTTGCTCTTGATCGGCTGAGTCTTCGTCGCTGGTTTCGCTCGTTTGCTTGCAGTTGCCGTCCGCGAGCTGACCTTCACTTTCGACGCGGGGACAGGCTTTGCCAATGCAGCCGCCTCCATGCGTTCGAACACCTCGTTCAGCTCACCTTCGCCTGCGATAGCTCTGAGCAAACCCAGTTTCGTGTAGTGCTCGATGAGTGGCTGTGTCTGCTTTGCGTAAACCTCGAGCCGTTTCGCAATCACTTCTTCCTTATCGTCGGGCCGCTGGTACAGCTCAGTCCCATCCTTCGGGCAGCTGTTCGATCCCGCAAGCGTGTGGACGTTGTAGACGGTCCCGCATTTTTGACAGATCCGCCGACCCGCCAATCGCTGCATCAGCGTTTCGGGCCGCACCTCGAGCAGGAGCACCGCATCCAGAGGTTGACCGATCTGCGTGAGCAACGAGTTCAGCGAATTCGCCTGGTCTTTGTTGCGGGGAAACCCGTCGAGAATGAAACCATTCGCCGCGTCTGGGCGAGCAAGGCGATCGCGAATCAAACCCAGGACGATATCGTCCGACACGAGCTGGCCCGCATCCATCACGGCTTTCGCCTTCAGACCCAGTTCCGTTCCGCGGGTGACGGCATCACGCAGCAGATCTCCCGAGGAAATCTGCGGCACGCCGTACTTGGCCTGCAGCCGCTGAGCTTGCGTGCCTTTGCCCGATCCGGGCGCTCCCAGCAAAACGATACGCATGATGTCGAACCGACCTCCCAAAAAGAGGCGCTACCCTACAGAAAAGACGAGCGGCTGATAAGAGCGCACTGCACGTTCGGGGCCGTTCAGGGGCGCCATCCCGCGCAGTTGCACAGACAACCGACATTTTTACGTCATCTCGGCGCTCTGGCAGTCGGTCTGTTCGTCCGCTGCTGCTATTCTTCGCCACCAAAATTCCAACCAAGACAGGTGCACGCATGGCGTCGAAGAAACCCAGAAATGCGTTCTATGCTCAATCCGGTGGAGTCACGGCCGTCATCAATGCATCGGCCTGCGGCGTCATCGAAACGTGCCGCAAACACAAGAACAAAATCGGCAAGCTCTATGCAGGCCGACACGGCATCGTCGGCGCACTCAACGAAGATCTCATCGACACCACGAAGGAATCCGCCGCCATCGTGCGAGGTTTACGGCACACGCCCGCGGGTGCCTTCGGATCCGCTCGTTACAAACTCAAAAAATTCACTGATAACCCTGCCGAGTACCAGCGCCTGATCGAGGTCTTCAAAGCGCATGACATCGGTTACTTCTTTTACAACGGCGGCGGCGATTCGGCAGACACATGCCTGAAGGTCTCGCAACTCGCCGATCAGATGGGCTACCCCATCCAAGCCATCCACGTGCCGAAGACCGTCGACAACGACTTGCCGATCACCGACTGCTGTCCGGGCTTCGGCTCTGTCGCGAAATATGTGGCCGTGTCGATTCGCGAGGCTGGATTTGATGTGGCGTCGATGGCCAAGACATCCACCAAGGTTTTTGTCATGGAAGTAATGGGTCGCCACGCCGGCTGGATCGCTGCGGCGGGTGGGCTTGCTGCCGAAAAAGCGGGCGATGCACCGCACATCATTCTCTTTCCCGAGATCACCTTCGATGAAGCGAAGTTCTGTGCCCGGGTGAAGGAGTGCGTGGAGAAGTATGGCTACTGCGCTGTCGTGGTCTCGGAAGGCGTGAAGAACGCGGAAGGCAAGTTCCTTTCGGATGCCGGCATCCGCGACGCATTCGGACACGCTCAGTTGGGTGGCGTTGCACCCGTCATCGCACAGATCGTGAAAAATCAGTTGAACTATAAGTACCACTGGGCCGTTGCAGACTACCTTCAGCGAGCGGCCCGGCACATCGCATCCAAGGTCGACGTGGATCAAGCGTATGCACTGGGCAAGGCCGCTGTGGAGCTGGCATTGAAGGGGCAGAACTCGGTGATGCCCACCATCGTGCGCACTGCGGACAAACCATACAAATGGAAATTGGGAACGGCCAAGCTGGTCGATGTTGCCAATCAGGAAAAGATGCTGCCTCGCGACTACATCACCGAGGACGGTTTCTTCATCACTGCAAAGGCGCGACGTTATCTGGCGCCCTTGATCGTAGGCGAGGATTACCCGCCTTTCCGCAACGGTTTGCCACAGTACGTAACACTGAAGAACACACCGGTGCGCAAGAAGCTCGACAAACCCTTTGTGGTATAGTCCGCCGCCTTTTCGCGGGCGTTTCGCAGCGAAAAATCGTGTTCCGCTGTATGCAATGGACGTGTCGTCGAGCGACGACGCGATCCCCGAATTGTTTTTTCAGTTTGTCGTTCGGCTTTTGAGATAAGCAAAGCCCAGATCAGGGGAAGGAAAGTTCATGTCCACAGATGTCGCGCTCTGGCTCGCGATCGGCGCTGGTGTACTTGCAATTGTGTATGGCGTGTTTTCAGTCGGCTGGATCAATCGCCAACCCGCAGGCAATGCACGGATGCAGGAAATTGCCGCAGCGATTCAGGCGGGTGCCAAGGCTTATCTCAATCGTCAGTATTCGACCATCGCTATTGTCGGCGTGGTTCTCCTGATATTGCTGGGCTTCGCTCTGAATTGGCCAACGGCAGGCGGTTTCGCTGTCGGCGCACTTCTCTCGGGATTGGCGGGCTATATCGGAATGAACGTGTCAGTCCGCGCGAACGTGCGAACTGCACAAGCCGCGAGTGTTGGACTGAACGCTGCGTTGCAGGTTGCTTTCCGTGGTGGCGCGATCACCGGCATGTTGGTCGTCGGTCTCGGCATGATCGGCGTCGCAGGCTACTTCATGTTGATGCGCGGAACGATCGGCGATGAGGCCGCACTGCATTCATTGGTGGGCCTGGCCTTCGGCGGTTCTCTGATTTCTATTTTCGCGCGACTCGGTGGCGGCATCTTCACCAAGGGCGCAGACGTCGGTGCGGATCTCGTCGGCAAAGTCGAAGCCGGCATTCCGGAAGATGACCCGCGCAATCCGGCCGTGATCGCAGATAACGTCGGTGACAACGTGGGTGACTGCGCCGGCATGGCGGCCGACTTGTTCGAGACCTACGCTGTCACGATTGTCGCGACCATGGTGCTGGGCGGATTGATGTTCAAAGCCGCAGATGGCGGACTCGATCTGCGTTACATCCTGTATCCGTTGGTGCTCGGCGGCGTTTCCATCATCGCCTCCATCATTGGCTCGTTCTTTGTGAAGGCGCGTGAAGGCGGCAAGATCATGAACGCCTTGTATCGCGGCACCGCAGTGTCGGGCGTGCTGGCGCTGATTGCGTTCTGGTTCGTGAGCAAGTCCATCATGGGCGAGCGCGCAACGGACCTGTTCATCTGTTCATTGATCGGCCTCGCGCTCACCGCAGCGCTGATCTGGATCACTGAGTACTACACCGCGACGGAATATGGTCCAGTACGCCAGGTCGCTGCCGCCTCGCAAACAGGGCACGGCACCAACGTGATCGCTGGGCTCGCGGTATCGATGAAGTCCACTGCCCTGCCCGTCCTCGCGGTGTGTGCTGCAATCCTGGGCTCGTTTCATGTCGCCGATCTTTATGGGATCGCCATTGCCGCGACCGCGATGCTGTCGATGACCGGCATGGTCGTGGCACTCGATGCTTACGGCCCCATCACCGACAACGGTGGTGGCATCGCTGAAATGGCGGGCCTTCCCAAAGAGGTTCGCAAGATCACCGATGCGCTGGACGCAGTGGGCAACACGACCAAAGCAGTCACGAAGGGGTATGCAATCGGTTCTGCGGGTCTCGCAGCGCTCGTACTGTTTGCTGACTACACGCACAACCTCGCAGCGGCGAACAAGCTCGAGGCGTTCTCGTTGTCGGATCCAGCCGTGATCATCGGCTTGTTCATCGGTGGCATGGTGCCGTATCTGTTCGGCGCTATGGCGATGGAAGCAGTGGGTCGTGCCGCAGCCTCTGTCGTCGTCGAAGTGCGTCGTCAGTTCCGCGAGATCAAGGGCATCATGGAAGGAACGGCGAAGCCGGACTACTCCAAAGCAGTCGACATGCTCACGCGTGCAGCCATCAAGGAAATGATCATTCCTTCACTGCTGCCCATCCTGGTGCCAGTCGTCATTGCTTTTGGAATGAACTATCTAATGGGACCCGGTGCAGGCATCCGCGCTCTCGGCGGTCTGCTGATCGGCACAATCGTGACGGGCCTGTTCGTCGCGATCTCGATGTGCACCGGCGGCGGCGCTTGGGACAACGCGAAAAAGTACATCGAAGAAGGCAACTTCGGCGGCAAGGGCTCTGAGACGCATAAAGCCGCAGTGACAGGCGATACCGTGGGCGATCCGTACAAGGACACTGCGGGACCAGCGATCAACCCGCTGATCAAGATCATCAATATCGTCGCGCTGTTGTTAGTGCCGCTGCTGTAACTGGCCGCACACAGCCGAAGACAACAAAAAAGGCGCGACGAGAGTCGCGCCTTTTTTCTTAGTCCATCTCTGCCAGCCGTCAGCGGCCAAACGCCAACTGCTCAGCTCGCCCTCGCCACCGCTCGCACTAACGGCTGCGGTCGCCCCAAGTGATATCCCTGTACGAAGTCGACGCCCATTCGTGTCGCAGCTTCGAATGCCGCAAGATCTTCGACCTGTTCGGCAACCACCTGGAAATTCAGGGTGCGTGCAAGCTTGATCATCGCCGCGACCATCGCTTGATTGACCGTATCTATCCCGAGGTTACGTATGAAAGATCCATCGATCTTCAGATAGTCGAGCGACAGATTCTTGAGATTGCCGAACGACGACAGACCACGGCCGAAGTCATCGAGTGCGAATTTGCAACCCATGCCGTGCAACACACCGATGAAGCGTTGTGCATGTTCTATGTTGGTAATGACCGCGTTTTCGGTCACTTCGAAACACACCTGATCCGCCGACACACCGGTGCGATCGAGCACCTCGACCACAAACTCCAGGAACATCGGATCGCCCAAGGTTTGTCCGGATAAGTTGATTGCAAGGCTGCGTTCCGGCGGCACACGAATAGAGCCGCGGCCCAACGCGGTTAACGCCGCCTGCACCACCCATCGATCCACATCGGTCATGAGTCGGTAGCGCTCAGCAGCCCGCACGAATTCCACGGGCGAAATGCCTCCGGGAATCGCGTCATCCTGCAAGCGCAGGAGCACTTCCAGTGCTGGACCTTGCGCCGAAGGTGCCGTTGCGATGATCGGCTGCGCCATGAGCTCGAAGCGATTTTCCTTGAGTGCCGTCTGCAAGCGCTGTAACCAGTGAATCTCGCCGCGATGACGTGCGACCGACTCATCTCGAGCTGAGTACACGTGCACATGATTGCCCTGCTTCTTAGCGACGTAGCAGGCCGAATCGGCAGCACTCATGATTTCATCCGGGACACCGCTTTCGCGCGAGATCTCGACGAGTCCTATGCTCACGCCGATGTTGAAGATCTTGTCCTTCCAGACGAAACGATAGTCGCTGATCTTGCGGATCACGTCGTCGGCGATCTGGCGTGCTTTGTCGAGAGGACATCCGGTCAGCAGCAAGCCAAACTCATCGCCACCCAATCGTCCGACCGTGTCTGAATCACGAACGGTAGATTTCAGCAGCGCAGCGACTTCGCGCAGCATCGTGTCGCCTGCCATATGACCGCAGCTGTCGTTGACCAGCTTGAAGCGATCCAGATCCAGATAGCACAGCACGTGACGTGCGGAAGTTGCGTGCGTCGCTTCGAGCGCTTCTTCGAGCCGCCGTTCGAATTCACGGCGATTCGCCAGACCCGTGAGTGCATCGTGACTCGCCTGATACGACATCTGGCGGGTGATACCGCGCAGCTCGCTGACGTCGCGAACAGCAATCACTGTTCCAGCGAGATCGGCTTTGTGGTGACCCTTGAGCGGTGTCACCGTCAGCTCAACCGAGCGCTCATCGTTGCCATCGCGCGAAATCATCAGACCACGACGCCCAACGGTGACCTTGGCCTGAGTACTCAAGCACTGACGCACCGGATCGCCCAGCGAGCGCCGATCGCTTTCATCGACCAGCGTGATGATTTCGGTAATGGTCTTGCCTACGGCATCCGCCCCGGAAACACCGATGAGCTGCTCAGCTTCTCGATTCAGATAGTCAATGCGGCCCGTGACATCCGTCGTGATGATTCCTTCGCCCAGCGAATCCAACGTGTCCCACGCGGTTGGACGAGTCTTCGGTTGAGTCGTAGCGACTGCCATGCGCGGACCCATTTCCAGCATGGTCAGCAATAAGGCCGGACCACCCTGATAGTCGATGCGTACAGCCGTCATTTCGGCGCGGATCGTCTGCTCGCGTTGCACTTGCAGTTCGATTTCCAAGCGATCCAGGCCCGGCGCTGCATCCAGAACGCGACGAAGATGATCCTGGACCATTTCGCGATAATCGGGATGGACCAGATCGGCCATCGACTTGCCAATCAGCTGCTGTGCACTGGCCTGACCCGTCAGCCCGATGAAACGATCGTTCGCGAACACGATGCCTTCGCGATGAACGGCAACCGCTTCATGCAGCCCGCCGAGCAGTCCAACCAATGCGCGTTCCCGCTCACTGATCTGCAGATCCTTGATCGCGACTTGCTCGAGAAGCTGATTCGCGCTCGCGGCGACCGGCTGTGCAACGGCACTGACACTGCGCACTCGATCTGTGAAACGGCCTTCACGCACGATGGCATCGATCTGAGCAGCCGTCCGCTGCAACGCGCTCGAGCGCCGCTCGCGCCACACGAGCAGGGCGATCAGCACCACGACCAAGGCACCCAGTCCGGCAGTCAGGATGGAACTATCCAGTGTCCCTAACATGTCGCAGGGGCACTCATTGAGTGAATGGCCATTGCGGAAATCGATCCCCGTATTGTGCGCGTCAGGCCGATGGCCGTTGCGCTGTACTTCAAATTGCCGCGGTGGGTGATGAGCGATGTTCCGCCGCGACACGCGTTACATCAACCTGCTGCATTCGCTGCGATTGTCACCGCAAACATTTGTCAGCACGTGAATGCAGCATATCGAACCACAGAGTTTCTGCTGGTTAGATTGACCATAATTGTAAGGGCGATTTGCGCCTGAAACTCACGTCGAACACGCTGCGAAAATCTTGTCGGGAATCTTGTCATGCGCGAAGAACTACGCAGCTCGGCCGAGCGACTCGCAATGAGTGACATGAAATCTGCGAGACATTCGCACGCGTGCATGACACGGCGGACACTTCGGGAACGGCCAATTCAGAAGAACGATGAGAAAGGCCTTTCTGAGCATAACCTTGTCTGCGACTGCCAAAGTACGTACCCTTTGCCGCCGTCATTTTCTGCCGTCCACCGCCCATCGCCTGCGACCAAACGGTTTCGGACTGCAGCTCCCAAGTGATTGATCCTGAGCGCTATAGATCTCGACCATGAATATTGAAGCGGCACGCGAGCAGATGATCGGCCAGCAAGTGAACACGTGGGAGGTGTTCGATGACCGTGTATTGACGGTCATGCGCGAAGTGCGACGTGAACAGTTCGTCCCACCGGCTTGGCAAGGTGTCGCATTCGCCGATTCGACCATTCCTTTGCCGCATGGCCAAACCATGCTGCCACCGAACTTTCATGGCCGCATATTGCAGGCGCTTCAACTGACCCCGACAGATCTGGTACTCGAAGTCGGGACGGGTAGCGGCTATCTGTCTGCCTGCATGGGCCGACTGGAGAGTCGGGTACGTTCGTTCGAAATCTTTCCTGAGCTGGTCGAAATGGCACGCGCTCAGCTTCTGGCTGCAGCCGTGAACAACGTTGCCGTTGAGCTTCAGGATGCTTTCAAATTCGAGGAACAGGCGCAGTACGACGCGATCGCAGTCACAGGCTCGCTGCCTCTTTACGACGAACGTTTCCAGCGCGCCTTGAAGATCGGCGGTCGACTATTCGTGTTCGTCGGACAGCGGCCGGTCATGGAGGCATGGAAGATCACGCGAACGGGTGAGCGTGAGTGGCAGCGCGAAGGTTTATTCGAGACGGTAGTTCAGCCTCTCATCGGCGCGCCGCGACCTGCGGAATTCGTTTTTTGATCGGGTGAGTGACCGTTTTCCCGTCACTCACCGATACTGGACCGTCATTCGCCGCAACACACTTCTCTTATCTCATGAACATCCCTGAAATTACGCCGGCTGAGTTTGTCGCCCGCCGCGATCGTGGTGACTCCATGACTCTGCTGGATGTCCGCGAAGCCTGGGAACTCGACGTCGCCACTGTTCCAGGCATCGTGCACATCCCGATGGGTGAAGTGGCTGACCGAGTAGACGAGCTCAACCGCGATAGTGAAATCGTCGTGCTCTGCCGGTCCGGACGCCGCAGTCTCGAGGTGGCCAGATTTCTGCAACAAAGCGGTTTCAAGACGGTCAATCTCGCAGGCGGGATCCTGGCCTGGTCTCGCGATGTGGATGCAACCATTCCGACCTATTGATGCGTCCAATGACGGTCACGGACCGCCGATGAGTAACTTGCAGCGGGCTGCGGGGTCTTGAGCACAGTCGCGGCCGGTCACCGCGTCGCGATTCCAGGTCATCAGAACATTGGGAAACGAATAAATGAATCTGCGTGCGCACATCCTCTCCTGCCTCCAAGGGACGCCAACACGAATCCTGAGCGGACTCTCGCTTATGGTGTTGAGCTCCGCAGTGCCGGCGGCGGACCTCATTGAGGTCTACCAGCGCGCTTTGCAGAACGATCCGCAGATTCGCGAAGCTGATGCCAATCGGCTTGCGAGCCGCGAGTCCAAGCCGCAGGCCCTCGCCGCTTTGCTGCCGCAGTTGAACGTCACCGGCTCGTACACCAACTACAAGCAGGACGCGTCCCAAACACGCCTGACACAAAGCAACCCCGCCGATCCGGACAGTCCCTTGGTTCCACGCGCGATCACGAGCAACAGCGATCTGACAGACCGAAACTACGACATCACGTTGCGGCAGAGCCTGTTTCGTTGGGACCAATGGGCAACGCTCAAGCGTGCCGATGCTGAAGTCGCTCAGGCCGAAGCGAACTATCAGGCCGCACAACAGGATCTGATCCAACGAACAGCTCAGCGTTACTTCGATGTGCTGGCGGCGCAGGACACGGTCGATGCTGCTCAGGCGACGCTCGAAGCGTTCAGTCGTCAGCTGGAACAAGCCGACAAGAGGTTCGAAGTCGGTTTGATCGCAATCACTGACGTGCAGGAAGCTCGCGCGGCGCACGACCAGGCAGCGGCCGCAGTGATTCAGGCAAAGCGCAGCCTCGCCTCCTCAGAAGAACTCCTGCGCGAGTTGACGGGTGAGTCCTTCGACACGCTCTCAGCACCTGTCGAAGAGTTGCCGCTGAAATCCCCCGATCCAGACAATGAAGAAACCTGGGTCGCCACTGCTCTAGATCAAAATCTTCAAGTCATCTCGGCCCGACTTGCCACTGACATCGCGAAACAAGACGTGCAGATCGCGCGCTCCGGTCACTTGCCTTCCTTCGACATCGTTGCGAGCCATGGAGATCAGGACATTACCGGCGATCAGATCGGCCGCAGTGCCGCAGGGGTGGCAACACCGAGAA
The DNA here is from genome assembly GCA_045810085.1 of Povalibacter sp. Taxonomy (GTDB): domain Bacteria; phylum Pseudomonadota; class Gammaproteobacteria; order Steroidobacterales; family Steroidobacteraceae; genus Steroidobacter. The sequence continues at coordinate 1,207 of JBJMWN010000137.1, read as the reverse complement.
GCCCTGCGGATCAGAGCCAGACGAGCGATTCGATCGGCATCCAGGTGACAGTCCCGATTTATTCGGGCGGCGGCACTTCATCGGCTGTCCGCCAGCGCGTTTACCTGCATCGCGCCGCCCGCGAGCGTCTCGAACGAGCAAATCGAGAAACCGAACGTGCAACCCGCGATGCGTATCTTGGCGTGATCAGCGAGATCTCACGCGTGAAGGCACTCAGGCAGGCTCTCGAATCCAGCAAGACGGCTTTGCAGGCGACCGAAGCGGGATTCGAAGTCGGCACCCGCACGACGGTCGATGTGCTCGACGCACGTCGACGCCTGTTCGAAGCTCAGACCAACTATTCGCGAAGCCGCTACGACTACATCATCAATCTGCTGAACCTGCAGTTCGCGACAGGCACGCTGACGGCGGACGATCTGCAGAAGATGAATGGTTATCTGAAAGAGCGCGAAATCACGAAGTGAGCGCATGAAATCTGCTGGCCAGCTCGATGCTGGTCAGCGGTGCAGCGTTTTAGCCGCTCGATTCTGGCGAAACCCAGCGACTACTAACTGGCTTTATCAGCCGGTGCCGCGGTTGGCTGGGACGCGACCTGCCCGCTCAAGTGACGCAGCCATTCGCCTGCCTGCTTGCGTGTCTCATCGAAGCCCGCTGCCTTTTGTAAGGATGCAATCGCCGCTGGCGTGTTCTTGAGTCCGTACTGGGCGACGGCTAAACGCATCCATGCTTCACCCGGACGTTTGAGTCCGCCTTTTTCGAGCGACTTCTTCAGCATCTCCTGCGATTCCTGCCAGCGCTCATCATCACCGTACATGGCTCCGAGCTTGAAATAGTAGTCACCCTTCTCGGCGATTCCAGCGAGCTTTTTGAGCACAGTTTCGGCACGACTGGCCTCACGCGCATTGATCCATGCGTCGGCAAGTGAGCTCAGGTTCGTCTCATCGCCCGGCAGCTTGCTCTTGTCCATCGCAGTCTGCATGAGCATGCCCGCCTTGAACGGCAACTCCATCACCATGTAGATGCTATAAAGATTTTTGATCTCGTTCGGCTTCTCGACGAAGCCCTGTCGCTCGGCCAGTGCCAACACTGCCACAGCCTCTGCGTCCTGTTTCATCTCATAGAACATGCTGGACAACTGACGCCAGTACTCAGGCTTGCTGGGTAACATCGCGATCAGGCCTACGAGCGAGTCCGCGCAACTTTTGAA
>JBJMWN010000136.1:0-13929 GCA_045810085.1 Povalibacter sp. | reverse complement strand
TGAAAACTTCGACGCGTTAGTCAGCAGGTTGCCGAGCACCTGCGTCAATCTCACCAGATCTCCTTCCACCATCGCAGGTGCGCTAGGGAGCACTTGATCGACGGTCTGCTTCTTCGCCTTCAACAAGGGTTCAACGCCTTCGACCGCTCGCTCGACCACTTGCTGTAATGCCAGGACTGCCGGCTGCAGCCTGATCGTGCCGCGCGTGATGCGTGAAACGTCGAGCAGGTCATCGACCATGCGCGCGAGATGCATCGTTTGCCTTTTCAGAATGCCAGACATCTGTTGCACCATGGGATCGGCAACGGCGCGCGAGTCCAGGATCGACGAAATATTCATGATGGGCGCGAGAGGATTGCGCAACTCGTGTGCCAGCATCGCAAGGAATTCGTCTTTGCGTCGATCCGCCTCGCGCAGCGCCTCTTCCGTGAGCTTCTGTTCGTGAATGTCGGTTGATGTGCCGACCCACATCTCCACCTCGCCGTTGTCGCCGACAATCGGCGCCGCCCGGCGCAGGAACCAGCGCAACTCTCCGGTCTGCGAGCGCATCCGGAATTCCGATGAGTGAGGTTGGTGTTTGGGCGAATGTTCAGCCCAAGCCGCATACAAGGCGCGCAGATCTTCTTCAGGAATAATTTCACGCAAGGCCGGCTCCGCAGCCACATCGCTGCCCGTGTACTCGCGCCATTGTCGATTAACGTATTGAACGGTGCGATCCGGTGCCAATACGTAAACGATCTGAGGCATGGCATCGGCGAGTTGGCGAAAACGCTTCTCGCTGCGCGCGAGCTCGCGTCGAGCTCGCTGCATCTGATCGATCAACACGATTGCACCTGCGCTGATCAACAGAAAGAAGACGACATGAGCCAACCAACCGAGCGGCGCCGCCCACTCGAATTGAGGATGAAAAACCGGAGTGACGAGCAAAGGAGCGCCGAGCGCAACCACGATCGCAGGTCCGCGACCCCACAAGAACGAAGCAACGAGGACTGGGAGAATGAACGCGAGCAGCGGGCTCTGTTTACCGAGGAGCGGCACGAGTTGCAGACGAACAAGCAGCACAACGACGAGCAGAGCCAGCGCTGCAACGTAGTCACGCCATCCTGTATGCCGATGAACTGTCCCCGACGCCGTCAACCCTTTGAGCAAGAGGCCCTCCCACAGACCTGCTGCGTCCCTGACGATGAACCTGTCTTGTCGATCGACTCTGCCCGAGCCGACGCCCCGCTTCGAACTTAAGGTTTTATTTTAGGTCGAGGCGCAACGCCTCAAGCTAACGAAAGTTCCGGCTCATCGCGGCAAGCCAGGCTCGCATCGTTCTGTTAATTTTCGTCGGCGATGATTCATTCACTCAATCCTCGTTGCATTCAGCGGCTGCTGTCCTTACTGCTTGGGATCGTCCTGCTCGGCGGCTGTTCAGGTTCTATTCCCAATCGCGAGCCCCCGATTGATCCGGATGCGGCGCGCGCACAGATTCGCCAACTCATTCCCGCCTCGATTCCCAATCGCGAGGGCTGGGCAATCGATATGTTCGCGGCGTTTGAAGCACTCGAAATCCGACCCTCGAGCCAGAACATCTGCGCAGTCATAGCAGTGGCTCAGCAGGAATCGGGATTTCAGGCGGACCCTCAGGTTGCAGGGCTGCCTGCAATGGCTCGCCGGGAGATCGATTCGCGAGCCGCGCGGTATCACATCCCGAGTGCGCTCGTGAGCCTCGCATTGAACGTGCGCTCGCCGGATGGGCGCAGCTACGCTGAACGCATTCGCACCGCGAAGACCGAGCGGGCATTGAGCGAGATGTTCGAGGACTTCATCGGTTCAGTGCCGCTGGGCCGGCAGTTGTTTGCCGATCTCAATCCAGTTCGCACCGGTGGACCGATGCAGGTCAGCGTTTCGTTCGCAGAACAGTATGTGAAGGATCATTCGTATCCCTACCCCATCGAAGGCACGGTACGTCGCGAGGTCTTCACTCGCCGTGGCGGACTCTACTTCGGGACCGCGCACCTGCTGGACTATCCCGTCAGCTACGACTCGATGCTGTTCCGCTTTGCGGATTTCAACGCAGGGCACTATGCGAGCCGCAATGCGGCGTTTCAAAAAGCAGTGAGCAACCTGACAAAATCCAAGCTGGCTCTCGACGGAGATCTGCTGCGCGAAGGCGCTCGCGAAGACGAGCCGAGTCAGACCGAAGCCGCCGTTCGCAAGCTCGCAGATCGTTTAGGGATGAGTGACTCGAACATTCATCGCGACCTGATGCGAGAAAAGGAGTTCGAGTTCGAACGCACCGATCTTTACGAAAAGGTGTTCGCACTCGCGGATCGCAATGCGCCTTCACCTGTGGCACGCGCCGTGGTTCCGAGCATTCGACTGGAAAGCGTCAAGATCAGTCGCAACCTCACAACCGACTGGTTCGCCAATCGCGTACACGACCGCTATCGGCGATGTCTTGGACAACCCGCGCAGTGATACAGCGGCGCTCCGGTCACATTCATCAGGTCGTGATCCAATTCGAGCGCTTCGCCCGGATCGAAAACCATAACAGCGCCGCGCCGATCAGGAAGATCACGAGCGGGAACGGCAATGCCGCACCAGCGCCTAACAATTCAACTGCATGCATGGCCATGAAGGTGTAACCGAATTGGATGACGACGGCTACGAGTGAGACTACAAACAAAGGAATCGCCCACGACTTGCGGATCACCAATCCGATCGCACCCGCAAGACCGCTGAAAATAGCGACGGCATACACCACGAATAACCATTGCGGACGGGTAGCATAGAGCTGTCGCTGAGCATCGGTCATCTTCGCAAGCGCAGCCTCATCCATCATCAGATCCATGACCCAGGCCATCACGCCGAACAACATCCAGACCACGGCGAGAATAGCGACGATCCAGTACCAGGTGGGCGGCTTCACCACTGCAGTTGAGGTGTCCATAGGCTCCCCTTTTGTTATGACGCGTTGTTGTGACGCGCGCGGATTCTCGTGTGCGGCAGATCAAATGGCAATCGCGCGAGGCAGGAAAGCCGAAAGGTGCAAAGGCGGAACGAAAGGAACGACTCTTGTGTGGATCCGACTTTCTTCTGTGGGTGATCCGGACTTCCACTGTGGGAGTGATCCCGGCTTACTTCTATGGGTCGTGCTTTCTTCTGTGGGTCCGGCTTTAGCCGGACGTAATCGAAGCGAGTCGACGTCTGGCCCAAAAGGCTTCCTTGCACATCCGGTTCAACGCAGCTGACTATCCTTACTACCGCGACGGTTGTAGCCCGCAAATTGGGCCGCCTCTTTGTCTTCTTCTTCCTGGCAGGCGACGCACAGCTTGACGCCCGGCACCGCGGTTCGGCGCGCTTCAGGGATTTCTTTCCCGCAATTCGCGCAATGCGTCAGGCTCGGCCCGCTCGGAAGCTTGCTCTTAGCGCGACTCACGCCGTCCTTGATCGTCGCGTCGATCTGATCCTGAACGGCACCGTCTCCGGCCCAGCCCGTAGCCATAGCTCGACTCCCAACTCGCGTGTTCTGAAGTCTCTTTGTGGCTGATCTCAGAAAGAATTCAAGTCGGAGAATTGCGGGTGAGCTCGTACATGGACAAGCTCACCCGCTCTATCAGTCAATCAGTTCGGCGCCACGTTCAGGAACGCTTCGCCTGCGTGGACGTAGTGCCATGTCTCTTCGCCGTTGCGGGCCAGGGCTTTCGCGAGCAGTTCCTCGCCTTTCTCGCGCTGTCCGGTACGGATGTACCACGCGCCGACTTCCGCCTGACCGCTATCATCTTTCGGTTCTGCCGCAAGCGCTTTGAGGAACAGCGGCTCGGCCTTCGCGTTCTCACCCGCCTCTGCATACACACGCGCAATGCGGAACCAGTCACCGGATTCGCCCTCGCCTTCAAGCACTTTGTCGAACAAAGCCTGTCCGCGAGCCTTGTCGCCGGATAAATAGTAAGCACGACCGATAGCGATCAGCTCCCACGTGCCACCGTTCGCCAGGCGCTCGGCTTCCTGAAGCGCAGCGCCAGCCGCGTCCTTCGCTGGTTTACCTGAGAAAACGCCAATGCCCGCACCTTTAACTCTCGCGGCATACCCGATGCCCATCCCTGCGCTGAGACAAACGGTCGCGAGAACGACCATGGCAATCTTTTTCATACGGCTCCCTTGGAGTTGGTGTTTTGGAACGGCGCGTAAATTAGCACAGCGTTCCCCGCCATCAATGCGCCGAAAGAACCATGAAAGCTCAAGGAGGCAGGGATGAAACGTAAGCAGCGAGTGCGATCACATCCGACTCGGCGAGTCGTGCGACCACTGGCTGCATGAGCACCGCACGTTGTCCATGACGAGTGCCCGCGCTGAATGCAATCAACTGTCGAGCCAGATAGGTTGGTGATCGGCCAGCGATCGCGGGACCCTGCGTTCCACCTTTGAGATCGGCACCGTGGCAGCTTGCACAGTGCAGCGTCGCATCGGTCGAGTTCGCCAAAGTTTTGCCCCGCTTCAAACTGCCCGGCCGAACATACGCGGTGTAGCTCATGCGATCGTCGCGTCGTTCGTGTCGCGTGAGATCTGGCGTGACCTCGATGATGCGCTGGCCGAGTTCTTCTTCGCCGCCTTCAGGAGCTAATGCGTAGATCCATGCCGCCTGAACGACCTTCGGAATGCGTGTGGCCTCGACGACTTTCACACGTTCCCCCAGCACCTGCCTGGAGAAATACCCAGAGGCAGCATCGATCTCGCCATCAGTGAGATGCGATGCACCGAGCAGCATGTTGTGAATCGGAAGGTAGTTCGACGGACCGATCTGTGCGCGAGCGCCACTGCGCATGTCCCAAAGCTGTTCGCGAATGTAGTCAGCTGAGAGCCCTGCCAACGCGGAATTTTCAGGGCGACCTTGTCCTGTCGGTGTGTGGCAATAGGCGCATGCGATCACATCCGGAGCGTGGCCCATAGCCACGATCTGCGGCATCGGCGTATGAGCGTCCGGATGCCAATCAGGCGCATGAAAAGGATTATTGATCTGCGCTTGCGTCAGCTTTCGATCACTGGTCGGGATACTCAGGGGTTTGACATCATCGAGCGCAGTCGCAGGCGCGCTACTCGTTGCGGGAATTGGAAACAACCATGCCGGCGCTTCGAGACGATCTGCTGACGAGCCAGTACTCGCGGTGAAAGCCGCGATGGCGATGAGAGCCATTGCAAAAAGGCTGGAGTGACGCGGCATGTCTTCTCTTTATAGTTTGGACCAGTCGACATCGCACCCAGGCACTGAGGCCAGGGATCCCCCGAATCTCAGCGAGAATAACTCATAAGCGCATCAGTTCATCAGCACGCCGAACGCCCAACAGATCAGTGCGTTTCCCGTCGCCATCGTGAAATCGTCTGTCCCGCGGGGCGATACCAATTCGAGAACAGAGTTCGAAACCGCGATACAGAACGCGAGCGCGTACCACGGCGCGGACAAGCCGTTCATCACCACGAGTGCGACACAGAAGACTAGTGCGCCTGCAAAGCCCGTGAGCGTTCCGGCAATCGACTTACGATTGATGTCGCCGATTCCGAGAACTCGAATTTTCTGTTTGCCGTAAAGCGCGCCACCCACTTCTGCGAGCGTGTCTGTGATCATGTAAGCGCCCCAGATGAACGCGAAGATCACCGCGAACTGATTGGGCGAAAACAGATGCGTGAGTTGCGAGCCGATCGGGACCAGCACGAACTTGAACAATGTCCATAACGTAATGATGAGCAGGCAGTTCGCGCGAGCAAGCATGCCGTCCATGACTCGCGATTGCGGACCGAACAGCGCAGCCGAGAACACATTGCTTCGATAGAACATCGTCAGATACAGCCAGCTTGCGAGAACTCCGTCGATCAGATTGGCACTGAGAAATGCGGTCGCGAAGTTGTCGGGTCGATTCAAACTAACGGAGCTGTAGAGATAGAAGAACGCGGCCAGCCCGATCGTGATGAAGCGCCCACGCCGACCGATCATGTCGACCACTCGAATGCGGCGTTCTGAGTATTTTCCGACCAGCTCGCTCACTTCATACGGACCGCTCATTCGCGAAGAAAACGCGGCTCGCCGTTCATCGCGCGTGAAGCCGACGAACTTGGCCAGCAACAGGTTCTTGACGCCGTACCACACGAAGCCCCAGATCACGTGGAAGAACGCAACGCCGATCAACACCTGCAGAATCGATTGCACGTTCGGCTTGAACGAACCGGCGATCGTGGCGCCCGTGCCAGTGATATAGGCGACGATGCAGAAAATCGTCAGTACCGAGTTCAGCCAGAACGCGCCCCGATGCACACGCGCAGCGATGGCGAGGCGATGTGCAGAAGGCTCCTGACTCACTTCAGTCAGGGACGATTCGGTTTTCTGATAAGGAACGCTGGACATCAGTGTCTCCCATGCCGTGCCAAGGAATACGCAGCGATTGCTGCGTCCTCATCTAAGACGAATGAATCAACGCCAGATCGACAGCTCGCTCTGTTTTTTAGCCAACCCGGACTGAGATTCGATTGTCACCCGATCGAAGTGCAGAGGACAGCGCTGAGAACGCCACCCGTGCGGCTCCCTGTCGATACGGGTTTGGATCATATCGCAGCGCCAGCTCTCGATCGTTCACGATGACGCTACGTACGCCGTAGCCTGGCGCCTGTACCTGATAGCTCACCTCGACCAAGTATCCGTACAGTCGCAACTGCACCGTTAAGCCGTCAAGATCCGCGGGCATGACAGGATCGAGAACCAGAGCATCGTGCTCGCATGTCACACCGAGGAAACGGCGCACGATCAATCCCAGCGCAATGCCAGCACCGCTGGAATAGACGCGCCATCCGCCATCGAGCGCTGTCTTTCCCGTGATTGCATCCTCATAGCGAGCACTTGCTTCGTACCGATCAGCGAAAGCTGCATCCGAGCTCGAGTAATAGCAGTTCGACTGTCGGATCGTCGCCGAGCTTACGATGTCGCGAATACAAATCGGATTGGCCTGGCACAGCGCTTCGAAAAACGCTTCGGCTTCGCCCATGAACGCGAGCGCTTGCGCGTAGCGCAAGTGAGCGTGCATATACATGAGGCCGATTTCACGGCCGAAAAAGGTCGCGCTTTCAGCTCTCTGAAAGAGTTGTTGAGGTCCACCGCGATATGCCATGGGCTGATCGAACAGTCGCACGCCATCCGGGCCGGTGAGTTTCTTGCGAATGAGTTGCAGGTGCTCCTGCGCCTGAGTCGGCGAGAACATGCCTTCGAGAATTGCATGGATCATTGCCAGCGCGCTGGATCGAACGCCGGTGGTTTGATCGCGCGGATGCAGCAGATATCGAATCTCCTTGCCGCGATCGAACAACGCGTAGCCCGTCAACACGCTGTCGACGACAAGCCATCGCTGGAAATCCTTGCGCACATTCTGGGCTTCGGCTTCGAACGCTTCTGCTTCATCTGCGCGCTCGAGCTTTCGAAATGCGAGAGCAAGCGTTGTGAGCAACTGATGATGCAACGTCACGGTCCACGCACTGCACATGTGTTCGCGCATCGCCGGATCCGCCGGCTGCAACGAATCATTCCAGTCGCCGTGTCCGTAAGCTGCCAGTGAAGTTCCTTCGATCACCCGCTGGCGAATGACCGAGAGTGCACGCTGCGCATGATCCCACACGCTCGCACGCTCACTCACATCCAGCTTCGATGAATAAAACGACACTTGCTCATCGAGGATCTGCGCATCGCCGCTCGCTACCAAATATTGCGCTAGCGCCAGTACTGGCCAGAACACGATATCGCCGTGAGAATCGCCTGCGCGAATGTTGCGCTCGCGTTCGAAGAACATGAACCACTGCGGCCAATCACCATCAGCGTTCTGCGCCGCCATCACACGTATGAGCAGGTCGCGAATCGGTCGCGGATTGCCCAGCGCGAGCAGCAACTCAACGGGCCCCTGCGTTACGTCGCGTGTTCCCCAACCGCCGCCGGAATACTGTTCGAGTCCTCGCGGGGCTAGGTAATGAATCAGCGCGTTATGCGCGAACCAGGGAAGGATTTCCGCTAGACGCGAAGTTCGTATTCCGCGAACGTTCTTGAGCCCAGTTAAACGCGGCAGCGCGGCTCGTTCATCCCATTGCAGATCGGAGGCGATGGTTTCCTCAGCGATCAGGTGCCCACGGATGTGCAGTTCCACCGCTGCACTCGATCCGGTGATGACGCACAGATAAGGATGCTGTCGCGAGTGGCCGTCCAGGAATAGCAACTCATCGCAGCCGATCTGCTCGAATCGCGTCCCTTGCGCGGCAACGATATGGAAACTGCCCTGCGGAAAACGTCGATGCAGTTCCGTTCCTGGCTGGGGGCGCAACTCGATCACCCCTGCAGTGTGCGACCACAGGATCGGTTGAGTGGTGCTGCCATCATCGCCGTTCAGCGCGATGTGATGGGCAATCAGGCATCGCATAGGCGGTCCGGATTGCACTTGCACCGTCAAATGCAACTCATGGGGATCGTGATGTGCTTGCGATCGCACTTCGATCACGCCGTGTGCGTGTGCATAGATCCAGCGAGATGAGGACGGCGTCATCTCAAACGCAGATGGCACGTCGAGCAAGCGCCAACCCTGCCCAAGGTCGACGAACACGCGTTGACCATACGAGCGGAACAGGCCGACATAACTATGCACTGTCGATAGCAGGCGATTGATGCTGACGTGTCCCTGCGTGAGCATCGAGTTGAAGACACCCGCCATCCACGTTGTGGATGTCAGTGCACTTTCATCGGGAATGGCAGCTCGACCAGTGCGCAGCAGATGTCCGTGCGGACGCTGCACGCGCAGTTCTTTGTCGCGCAACACTACATGGCGATCTGCGCCGTAGAAGAAAGAAAGAATGCTGCCATCCGAATCGACCTCCTTGTGTCGCCACTCACCGGGAAACAAGCCACGCAGCATCATCGAACTCGGCTTGAGCACGCTCAGAGCCGGCGCCGCGGTGAACCAGTTGGCCGCGGACACGGCGCTGGCAGGATCCGCACGCGTGTCGCTCGCTACAGGCGAATAGACGGCCTCGGCCAGCTGGATCGCATCCGTTGCAGCGACGAGATCCGCAGTGGACGAAGCAGCAGGATGATCTGGCTTAGTAGCGCCATAGAAACCAAATTGCAGGGACCCACGGGCTGGAAGAGCAGCGCGTTGATCCTGCAGGGCAACCATTGAATGTTCGTGCTGCAGACGTGTTGCAGGCAGGCCATCGATCAGGCCCGAAGACGAGGTTGCGCCGCGCTGAGTCAGACCATGAACCTGCAACGCGTCGGTCGCATAGGCCGCAGCGTTTCTGAGTGATCCGATCACACACCAGGGATTGCGACCTTCAGCTGCAAGATTTTGCCGCGAGGCGACCACCCAACCGTGATCCTGGAAGTCGAGCGGAGTGTGATCGACGTACTGACTGACGTAGTACTCATTCAGCCGCACACTCCCGTATGGCGCGAGCGCCACGTCTTGTGTGTAGATGACATCGACCTGCAACTCGATGTCATTCGTGTTTTCGAGATTGACATGCCAGAACCAACAAGGTTGTTGATGCGAGAGTTGCAGTGCAACCGAGTAGCGGATGCCTTGCCACATCCCGACGCCTACCCATCGATTCTGCGCGACCCGCCGACCTCGTGTGCCAGAGGAAGGACCCAGCAAACGCGCGAGCTCCACTCCACCGTGCGTCGAGTGAATGCGCAGATAAAGGTTGGTCGGGCCCGGTTCCAGCGCGTTCGCCAGGAACAGATTGACCATGGTCGAGCCGTGATCGATTCGACGCACGCAGCCGTGATCGTAGATCTCAATGCAAAGTCCATCAGCGCCAACCAGTCGGCGAACTTCGGCTGCAAGGGCTTGATGTGGCATGCCGGCGATTGTCAGCGAGCGCCTGCATACGGCGCAACGGCGCGTGATGGACGAAGGCAATTGACGGACGCTGGCCCAATACTCGCGCCGGCAGACTCACGGAACATAGGTGGTAATCACTGCTTTAGTCTAGGTTCGAATCCAGACGCCGGAGGTAAGACATGAACCTGCGAATTGTGGTGGCCGATGAACGCCAGGCGAACTTCTTCGACGTTCTGAATCCGAACGGCCCGTTGACGCCGCGCGGTTCAGTACAGAACTCGAAGGCTGGAATGAGAGACACAGATCTTGAAACAGATCGTGCAGGCCGCCGCTTCGGAGGTGCATCCGGCGTCTCACACGGCAGCGGTCCCGCTCAAGGTCATCATCACGGAGTCGATGGCGAGCGCAGTACCGAACGGCACGACGTTGAACTGTTCGCCAAGGAAGTCGCTCATCGCATCGATCACGCACGCGCTCAGAACGAGTTCGACAAGCTGATGCTCGTTGCTCCTCCCAAGATGCTTGGATTGTTGCGCCAGTCACTGCCAGCAACCGCTCAGTCGTTCCTTGCAGGGGAGATTTCCAAAGATCTCGTGCAGCATGGGCCGGAGGCCATTCTGCGGTTGATTCCGCCTGATGCATTTTTTCAGTAGCGCTTCACTTCATTCATATGCATCGCGCAGTGGCGTTGACAGCGTAAGTCCGCATCGGCATCGTCGGCTTCCTCGAGGAGCCGACCTAAATGCAAAAGATCGTTGCGTTGCTTGTGCTGCTGATTGCCGCGCCGCTCATGAGCCGAGCGGACGATGGGCTGTCGCCCGGGAAACAAGTAGCGACAATGATGCGCGGCGTAAACATAGTCGGCTACGATCCTTTGTGGAAGGATCCTTCGAAGGCGCGCTTTCAGTTGCGCCATATGAAGACCATCAAGGATGGCGGATTTCACTCCGTGCGAATCGTGCTGCAAGCCTTCTCACATATGGAGGAGAACGACAAGCTTCCCGAACAGTGGTTCGCAACGCTCAATGAGCTGGTAGAGGCAGCGCTGAAGCAGGACCTCACCGTCATTCTCGATGAGCACGACTACAACGGATGCGCTCGCGACTACGAGGCATGCCATCGCAAGTTGCTCGCGTTCTGGAAGCAAGTCGGCTGGGCCTACCAGCAGGCCTCTCAGAACGTCGTCTTCGAAATCCTCAACGAGCCAAACGGAATTCTGGATGAACAATGGAATTCGTTACTGGCCGATGCGCTCGAGGTGATCCGCAAGACCAATCCGACACGTAACGTGATCGTCGGACCCGCGCATTGGAACAATGTGCATTGGCTCGACAAGCTCGAGCTTCCCAGGAGTGACAAGCATCTGATCGTCACGGTTCACTATTACCTGCCCATGCGCTTCACGCACCAGGGCGCGCGGTGGGCTCCCGAAAACAAGGAGCTCGGCGTTACCTGGGGCACGCCGGAGGAACGCGCGGCCGTGGAGAAAGACTTCGATGAAGTGCAGGCCTGGAGCGAGAAACACGATCGTCCGATCTTGTTAGGGGAATTTGGCGCTTACGATAAAGGCCCGATGCCCTCACGCGTGGCGTACACGGACTTCGTTGCACGAGCCGCCGAGAAGCGAGGTTGGGCATGGGCCTACTGGCAGTTCGACAGCGACTTCATCGTCTACGATCTGGACAAAGATCGCTGGATCGAGCCTATTCACCACGCGCTGATCCCATCTTCAAACTGAAAAGCAGCCGCGCCTCGCTGAACAGCGCCGACGTTTACTTGCGCTCGATCTCCAGCGCGTGTCCGTCGATTTCGTCTGCCGGAATTTTCAGCCCGATCAGCTGTGCAAGTGTCGGTGCGATGTCCACTGTCTCAATCGGTGTGGGCTGTTCGAACCCTTGGATGCCTGGCCACCAGAAGATGATCGGCACGCGACGGTCGTAACCCCACGGCGAGCCATGCGTTGTCACGTAATCGGTCTCCGAATTTTTCGGCAAGTGATAAATATTGATGTAAGGCTTCAACAGCACGATGAGATCGCCTGAGCGCTGCGGATCGAAGCTCGCCTTGGCTCGCTCAAGCAGGGACCACTCATCCACCGTTCCGGTGGGGCGTTCCGCAGCAATCATTTCGTTCTTCGAAAATACCGCCGCAACCTGCGGATGACCTTCGTAGAGGCGCCGTGCTGCATCGAGCACCCGCGTCCTCTGAGCGCTCGATACTTTCGGCGACAGATACACATCGCTCGTGAACTCATCGCTCCCCAGCAGCAACGGGCCTTTCGTCCCCAGCTCTTTCGCCAAGGCTGCATTCATGTTCTGGGGCAGCAGCGCAGTATCCATTCGTTGCGCAGCCACACCTCGTTCAAGATTACGTTCGGTGACATCGACGCCACCATGGTCAGCTGTGAGCACGACCGCGAAAGAAATATTTCGCTTCGCCAGTTCGCTCAGCACGCGACCGATCACATGATCGAGCGCCACTTGCTGCGCACACATCTCCGCACCTTCCGTACCGAAGTAGTGGCCGACGTAGTCGGTACCCGCAAGACTGATCGCGAGCAGATCCGTGGTATCTCTGCGTCCTAATTGCAATTCATCCAGCGCTGCGAGCGCGACATCGACCGTGAAGGAATCGAGTGCGGGACTTGCGCGCCAGCGTCTTGACTCAGGCTTGATGGCTTGCAAGGTTCCCAGCGAAAAATCATCGGTGATCTTCGATGCGTGCGATCGCGACGCACACTCGCGCGGCAAGCTCGCCGTCATGCCCTTCTTATAGGACGCGCGAAACGCATCGTTGATCTTTCCGTTGATGCTCGCCGGGACGCGGGAAGTTTGATCTGCATACGTGACGAATCCCGCGTTGGTCCACCACAAAGTCAGATCTGCGTTGTGACCGCCCAGCATCACGGCCGAACGATCTTTTCCAGATACCGCAACGACGCGCGCCTTGCTGTCCACTGCTTTCATGCGATCGCCGAGCGTAGGCACTCGTAACGCATCCGGCGAGATGACTTGCTTGCGCGCATCACTCCCTGCTGAGCCCGGCTTCTCTGCGCAGTAGATCGTGAACGTTTCGTTGCCATTGTTCGTACGGGAAAGCGACGGATCCTGCCAGTCGTTCGCAATGATCCCGGTCCGCGCGGGTCGCGCTCCCGTCAGAATCGTCGAATGTCCCGGGCAGGTTTCGGTCGCTGCATGACTTTGATGTCCGCGTGGAAACACCACCCCATTTGCCAATTGAGCCAGCCCTTCCTTATAGAGAGGACGGTACTCGGTAAACAGGTCCGCCGAGTATTGATCCACCACCAGTGTCACGAGCAGCTTCGGCGCAGTTGCCGGAGCGGCGAGAGTCGATCCGATGCAGAAGAAGCAGGAAAGCGTCAATGCAGTTCGTTTCATCGCGTCATCCAAAGTCATCGAAGGCAATCGCGGCATAGTAAACCGCGCATGTGACACGACGCCAAAGGCTGCTCCGGTGGTCGATCAGAACTCTGCGATTTCCTGTCTGCATTAGGCGTCGAGTTGTGACCGCCGTTGCCCGCCAGTCGCAAGGTGACATTCAGCGTCACCTGGTTTCGAGCGATGCAGTGTGCGCAACTGCTTGATTCCTGAGTGCCTGATTCAGTGGCACGGCCATTGCACTCAGTCCATCCAGGACTCAGAGGGGCACGTCAACATGCAAACGAAATGTGAAGTGGTCGGCTGGTTACTCGACGAATCAGATCGAGCTCAGGTGCTGATCCGTGAGAGCACGGGCGAACTGTCACTGCAGACAGCGGACCTTGAAAGCACGTTCGGTCAGTACGCGATCCAGACAGGCGCATTCAAGCGCGGCAATCCGATCGTTGATCCGGTGACTCAGCAGACCGTGGGTTACGAGATGGAACGTATCGCAAATCCGCTCAGCGCGTTTGCCTGAGCCGATCCCAGTTCCTGGTGTGAGTCCGGCTTCAGCCCTTCTTGCTGTGGGTCAGGCTTCAGCCTGACGAAAAGATGTTCGACTGAAGTCGAACCCACAGCTGAAGTCGAACCCACAGCGATCACAACCTGACTTCTTTCTGTGGGTCAGGCTTCAGCCT